>JBNMHN010000033.1:0-11494 GCA_050872805.1 Clostridia bacterium
CTCATTTTCTTTTGCACCCGTGTGTGTCGACCCCGCAAAAACATAGATTTTATGCCACTTTCGCCCACTTTGTCGATTTTTAGAAAATTTTATACCTTTTCCATTTTTTTTAGAAAATTATATAAATTTTTCATTATTTAGTGCATTATTTAATAGAAAAATACTTTTTAAGTACAAAAAACGGGTTGAAATTCAACCCGTTTCCTCTACTTAATATCAAGAAAATAGTTGTAAAACAAAAAAAGTCTCATTCGTCCTTGCGAATAAGACTTTCAAATTGATACATAAATTCTATGTTTGCGCTAACTTCTTAATAAGAATTTTTATTTTACTGCCCCCTACTCAACGGTGACAGACTTGGCGAGGTTGCGGGGTTTATCGGGGTCAAGCCCTTTATAGAGTGCTGTTTTGTAGGCGAGCATTTGCAGCGGGAAGATTGAGACTTCCGCCATAAGCATTTGGTCGGTTGGTGGGAGCGGTATGAGTATGTCGACGGCGTCGATTGACACTTCAAACTGCGTGAGCATTATTACTTTTGCGCCGCGGGCTTTGATTTCGTAGATGCTATTGATTGTTTTTTCAAGTAATTCCTTTTGCGTCGCAATGACGATGACGACGGTGTTTTCGTCGATTAGGGCGAGCGTTCCGTGCTTGAGTTCGCCAGCGTACAGCGCTTCGCTGTGGATGTTGGAGATTTCCTTTAGTTTTAGCGAGGCTTCTTGGCTGGTTGCGAAGTCGACGCCGCGCCCGATGAAGAACACGCGCTCAATGTTTATTAGTTGGTTTGCGATGTTGTCTATTATTGAGAAGTCGTAGGCCTTTAATTTTTCGCAGACGTCTTTCAATTTGTCCTTTAGGATACAACTGCGGCAGTTTATGCTGTTTTTTATGCAATAGACATAGTCAATGAATGCGTAGAGCGCTGTTATTTGCGCACTATATGCTTTTGTTGAGGCGACAGCGATTTCGGGACCTGCTTTGGTTGGCAAGATGTTGTCGGCGAGCTTGTTCAGCGTTGAACTTGCAACGTTTGTGACGACAATTGTTGGAATATTGTGTTCCTTTGCTTTTTTCAGCGCTTCTATGGTATCTGCAGTTTCGCCACTTTGACTGATGAAGATACATACTTCGTTTTTGCGTGGCAAAAACTTTTCATAGCGGTATTCGCTGGCGTAATAGCAATCTACAAAGATGTCGCGCTGGCGGGCATAATAGGATATTGTGTTGCCTGCGTTGTAGGCGGTTCCGCAGCCGATGATACTAAAGTGTTCGGCGGATTTGATGAGTTCCGTTGGAATGCGCGTGAGTGGATTTTGCATTGGCTCAAACTCGGCCATCGTTAGGTCGATTGCTTGCGGAACTTGCATTATTTCTTTGTGCATATAGTGTTCAAACGCGCCGCGTGAGATGTCTTGCGTGGTTAGTGTGAGTGGTTGATAAGCGATGTCTTTGGCGTGCAAGTTGTTGTTAAACAAATAGACGTCGTGGTTGTCTATCCAGATTATGTCGTTTTCTTGCATTACGTAGTACTCGCTTGTTTTGCCAATAAGCGCATTTACGTCACTTGAGAGATAGAATCCGTCGCTCGCTTTACCCAAAATTAGGGGGCTATTTTTTTTGATTGCGAAAATTTGGTTGTTTAGTTCCTTGAACAAAATGGCGATTGCATATGAACCTTTTAGGAGAGTTGAGAGTTCTTGAACCTTTTTGAGTTCGCTTTCGCATTTACTTTTTTGCAGAAGTTGCGCAATGACTTCGCTATCGGTTTCGCTGCGGAAACGCGTGCCGCGCTTTTGCAAGTCGCCTTTTAGCAACTCGAAGTTTTCAATAATTCCGTTATGTACGATTGCGATGGTGTTGTTTTCGCTCAAGTGCGGGTGCGCGTTTTTGTCGCTTGGGTCGCCGTGCGTTGCCCAACGGGTGTGCCCGATGCCACAGTGCGCGGTTGCGAACTCGTTTTCACATGCAGCAATAAGGGCGGATACTTTACCTTTCTTTTTAATCAATTTCAGTTTATCATTTTCAAAGCAGCAGAGCCCTGCGGAGTCGTAACCACGATACTCAAGCAGTTGGAGTGATTGCAATATTTCTTGTTTTGCGGACTTTGCGCCGACGTAACCTATTATTCCACACATATGTTTTACCTCTTAACATTGTATGTGTGCCACTACTTATTTGTTAAATTATTTATAATAGAAGAGCAATTGCAATTATGTGAAAGAAATGTTATTAAATTCAATTACATAGAAGCTTTTGGAACTAAAAAAATAGCAAGGATTTTCATCTCTTGCTATCTTTTTTTTAGTTGATATTAGCATTTAATAGCCTTGTAAAAAGCTCTAGAATTTGCAATCTTTTTGACAATTTAGATATTCTAAAAACCGCATTTCTTGCATCGTTTTCATTATTCACTAAAGACATACTTTCGTATTCCTTAGGTAAACGTGCATCACATAACCCCAAAATGTAATTTTCATTTTCTCTTTTCGAGTTGTCATCAAAATCGGTTTCATCAAATGCTTTGAACGATTCGCTTGTTGCTGTAACATCGTAAAAATCAATTTCTGTTTCTTCAATTCTTACTTCACTTTCATCAACAACTTCATTAACTTCACTTTGTAGGCTCTCATAGTTTTTATTAATGAAATTAATTGCATTATCGGCTTCATTATTGTTAATATCATTGTTGTTGTTAAATTCCACCTCGTCTGAAACGAATGTATTAATTTCGTTGACTTCAATGTCATTTGCAACTACTTCCGCTTGCTCGTCCTCTTTCAAAGAAATACTGCTTACGGAAGCGCTATTTGCGCTTGTACTTGTTTCTCTACGAGTAGATGCCCAGTTGTTCATTTTCTGATCAATACTGGTTATTTTTACCGGTATTGTTGTACTTGCTGTAACTGAGTACGTTCTCTTTGAGGTTTTTTCATCACCTATTGTTGCTTGCAAATCCATTATTCTGAAAATCAGTACTGTGAACTCTTGCGTTGCTTTATAGGTGAAACTTGCTTGTGACGTGCCTTTGCTTGCCACAAATTGATAAATTGGTTGTCTATCTGCGTTAAGAATGTAAACTATATAATCTCCATTAACAGCAACATTAAATGTCATTGTTATTTGAATGCTATTTTGTGTTGCAGTTGCGGTGATTATTACTTCAGCATCTTGCGCAGTTGTTGAATATGATGCTTTGTCACTGCTTATGGTAACCTTTGCGCTACTACTTGTGTATCCACTAAAGGTATAACCAGCACTCGCTGTCGCACTAAGTGCTATGTCACTTTCGCCATTAATCATAACATAACTTGAGTCTTTGTTGATTTTAGCACTTGCTATGCCAGTTCCATTTTTCATCGTGATTTTTACAGCAAATTGGTTTCCACTTTTAGCGCTCACGCTACTACTATTAACATTTTTAGTATCACTTGAAATAGCTTGAACCGTGAATGCGTATGTTCCAGTCCCTGCATTTCTAATGACACTTGCAAAGTCTTTACTAATTGCACTTATAGTCACAGCATCGCCTTGCGTGTTGTTTCCTTTGTATAATTGGACTTTGTACGTAACAGTTACATCGCCTATTTTACTAACTGCGTTCCACTTAGCAGTCCCAACATCCCAACTCAATCCCGTTGGCGCTGAAAGAGTCGCGTTTGCTATGCTCCATTCTATAGTCTTCGCGCCATTAGTGCCGTCTGCCCATATGCACCAATTATTCGTTATTTTGTAGGTTGCTGAATAGTTGCCTGCATTCTTCGCTTTGTATGTACCGCTTGTTAGCGTTGCATAATCAGTATTTGGGATATTATTTATACCAGTTATTTCACTGCCAGTATAGATTTTGTTGTTTGCTGTTGGAACTGTTACATTAGTCAACCATTGTGCTGTAAGTGTGGCATTTCCCGTCCCAAATTTGAAATTATTATATGAATAATTAGGTAACGCTGTTGCACTACTTCCTTTTTCGGTGACCGTTATGTATGCAATATCAAAATCAATACGATAATGTATACCACTTGTTTTGTAATTACCAGACCTAAATTCAACGCATGGCTTTGTTGTAAATGTATTGCCATTGATAGTATATGAGGCATCGAATGTCCTTTCCAATCTCAATAATCGCCAACCAGATTCACTACTTATATCTACAAATGTGTTGCCGGCATAATAGTCATTTACAATCCTACCAAATCGCAATTGCATTTGTGTATTTGTGAACTCGTTCTTTCTAATCAACGCTGTCAATACATAGGTTTTACCCGCTGTAAAATTATAATTTGGGAATATGAGTGCTGGATAGTATGTATTTCCATTACCAGTATAATCCATAATGTAATTTGTATAATTTATACCCGTAGTTGTGTCTGTTTTTATTGATGACGTATAATTACCAACTACGGTTGCTACAGTACGTGGGAAACTCCCAGTACCATCCAACTTCCAGCCAGCAAATGTGTATCCATCTCTTGTAGGGTCGGCAATCGTTGTACTTCCTGCAAATGTCCCACTTACAGTAGTCGTACTAGTATTGTTGTTATACTTACCGCCATTAGGGTCGATTGTTACAGAATATGTACTTGCTGTCCACTTTGCATAAAGCGTTACCGTTGCGCCTTGCGTGTTTGCTAAGTTCTTAACTTTTGCATTATTTGAATATGCAACACTCCCATTAGCACTAGTTGCCCAACCTTCAAAACTATATCCAGCAAATATAAACCCGTTTGCGGTCAACGCTTTTTCTTCATTATAAGTGTGAGTTGAACTAGCAGTGCCACCCCTTGTTGCGCCATTGCCATCGTATTTAATTGTGTACGTGATTGCAGTTGCGGTGGCGGTGAGGGTTGTTGCGACTTTGACTGCTACGGTTGTGCTGGCGGCGTTCACGTTTGCTGGTGTACTACCACCGCTATTCACTGTCCACTTTGACCATGAATAACCCGTGCTTGCGGTCGCTTTGATTGTAACACTTCTACCACTGATATACTTTCCAGCGCCTGTGACGCTTGCAATACCTGTGCCTTTTTCTACTGTCAACTGGTAAACTGTCACCGTTTTAGATGCATTACCGCTTGGCGATGTGTAGTTTGAATTTGTGGACACCGCTCTTACGTAAACTGTTCTACTTCCAGTCGCAGCAACAATTGTACTATTATAGTCTACACCACTTGTTGCAGTTTTCCAGTTTGTATTATCAATACTGATTTGGTAACCTGTCGCACCTGTAACTGTATTCCACGTTACTTTACCATCTGCGGCTACAGCCAAATTACCTGGCACACCCAATGTCGCTTTCCCTACTGTTACGGTCATTGTTATGTCTTTATATCCGCTGTTGTAGTTACCATTTCCTGCTGCTGTCGCTCTTATCACTACTGTGTATGTTCCGACACCTGTGCTTCCAGCCATTGTTAACGTCGTACCACTGAGCGCAAAACTATTTACTGTTGTACTACCAGTCTTTTGGCTTTGTATATTGTACGTTACATTACCTTGCGCATTCGTTGCGGCTGTTATGCTTTTCTTTTGCTCACTCGTGCTATAACTTGTGTTCCACGTTTGTGGTGTTGTTACTGCTATTGGGTTGTTCGCTTTGTTGATTGTCAACGTGACACTTCCAGTTACGTCTTTATATCCGGCTTTTGTCGCTTTGTAGTATACTGTTACACTTCCTGCATCCGTACGTTTCGCTATCGTGTATTTCGTTCCTGCAACTGCTGATTCTACGGCTGTTGTTCCATATGATGTGCTCGTTCCGTATACTATCTTTACTCCCGCTACATTGGACGCTACTTGCGCTGTCTTTTCTTTGCCATCGTATGTTACATTACCATCCGTTTTCGTTATTGTAATTGTTCCGTTCGCAACAACAGCTTTAAATGTCACTGTCGCTTTTTTGTAGTTAGTTGTCGCTGCACATTTTACTGTTATTGTCGCTGTTCCTGCTGTCGTCCCTGCAGTTACTGTTACTGTCGTTCCGCTTATTGCTACTGTCGCAATACCTGTACTGCTAGAACTTACAGACAATGTTCCACCGTGGTTAGTTTTTACTGTCTTTGTCCCCTTGTTTGGGTACGTCAAAGACATATCCGTTGTTGAATCTAGTGTTACATACCCATTCGCTTTGTCGATTGTGATGGTCATTGTGGCGGTTTTTGTTGCACCACTATTGTTGTCTGTGACGGTGATTGCAAATTTATACGTCCCTGCTCTTGTTGGCGTTCCGCTAATTTTCATTCCATTCAAGGATAGCCCATTGTATTTGCCACTGTTTGCGGTTACTGTTGTGCTGTCACATCTAACACTTGTTATTGCATAACTATAACTACCTGTACCATTGCTCGCGGCGGGAAAGGCGTTGCTTGTGTATGCTGTTCCGTACGTGCCTTTGTTTAAGGTTTGGTCGGCAAATGTCAATGCATTGGCCGTCCAGTGGGCGTAGAGGGTTTGACTGCTAGTACCCGAAAAGGTAGTACTGCCATAAATTCGAGTTCCGCCAGTTTGCGACGTGTACCAGCCCGCGAAGGTATAGCCCGTTCTAGTTGGGTCTCTTGGAAAATTAAAATAGTTATAATCTGCGCCTTCCGCGACTTTTATACTTGATGGGCTAACACTGCTGCCTCCATTTGAATTAAATGAAACAGTACGTTCTGTTGCCCAATTAATTCTTAGTACGCATCCGAAAATGTAGGTAGAACCTTCCGGAGGCACGATTTCTTTCAATGGACCAATTTTGTCTTCACCACTAACATAATAACTTCCGTCAGAATTAATTATCGTACCGCTATTTGCGCCATACACTACATCAATTGACTTAGCATATCCAACACCCTGACTTCTAAATGCACCTACTAAGCCATCCAAGCCAAGCCCTGAATAATAAGTGCGTCCAACAGGGTTTAAGCCTGCGTCGTCAAGCCAAGTCCAACTATTACCCAAAAAGCAATATATCATATCCCCTTTTGGAGAGTAACCCGGAATTTGCATGGTATTACCTAGTGAATTGAAAGTCCCACTTGGGTGATCCGTATCACTTCTTGATCCAAGAGACCAATAATGGTCTGCAGAGACATTGATGCTTGTTACATTGCTCAAACTCCTGCCGTTTAAATCTATGTAAAGTCCAAATTCTGCCACACCGCTAGCCTCAGTATTGGTAAGCTTTGCTACATGCTTGAATTTTGCCTTGAATGTCATATTACTTGTCGCTGATACACCGCTTGCAGTTAGAGTTGTATTTGAGGAGCCGTATGTCCACTTATCAAATTGATAAAAATAATTATCATCGGGAGCATTAGGCGTTGCAGTTGCGATGAGGGTGCCATTTGCATAGAGTTTATTTCCGTCACAACTTATAGTTGTCCCCCCATACACCTTAGCAGTAGTAGCACTCACAGTCCCCCATGGAGTTGAAGTATCACTACTTATGTTTACATTTACTTCGGAAATCGAAGAACCATTAGTCCCTACTATATATAATGCTAATACATTTTTCGAACCTTTACCAGGTGCAAATGTTATGTAATCTGTTTCTTTATTTATGCGACATTTACGCGCAAGGATTTGGTTTTCTTCGAGATCAAGCTCTTGGTCATTTAAAGAAATTGTTTTATACGATGTCGCATCACCACCCATAAAAGCATTGTTGCCATAAAAATCATATGATTGGCTTTCATCTTCACTCGTGAATAAAGATGGCACAACCGCACTCCATGTTGCATTAATACCAGTGTTGCTCTTAATTTCAGTAAGTATGTCACCAAAATCAAGCGATCCTACTAGATAATAGCCATCGTCACTCGCACCTATAATATCTATATCATAACAATCTACTGAAATGTAGCTTATATTATTTAAAATATTATGTCTAAAAGTACCACCGTCACTGCCGTTACAATAAAGTGTCTTACCATCCACACAAGACCAATCGCGTACAGGCACTTGATCGCCCTCAATATAACTCAATCCAATATATATGGAGAAACTTATAGGCTCTGCGGACACATCTTTTATTTGCGTATTGTCATTTTCTTTTTGATGTCCAAATGCTAAAGTTGCGCCAAAGATTGCGCAGAATGCAAGAAAAAATATTGACAAGACAAGAAAAGGTAGAGAGACTTTTCTTGATGCTCCTTTACTAAAATTATTGTTCATTAGTGTTTTCATTTTGTTCTCCTTTCTGCGCGGGCAGACTCAATATATATTTTTTTTTGTAATTTATGTCATTTTTTAGTTTTTGTCGTTTGGCTTTTTGGGCATTTGCGGTTTTGGTGGCAAATGCTTTGCTTTAGGTTGTGCAGATGTTGGCTCTTTTTTAATTTCCGTTTGCTTGAAGCCGACATTTTGCGCAAGTGACTTTGTTTTATCTTGGTCGAATGAATTTGTTTCGATTGAGTCGAAACTTTTTTTCCCGAGTGATTTTCGGCGCACTCTGTAGCAGCCCAAGAACACTACAACGATTATGACAAGGGCAAGACCAGAAATACCGACAATCATAACAGTTTTGTTTGAACTATTTGAAGCGATTACTGGTGATTGCGTATCTTGTGAGTATATTGCATAGAGCGTGACGTCGCTATCCTCCATTGTCAAACTATCTTGTGCATTTGTTGCATTTTTATTAGTATTCCAGCCGACAAATATGTATCCTTGTTTTTCGGCGTATCGTCGATTTGTTATCAGGTCAATCTTTTCGCCGTATTTGACGGTTGCGGTTGCTTGGTAGTTGTTGGAAGATTTGAATTCCCCACCATTTGCGTCATAGGTGACTGTGTAGGAATTTGCGCTCCATTGCGCATAAAGCACAATTTCGTCATTATTAGTTGTTGTTATGTTTAGGATAGTTTGCCCGTTTTCATACGCAATACCTGAGCCGTTTACTTTTGTGTTCCAACCGATGAATGTGTGTCCGATTTTTTGGAACGCGTTTGTCGGCAACTCTTTTGAGGTGTCATAGGTAAACTGCTCTGGCGGCATTGTGCCACTTGTAGCGGAATTTGAGTCAAATACGATTGAATATTTGTTCACATCACAATTGACTGTGATTTCAATTTCTGCAATCACTTTATCTATATTGCAGGAAACGGTTGCACTGCTTTGGTTTGCCTTTTTGATTTCAAGACTTGCATTGTTTGCGACGAAGCCTTTGAATGTATAGCCGACATTTGTGGTAGCGGTGAGTGGAATGTTGTTTTCTCCACTAATAATCACGTACTCACTAGCGTTTGCGATGCTTGCATTTTGGATGCCTGCAGATATGTTTAGTACAACCTTTGTTGCAAACTGTTTTCCGCTGGCTGCGGCGCTACTACTACTGACGATGCTACTATTGCTTGAAATTGCTGTAACTTCAAAAGTATATGAGCCTGCGCCTGTTGTTTTGATTAGTGAAGTGAAGTCGCATTGCGTTGCTGAGATGCCGTTCATTTCGCTAATTACGCCTATGTGGGCACTTTTTAACAATGCAACATTATATGTAATTGTTATGCCATTTACTGCTGGCACGGCGTCCCATTTCGCGGTGCCGAGAGTCCAACGCAAATTCATTGGGGCGTTGAGAGTTATTTTTGAGATTTCAAACTCGACAACGTTTGTGGTTGCGGAGTTGCAGTTTGCGGTTTCACCCACCACTGCGTACATATAGTACGTACCAACGTCTAGGTATGTTGAACTTGTCACGGTTGTCCACAATATTCCGTCTTTTGTGCTGTTGGTTGTGTTGTAGTAGTATGTGACTGTTCCGTTGTCTATATTCCCGCTCACGGTTGGCGTCGAGATTATGCCACCATATATGTAATTATTCATACTCAAGGTTGGTGTTATGTTTGACTTGTTGACAGTCACTGTAATTGCTATATTTTTTGTTGCACTATTATAGTTCTCGTTCCCCGCTGCGATTGCTTTAACTAACAAATTATATGTCCCGACGGGGGTATTTTCTGCTGCTGTCAAGGTTGTTCCGTTAAGCACAAACGCATTGACTGAAACGCCTTCTTTTGTTTGGCTCAGCAACTCATACGTTATGCTCCCTTGGGCATTTGTTGCAGCAGTTATGAGGTTTATTTGCTCATTTGCACTATAATTTAAGTTCAACTCTTGTATGGACGTCACTGACACAGGATTTTCGGCTTTCGCGATTGACCAGTTGATTGTAAAGTCATCGTTTGTGTTATCGCTCCAGCAGTGTCCACTTTTTAGTGCGAAGGTTGCGCTATAGTCGCCTGCGTTGGTTGCAGTGACTTTACCAGATTTGAGAATAGCGCCATTTGTGCTTGGGATGTTTACTACCCCAGTTTGGACATTCCCGTTGTATACCAAGTCAGTCAAAGCGGTAGGTTAGCGACACTTTGTAGTGCGCCAAATTCAAATTTCAATTCCCAACCATATAAATGGGTACCATTTGTTTCGTCACTATCAAACACAGTTGCGATAGATTCCTCTTCAGGCACAACTGGGTCACGGAATATCCATTCCCCTTTAGCAACGTGCTCATTCATTTCGACCGCGCTTGTACAATGTATGCTCTCGACGGCACAGTTTGAAAGATTGCTTTCGATATACTTTACTAATTCCGACAAGTCAAACTCAATATTTGAAATAGAAACGTCAAAATTCGTTTCTTCTTGTTGTAATGAACTGCTATTTAGGCTTGCATACAACTTTAAATCAACTTCTCCACTCTTGGAATATGTGCCTGCCATTGGATCAAGCTCGAATGTTTCCCCATTCCAAGTATACGATCCAAAGCCTGAATACTCAACGTTGGAATCAATTCCATTCATTAGATTATCCAAATCTTGTTGAGTGAGAAAATCTACGTCTTTGAGCGCTGTCAAATCAATCACAATGGCGAAAAATAGGTACTGAAATTGTTGAGCATCAACGGCATTCTCTGTTTGTATATTTGCTTTTATAATGTCGCTCTTTTTATCGTTTGAAAATGCTAAAGTTGCGCCAAAGATTGCGCAGAATGCGAGCAGCAGAACTGACATAATGAGCGCAAAAATTGGAAGTTTTGCTGAAGCACGGTTGTTAAAGTTATTTTTCTTATTCATAATTATATCCTCCATTTGTTATATCTATTTTCAATATTTTGCACAATCGCCCTATGTACGTTTTCGGCGTCCGCAAAAAAATGATTTGCTAAGAAAAGTTGAGTTTGATCTTTTGTTTTCACACTACATTTTGTTGGGTGTGGCACAAATAGTGAGGACAGGTATTTGAAAAGAAACTGAACGACAAAAAGCCACTCAGGCTTATGCCTGGTAGCGTATAAATTTGGCGTATTCAGTTTTAGAAAAACCTTACCACGATTTCTCATACTACTCCCACCTATTGCACATTTTTTATAGTTTGTACATTTAGATTGGGTAATATGCGCAGTAAAATTAAATTTATTCAGTTTTTGTCGAAAATGACAGGTATGTTGTTGTTTTGAACAGTTAAGTGTATAAAAATAGTATGTTAAACTACTATTCTTATACGCCCCCCCCCC
>JBNMHN010000034.1:0-11262 GCA_050872805.1 Clostridia bacterium
CGATTTTACCGCCAAGCATAATTTTGTCAGCAATGGATGAGTTGCCACTATCGGCACACAAACTTGCGCTAAATTCAGTGAGATACCCCACACCAATTATTTTTAACAAAACGCTAAATAGGTCACTGCTCACGCCCGTTTCTGTGGTTATAGTGTTGAAAACTGAAAACACGTCACTAAGCATATTGATGATTTCAAAAAAAATCAAGAGCGAGCCAGCAAGTCCCACAAAAACTGCAATTTCTGGTTTAGACTGTTTTACAACAATTACTGCTATTGCAGTAACCAATCCAATGGCAATTATTTTAAATATTTCCATATTTGCGCCTACAATGAAAATAATATTTTTACGCTTTCAAAAAGTTGACTAATCATATCAATTAACATAAACAATACGATTATGACACCCGCAAGAGTTGCCAATGTTGCAATTTCGTCCTTACCTGCGTATTTCAAAACCTGATTTACAATTGCGGTAAGTATTCCAACCGCCGCAATTTTAAAGATTATTTCAATTCCCATTTTTCACCTCTAAAGCAAGCAAATTGCAAGTGCAAGCCCAAACAAAAACCCGAGTTTTGTTGCAATTTTGCCGACTTTTTCATAGTCCTCTCTACATTTTTTCAAAACAAACTGCACTTGCGTGCTAAAATTTGTAAGCCCAGCAATTTGATTTTCGGAGTCACTTTTTCCCAAGTGGTTGAAGATATTTGCAAGCAGTTGTCTTTCTTCTTTTTTCACAACAATTGAATCAAATTCACTTTTCCCGTTCATAAATGCAGTGATTATATTCTTTAAATATTTTGAATCATTTGTCGTAGAAAGATAGTTTTCTAAAGTCTTGTTAATGCTATCTTTATAAAAGTTGATGTTGTTAATCAAATAGTGTAAAAAGTTGTCTAAATTATCATAAAAATTAATTCGATTTTTATAGTAATTTTGTATTCCCCACCCTATATAACTGGAGCACGCTATAACAAGGACTGACAAAATCAAACTAATCATTTACATACACAAGCATTTGAAATTTTTATCATAAACACCCTCAATAGTTCCTGCTCCATTTCGTGAAGACAAAACGATATAGCGGTTGAATGCCCTATTTGACAACAACTGCTCAAAGTCCTTTTTTGTTTGCAAATTCTCAAGATTGTCACAATGCGTTGTTGCAATTACTTTTACACCACAACCTTGAGCATACAAAACCGCATTTATATCCTCAATGTTTGCTATTTCATCCGTCATTACAACATCGGGGCGCATACTGCGTATGCCGTTTTCAAGTCCAAATTGTTTTGTGCAATTCGTCATAATATCGCAAAATATTCCTAGCTTATATTGCGAAAAACCATTGACAACGTTTGCGATTTCGTTTCTTTCATCAATTATTAAAACGTTTTTTATGTATCTTTGCGAAATTTGAAACGCTAAATCTCGAAGCAGTGTTGTTTTGCCCGCCCCGGGTGGTGATAAAATTAAAGTATTAGATATTTGCGGTTCAGTTATAAATTCAAGAATTTTCAAACTACAATCTTTTATTTCGTGCGGCAATCTAATGTTTATTGACGAAAGGTTTTTAATTGTTTTTATTGTGTCCTTTTCACTGACACACGTTCCAGCAAGCCCAATTCTAATGCCGCCCTCAACTGTTATAAAGCCTTGCTTTATTTCTTCGTTATAGGCATAGATAGAGTTTTCGCAAGCGTGCGCAATTACGAAATCAATCATTGACATGTCGCAAATTATGCTCTTAGATATTACGTCCGTCACACCATTTGAACTCAAATAATATACCCCACCGTAATCAACGACAATAGGATACCCGATTCTCATCCTAATTTCCTTTAACTTTGCTAAATTTAGTTTTGCAATAGCTTGTCCTACAGTAATGGGCAAATACCTTTCAATCATTTTCTTCCTCTCATAATATTTTATTATGGACAGCCCTTTTTTATGATTACTATGCAAAACATTCTTCAACAAAAAAAGTGGCTAACACTAATTGCGTGTTTGCCACTTTTCTATTATATATTTTTATAAATATTTTTTAATTTAACTGCATCTTGCGCCATAATTTCTTTTGACTCACAAATAACAGTCGTTTCATCCATTTTATATTCCTGCAAAAGTTCAGCAAGAGGCTCAAATGGGGGACCAAATTTTTCATCCGCCAAAGTCAAGTGTTTTACCTCACCTTTGTCGGAAAACTCAATTTTAGAAAAATGTATGTGTAATTTTTTTGCCTTGCACTCCCCTAATTTCTCAAACAAGTAATCTAAGATTTTTCGATATTCTTCTTTACAGTTGAGTCGTCCTTGCAAAATGCAGTTAATGTGCCCAAAGTCTAAGGTTGGAACTAACGCCTTATGCATACAACAAAAATCAATAATTTCCTGATATGTACCTATTTGCTTAAACTTTCCCATCGCTTCTGGGCAAACAAGAATTTCATTTTTTGAAAAGCGTTCGTCAAAAATCTCCATAAATCTGTGAAGATTGTAGTCAATATTTTTCAGTGCTTCATCTCTTGTCATTTTCATACAACTGCCGATATGAACAACACATTTTTTGCCGCCGAAAATTATTAATTTTTGCAATGAGTTATTGATATAACCAAAAGATTTTTCAATTGATTCAACATCTGGATTTGCTAAATTTATAAAATAAGGTGCATGAACACTGATTTCTACTCCGCATTCTTTTGCAATTTTTCCGTATTCAATTGCAGTCTCGTCACTAAGAGTTATGCCACGGCCAAAAGAATACTCATACAAATCAAGTCCTAAATTTTTCACCCACTCAAACGCTTCCGCCGTTGATTTGTGCCCTTCCTCGTAAAATAATTTGTCATTACCTGATGGTCCAAATTTTACCATAAACAACCTCAAACAAATCGAATAATTAATTTATATTTTCCGCCAAATTGTGTCGCAATTCCGACATCAGTTGTATCAAACTTTACTAAAAATAACTCGTTTTCGCCCACGGAAGGCAAATCAATATACCCAGTATTGAATGCTAACTGAAAAGCGTTTTCATCAATACTGATTGTGTTGCAACCAAACAAGTCGGCAGGCGAAATAACTGAACTATCATTGATGTTTTCAAATGTATACGAATTTTCAATTGAGAATTCGCCACACATTGTGCGTTGCAAGCGTGTCATGGTGGCATAAGTTTGCAAGGCATACGCCAAATCTCTAGCAATACTTCGAATATATGTTCCAGCGGAACATTCAATCAAAAATTTGTAGGTTTTAGCGTCTATTTGTTCTAGTACCTCTAGTTTATAAATGGTTATATCTTTAGAATGCAATTCAAACTCTATATTTTCACGCGCCAAATCATATGCACGCTTACCATTGACTTTCTTTGCTGAATACTTTGGCGGTATTTGTGCTATGTCGCCACGCAATTGCGGCAAAACTCCCTCAATTTCTTCTCTTGTTGGAACGCTTCCTCCGTCGAATATTACCTGCCCCTCTCTATCAAGCGTGTCGGTCTCATAGCCGAAAGTAAATTCAGCAATATAGGTTTTTCTTTTTTTTAAATAAAAATCAAACAATTTGGTGCATTTACCAAGCGCAACAGGCAAAACACCTTCAGCCATCGGGTCAAGTGTGCCTAGGTGCCCAACTTTCTTTTCACCTAAAATCTTCCCAATTTTTCTACAAGCGGTATTACTACTAATTCCGCAAGGTTTGTTTAGTATCACAATTCCGTTCATATTTATCCTTTCAAATGCTTACGTATTATCTTTAAAAATTCTTCTGCAATTTTTTCACGTGTTCCAAACAGTTGACATCCAGCCGCCTTTTTGTGCCCGCCTCCCCCAAATTCTTGTGCTAATAAATTTGCGTCAACATCATATTTACTTCTAATACTTACCTTAAATACGTTCTTATTTACCTCAGTTGCCAAAACAGCGACTTCGACAGGCTCGATAGATAAAATTTGACTGACAATTGCACCCGTATCGTTTATATCTGCATCGAATTTTTGAAGCTCCTGAGCAGTAATAGACGACACAGCAAAACGGTTATTTTCATAAAAAGCAAGGTTATTCAAGGCAGTCTTTAAGACCATTGCACCTTTCATACTAATCGTGCTCATATAACGGCGATTTATATCTTCAAAATCAATACCCAAATCAAATAATTTTGCGGCTACGACGTGCGAGTGCGACGTTGTGTTGTTATACATAAAACCGCCCGAATCACGAATAATTCCAAGATACAATAATTCCGCCATTCTTTTGTCAATTTGGAACCCAATTTCTGTAAATATGTCAAACAAAAATTCGCAAGCGCTGCAACTTTGGGCATTTAAAAAGTTGCATACAGCAAAATTGTTAAAAGCAATATGGTGGTCGATTGCTATACTGTTTTTTGATTCCTTAATAAATGGTTCGTAAATACCAACTCTTTCAGAATTTGAACAATCAGTAATAATAACTAAATCAGCACTTTTCGGCGCATCATAAGTGATAAGGTCATTAATCTCCAATTTTTCAAACTCATCACTGAGCTTTTCTTGAATATAAACTTTTGCATTTTTCCCCATATTTCGGAGGCATAGTGCAAATGCGCACGACGAACCGATTGCATCGCCATCAGGTATAATGTGCGTAAAAATTGCAATTTCTCTTGCATTTACAACCTTTTCTTTTATGATGTTAAAATTCATTTTTACTCCTTTCGTCACATATATTGCTGACAAAATTTTTAGTTATTATTGCTTTTTGATAAATGCAAAAACTTATGTATTCAAACTAGTTTTGCAAATTCTTGTTTTTTTTATTTTATTATTCTTTTTACAAACATTGCGCAATCTAATTTAATAAAAAATGTGGCGAGTACTCAGTATAAAACTTTACTACGCCACAATATAATTTTATTCTATAGTTTTAAATATTTCATTCATTTTGTCGACATAATCAAGCGTTTCATCCAATTTGAAATGCAATTCAGGCATTATTCTAATATCAACTTTTTCAGCAAGTTTTTTGCGAATAAAACCTGTACATTTACAAATCGTTTGGAAACAAACTTTTTTATCTTTTGAATTATAAATGCTCAAATAAATCGTGCAATGTGATAAATCGTTTGTGATTTTTGCATCAGCAACTGTTATCATTCCGTCAATTCTAGGGTCTTTTACTTCATCTCTAAAAATTTCCGACAACGCTTTCACGATTTCTTCATTCATTTTATCAAATCTATTATTCATAATTATCTAATAACTTGCTCCATTATATATGCTTCAAATATGTCTAAGTCTTTAATATCGTTGAATCCGTCAAGTTTTATGCCGCACTCATACCCCGCCATAACCTCTTTAACTTCCTGCTTTTCTTTTTGGAATGTTGTGATTGTCGTATCAATAATTTGTTCGCCATTTCTCATAACACGAATATGTGAATTACGTGTAATCTTACCATCCAAAACATAGCAGCCTGCAACCGTACCAATTCTACTAATTTTGAATAGTACACGCACTTCACAGTGTCCGATAACTTTTTCGACAAACACTGGCTTCAACATAGACTTAATCTTTGCGTGAACATCATCCAAAACTTGATAAATAATCTTATAATTCTTTATTTCAACATTATTTTGTTCTGCCAAGGTTTGTGCGTTGCTCTCAACCTTTACATTAAATGCAACGATAGTTGCGTTAGATGCGATTGCCACTTCAACGTCATTTTCAGTTACTGCGCCAACGCCGCCGTGAACGCAGTGGACTTTGACTTCTTCATTTTCAACCGCTGAAAGCATTTGTTGTAGTGCTTCAAATGAGCCTTGAACGTCCGTTTTGATAATGACATTATAAGGCGTTTTATTAATCATATTCTTCAAGAATTCTTCAGCCGAGATACTTGTTTCTACTTTCTGTTTTGCAAGTTGAGCCTTGTTCTTTCTATCTATGATTACTTGCTTTGCAGTTTTTTCATCGACAGCAATCAATGTGTCACCAGCGTTTGGAACTCTATCAAGCCCAAGTACTGACACAGGCGTTGAAGGACCTGCTTCCTTAATGTTTTGCCCTTTGTCATTAGTCATTGCCCTAACTCTACCAACGGCAAGCCCTGAAACGACTGTGTCCCCAACGTGTAATGTACCATTTTTAATGAGAACATTAGCAACAGGTCCTTTACCTTTGTCAAGTTTCGCTTCAATAATACTACCGATAGCGTGACGATTTGGATTCGCTCTCAAATCACTAACTTCACTGACAACCAAAACGACTTCAAGCAATTTGTCAAGGTTCATATTGTTTTTAGCGGATATTGGAACCATCATTGTGTCTCCGCCCCATTCTTCAGGCATAACGTCACATTCAGCCAACTGTTGTTTAATTCTATCAACATTTGCTTCAGGCTTATCAATTTTATTGATTGCAACAACCATAGGAACTTTTGCATTTTTGATGTGTTCAATTGCTTCTTTTGTTTGTGGCATAACGCCGTCATCTGCAGCAACGACCAAAATTGCAACATCGGTTACGCTCGCGCCACGTGCACGCATTGCCGTAAACGCTTCGTGCCCCGGTGTATCAATAAATGTGATTTTATTTCCATTGTAGTCAATGGTATATGCACCGATGTGCTGCGTAATTCCGCCCGCCTCATTTGATGTGACGTGTGTATTTCTAATTGCATCCAAAAGTGAAGTTTTACCGTGGTCAACATGTCCCATAACTGTAACGACTGGTGGGCGATTGATTGTTTCGCCAAATTCGTCAGCTTGTTGGATTTCTTCCAAAAGTTGTTCATCCGCAGTCTTTTCTAATTGTTGTTCAAGTTTTACGCCAAATTCGTCAGCAATCAATTCGGCAGTTGTAAAGTCAATGTTAGTATTGATATTGGCCATAACGCCCAAAAGCATTAATTTTTTAATAATATCAGCAACGGTTTGCCCTATTTTCTCGCTAAGAGTTTTAACCGAAACTTCAGCGGTAGAAATAACAGCGTGTTCAATCTTGATGTAGTTAGGGTTAGCACTTGTCTTGCCTTTCTTTTTCTTCTTGCCAAAAAATTCTTGGTCATTGAGTGAAGCATCATATTTTGTCACGCGCCCTTTCTTTGTCTCATACTTATTGTGGGTATCAACTTTCTTTTTAGCTTGCGTACTTTGAAACTTGTTCTTAGATTTTTCAATAACGACATCAGCAAATGCAACTTTCTTTTCAGGCGGCTTTTTGAAACCTTGCCCTTGCGGTCTATTTCCTGCAAAATCTCTATTATTTTGAAAGTCGCGCGGTCTATTTGTCGAATTGTTTCTATAGTTGCCATTTTGATTTGGTCTCGCATCTCGCTTTTCGACAGGCTTATCAAACACTCTCTTTTGAACATTTGGAGCACTTGTTCTTGGTTTGTCAAAAGTGCGTTTTTCAGTTTTAGGAGCGTCAGTTTTTTCGACTGCAACTTTTTGCACCCTTTCTTCACTCGTTTGTTCTTTGACTTTCTTTTCTTCAAGTTGTGCACTTTCTTTTTGTGACTTTTCTTGCTGCTCTGCCAAATACGCTCTTTCTTTCTCTTTTGTTCTTTTCAAAAGATTTTCAAGATTGATTCTCGAATTTTTTAAATCAGAAGAAAGGGTATATATTTCCTTGTTTCTCAACCCTGCCAATTCTTTTAGATTATCTAACACCAACGTGTTTTTTGCTGATTTTTTGTCTATTTCCAATATCAATACCTCTTTACTTAGTATTTTACCACATTAACTATTTTTTGTCAATTCATCGTAGATTTTTTGCGGCACTTCTTGCCTAAACGCGCGATTTAACGCTCTTTTTTTCTGCAACTGTGACAAGCACTCGGCGCTTTTGCATACATAAACACTTCTTCCAAACAGTTTCTGTTTGCCTTCAACTATTGCAAAAATATTGTCTTTTGTTTTTATTACGCGTATTAATTCTGCTTGCGGCTGCATTTTTCTGCAAACACAGCACATTCTCAAAGGAACTTTCATCCCTCACCTTCTATTTTTCTTCGTCGTCATCAAGCGAAATTTCAAATGTTTCGTCATTGTTTAAATCAAGTGCATCATTTGATTCGCTAGCGTTTTCAGCTGCGACCTCTTCATTACTACTCTCAATGTCGTCAGTTGCTCCGTAATCATCATCGTCGTCAGATAAAATAAAGTCGTTGTCGCTTAACTCAGTTGCAATGCTTGGTGCAAACATATCTTTTTCTTCATCTTCTTCGGTCTTGACATCAATTTTGAAACCTGTCAATTTCGCTGCTAGGCGAACATTGTGCCCGTTTTTACCGATTGCTAGAGAAAGGATATCTTTGTCAACAATAACTTTTGCGCTATGATTTAGTTCATCAATTTCAACACTCTTTACAGTTGCAGGTGAAAGCGCACGTGCAATATAAACAAATGGGTCTTCACTATACTCAATGATATCAATTTTTTCGCCGTTCAACTCAGAAATCAAAGAGTTAATTCTAGAACCTTTGTTACCTATACAAGCACCAACTGGGTCGATGCTGTCATTGCAAGCGGCAACGGCAACTTTTGTTCTAAGACCTGCTTCTCTTGAAATGCTTTTGATTTCAACTTCGCCGTTTTCAATTTCAGGCACTTCGATTTCAAGCAAGCGTCTTACATAACCTGGCGCTTTGCGTGAAACACAAATTTGTGGACCAAATGGCGTATCCTTGATTTGCTTTACAAAAACTTTTATTTTGTCTCCGACATTGTACTTTTCACCCGCAATTTGGTCATAGTTACTCAAAACTGCGTAAATGTTTGTTCCGCCGATTTCGACGTAAACATTCTTTTCATCTTTGCGATTGATGTATCCTGTAACGATTTCATTTTCCTTGCCATTGATTTCTTGAATCAACTTTTCTTTTTCTGCTTCGTGAATTCTTTGCATAATGATATGCTTAGCAGTTTGCGCTGCAATTCTCCCAAAGTCCTCTTTAGGAACAACTTCATCCGTTACAAGGTCGCCAAGTTTATAAGAATTTTTAATCTTTTTGGCATCTTCAA
Organism: Clostridia bacterium; assembly: GCA_050872805.1. GTDB lineage: Bacteria > Bacillota > Clostridia > Christensenellales > UBA1242 > CAKVOD01. The sequence continues at coordinate 9,006 of JBNMHN010000034.1, forward strand.
GTGAAATTTCCTTTTCAGGGTCCACTACTTCATCTACAATCGTTTTATAAGCGTAAATTTTGATTGTGTTTTTCTCAGGAATCAATTTGACAAACGCTGATTTTGCTTCACCAAAATTCTTTTTATATGCAGAAGTCAAAGCGGCTTCCAAAATCTTTATAAATTCTTCCTTGTTAATATTCTTTTGTTCTTCGAGGTCGTTCAAAGCATTAAAAAAGTCTTTACTAATCATTTTTTATCTCCTAAAAATCCAACTTTAATTTTGCGCTAGCAATAGATTTGCGCGGAATTGTCAATTTTTCATCGCCCACTTGCAATGAAATGTCATATTCATCGACAGCAACAAGAGTGCCTTCAAACTCTTTTTTGTCGTTCAAAGGCGCAAACAACTTAATTTCAAGCATTTCATTCATTCTATACTGAAATTCTTTGGTAGTCTTAAGTTGCCTTGACAACCCAAACGATGAGACGCTCAAGTTAAAGGGTTCGCCATTTGAAATGTCGATTTCATCAATTTTTGGGTCAATTGCATTATGTACTCTTTCGCAATCTTCAATTGTTACGCCGCCCTCTTTTGTAATGAACACTGTAAGCGTCATTCCGTCTGGCGTTTTGCCGTATTCAACTTCAAGTAAATTGCAGCCGCACGTTTCAACAATTGGCGCAATTGTTTGCTCAATCAACTCAATATTTTTTGACATTCGTTCTCCTTTATAAAATTGAGAGTGGCACAAGCCACTCTCAATTTTACATCATAACACTTTGATTATAACACATAATTATGCTTTTGTCAAGCGAATTATTCATTATTTCCGTCTTCGTCCAACAATTTATAATAAGCGTCGAACACTGCATCAATGACAGCATCGTCTTCAACAACTGACAAAACATCATCTGAGTCGTCATCAGCGTCCAAAAGGAATACGATTGCTTCATCTTCAGCAACTCCTTCCATTTCTTTTACAGGTTTCAAAATTGCATAGACCTCATCTTCGTAAGGGATAATCGCAATTTGTTCAAACTCAACTTCCTTGTCGTTTTCGTCAAAAAGAACTATTGTACCAAGGTCGTTTTCGTCCAATAATCTTTCAATCGCATTTTTTTCCATAATAAACTCCTATAAACTTTTTTTGTCCAAATAACTTTGCAGAATAAATGTGGCTGCAATTTTGTCGATGACTTGCTTTCTCCCTTGGCGTGAAACGTTGGCATCAATTAGCATTTTTTCGGCGCTAACAGTAGTCAACCTTTCATCCTGAAACACTATTTTTTGATTGCAGTATTTCTTTAAATTTTCAACAAATTCGAATGTCTCTTGACACTTTTCGCCCTGCGTACCGTCCATATTCAACGGCAATCCGAAAACTATTGTGTCCACTTCATTATCGTTTGCAATTTTTGCCAAATGCTCTAAGTCTTCATTCAAGTTTTTCCGCTTGTATGTTTCAAGAGCATAAGCAAAGATATTCAACGCATCCGATAGTGCAATTCCTATACGAACTTGTCCTAAATCTACGCCCATTTTTTTCATTTTTTGCCTGCCACTATGTTGATTATACCACACTTTAGCAAAAAATCAAAACATTTTAGCCAAAAAATGCCTTGAATACTATTATTATTAGTCAAAACTTTTCATTTATTCAGTACATTTGCATAAATTTAACAAAATTATTTTTCATTCACCATTTTAACTATGTCGTCCACGATACCATCAAGCGTTTCAGGCAAAGAGTCCGCATACTCAAACTCGACGCCATATTTATCAAACAATGTGAGCAATGTATCCCCGACTTCATCAGCCTCCTCCCTTGTTTGGTGGCGCCCATTCGGGTCATATTCGACAACACGCTTGAGATAGTAATTTTTATTGTTAAACCCCTTTGTTGCTGCAGCGACAAATTGATTAAACTCCTCTTTTGCACAGCTTAGTTCGTTGTAATACACGCTAACAAACACTGGCGAATCGGTAACAATGACATCAACTTTGTCGAGCAGCCGACTAATTCTATAATATTGGTTGCCGAGAATGTACACTTGGTTGCCAAACGCTGTCATATTTTGCTCAAAGAAAAGTTCTTTCGCAAATTCAGGTGCCATTTCGCAGTTGATTCCACGCATTTTAAGGTTTGCAAAAATATACGCCATTGCGGTAGATTTTCCCGACCCCGGTGCGCCAAACAAGTTGACTACTATATTTTTTTTCATAAAATTTCCTTTTATTTTTTTAATAAAATGATAAAAACTACAAATAATATAC
>JBNMHN010000035.1:0-11072 GCA_050872805.1 Clostridia bacterium
ATACACAATCACATACACAAACAACACGACGTCTACTTTCACTGTCGTCAATGGTAAAGACGGCGTGGGTATTAGCGATGTAGAAATGTCGTTTGAATACGATAACGACGGCAACGAGTTTGTCAAGATTACAATCAAGTACGACGACGAGAGCAAGGCGGACAAAAATTTAACTGTTCCAGTGCCAGCGCGCGTTGAGTATATTCAACTTGAAAAGACAAGTTATGCAATGAGCGCGGACGGCAATGTTCAAATGCTGCTTGGCGTTCGTTATCAAAACGAAACTTACAAGACAATTCCAGTAACCAAAGATATGATTGTTTACGGAGATGTTGATTTCACAACTGCTGGAAGTTACTATGTAGAAATCAAGTATCAAGGTAAAACGACAAATGAGACAATTACCGTTTATGACCCTGCAAATGTGGGCGCAACAAGCATTTCTGCGGGCGACAGCCGTATAATTATGCTTGTGGATAGCGAGGGGCAACTTATTAAGGACTACTCAAACATATCAATGTCTATTCAATATGAATCGGGCGATTGGGATACTAAAAAACTAAGCGACGCTGAGTTTACTGTAGATACTTCAAACTTTAGAACTGTTGGCGAGCCGTTTGATTTGGAGATTAGCGGGTTCAATCTCTCTACAACTGTAAATGTTTATCCAACAAATGATTTGAGCGCGCTCAATTTGGAAGAATCATATTTTAACGGAACAAATACATTCATTTTGGAAAAGGGTTCAGCATTTGACAACTTCTTTGGGGAAGATGATATAATTGTTTCAAAATATAATATTAACGACTCAGAATTTACTTATGTTAGAAACGCAATAGTAGACGATTTTGAAGGGACGTTAGACACAAGCGCTGAAAAACGAACACAATTGACATTAAAAATTAAAAGTAATACAAGTGGCAATTATATTACATTTGTTGTCTATGACCCAGCGACAACTACGCTTAATTACGCGGATGTTAAGGCTAGTGACATAACTATCGGCACAAGTGCAGATAGGGTTATGACTTCGTTCAATTATAAAATGGCAAATGGAGACACATTTGACAGGTATACATCTTTGAGTGAAATAACAATTATTAGCGGCGCGCAAAGTTGGGATGAAGTTTTGAACACCGCGGGCGAATATAACTTGACGGTTGAATATAGAGGCGAACAAACAACATTGGAAATAACAGTTTGCGACCCAAGCGTTTGCAATATTCAAAATATTAATTTGCAAGGCAGCCAACAATTCAATTACACAATAGGCACCGACCTAGAGACGTGGTTGCAAGAAAACATTGTTGGGCAAGAATTATATGTTTCATTCTATAATCAAGTTGACGGACAATTTAGCAAAAATGTCCAAATTACGCGCGAAATGATTGATATTAGCGCTGCCGATTTTTCAAAAATTGGCAACACAACATTTGAAATAAAATATACACTTGAGGGGCAAACAGTCGGCAAAAGTGTCGAATGCTATGTTACGGTTTTGCTCGATATGGCTGGCGCAAAACTACAAGAATCATACACGGTTGGAGAAAATTTTGCTAGTTTAAATGACTTTGATAGAATTGATGTTTATGACAACGGCATTGCTCAATTTGTTTCAGTTGACAGTGCTGGCAATGAAACATATGAACAATATGAGTATCAAATGGAAGAAGAAAACCCATACTTGTTGATGTACAAAATGCCCGAACTCAACGCATTTGTATATTTGAAAATAACAGTCCAAGAAGCAGGGGATTCAATAATCGACACATATGTTCCAAGTGATACATATGCAAAAACGTATTCACTTCCTTTTACAATCGGTGGAGAAACATCAACGTTAATCTTGAAAACGGGGGCTGAAAGTGGCGAAACTTTTGCGATTGTTGGAATGGAGTATGGTGGACAATTTATGCACGCCGCTACGGTCAAATGCACATATTCAAGTGATGGTGCTACAATTGTTTTTGGAGATACAACGTACACAATTACTGCTGACGAAAGCAAAGCAACCGACGGCATTTTGGTCGCGCAATAATTTACAGTGCACTGTATTTAGATGATTTTGCAGGGAGATTATCTAAACAAAAAATGGTATTGCAAATTGTTTGCGCAACATTTTGAGTAAAAACAACTTATGCTTTAGAAAATAGATATCTATATTATTAAAACAATATTAAAAACAATGTGCACTTCACAAAAAATGGACATTGTTTTTTGTTTTTGCAAATTAGGTTGATTGCATAAAGAATAATTGATTATATAAAAAATTAGCACAAAAGAATGTAACAATATTTTTCTGTTGTAAAAAGGTATTTTTTGCTGAAACCCTTTACAAAAAGTTTGTTTTGGAGTATAATATTGTCGTTAAAGATAAAAAAAATAAGGAGTGAGAAAAATGGCTGAAACAAAAAAGAGTTCTACAAGTGCAAAAAAGACTAGCACGTCTAAGCCTGCCACAAAGTCTAGTTCGACAACAAAGACGACTACGACAAAAAAGAGTTCTTCACCTAAAAGAAGAACTGTTTGGGGCTTGAACAAGATTTCGTTCTGGCTTTTGGGCGCTGCTGCGATTTTGTACCTTATCGGCTTGATTTTGGCTGCGGTAAACGCGTCAAAGCTAGCGACAGCGGTATCAGTTATGCAAGCGCTTGCAACTGCGCTTATGATTTGCGTTGTTGCGGTTTTGGGCTGGAGATACGTGCGTCCAAAGCAAACTGTTTGGCTTGTTTTGTACTTTACGTTTATGCTAGTCATAGTTGCCGGCATCATCGTCCCTCTATGCATCCGCTAGCGGGATAGCCCGCTGCTGTGGGTTTGGTGAGTGGCACTATATGAAATTAGGTACATAGTTAATTAACTATGTACCTTTTTTTCGCGGGCTATCCCGCCGAGAATAAAACTATATAGAAAGGGTGCAGGGGTGCCGTCTATTGAAGTTACTTAGACGTAGGGAAAGTACCTGCAGCCGCGGGCTATCCCGCCAGTTAGCCGATGAGGAGGGCTTTGCAGAGTTTGAAGATGTCCGTGTTGTCGAGTTGTTCGGGTAGAGTGATGAGGTCAGCGCGGTTGGCGGAAAATTTTGCAAAGAATGGCACGTTTTTGCTTGAGTGCCCGCCGCGCGTGTACAGCGAGTTTTTGATGCCCTCTTTGTTGGTTGCGAGTTTCAGCCCGCCTGTTTCGTGGTCGGCGGTAACTATGATTGCTGTGTCGTTTTGCGGGGCAAACTTATCGGCTACATATTTGACTGCGTTATCAAAGCTTGTCAAGTACTCAATCATTGGCAAAATTTCGTTCGCGTGGCTTTTCTTGTCGATATGCGCGCCCTCAATCATCAAAAAGTAGCCGCTTGCAAAGTGCGTTTCAAAAAAGTCGATTGCAAAACTTGTTAGCATTTCGAGCGTTGGCGCGGCGCTTGAACCCTCATTCGCGGGTACGTTTTCAAAACTGCCGACAATTTTTGTACTTGCGGTGCTTAAAGCAGAATAGTCGTTTGTAAAGGTGTAACCCTTGCTTTCAAACTGCGCCTTGTAGTTTTCGTACGTATCTTTGCCTGCGCCGAGGAATAAGTCGACATTACTGTTGATTTGCCCATTGATTATGTCGTTTGTGTCGCCGCGATTGTTTGCGTGCGACGAAAAGCACGCTGGCGTTGCGCCCGATAGCGAATCGGTTGTCACGATGCCGACGCCAAGCCCTTTTTCTTTGGCGTATTCGCTGATGTTCTTGACATCGACGCCGTTATGGCGCGACACTTCTTTGTTGTCAAACTTTTTCCCGCACGCGAGGGCGCTTGCGGCTGCTGCGCTGTCGGTTGGGGCGGCGACGCTGTTAGAAAACGTCGTCACGAGTCCGTGCGTTGTAATGCTTGAAATGTACGTAGCAGCGCCGTTATAGATTTCGGCGTTTTTGATGTGGTTTTCGCCCATACCATCACCGATAAATAGCACCGTTTTTGACGCAAAGTTTGCGTATTTTGTAAAGTCGTATTTGTTGAGTTGGTTTTGCCTATCTTTTTGCACCGCCCAATATGCGCCGAGTGCTGACAGGCATATGACTACGAAAATGATTGCGAGGGTCACGCCCACTTTTGCGATTTTGTTCATTTTATCCGCTCCTATATTTGTGGGTATTTTAGCATTTTGCATACAAAAAAGCAAGCAAAATACCCGTTTAAAAGGTGCAAAAGGTTGCGTTTTTTGCGAAAATGGTGTATAGTATAAGAATGAAATGTTTGTTTGTTGCAAACCCCAACAGTGGGCGCGGCACAATCGTCAAAAGAAAAGATTACATAATTAATCGGCTGAAAACTAAATTTGACGTGGTCGACTATCGCGAGACTGAGTATGCGGGGCATTTAACTGAAATCATTGAGGCGTGTTATGCGGACTACGATTGCGTGGTTGTTTCGGGCGGAGACGGCACGGTCAACGAGGTTGTGACGGCGCTGGCTGAGAAAGAAAACGCGCCTGCGATTGGCTATATTCCGAGCGGAACGGTCAATGATGTGGCGCACACGTTGCGCATTCCTAAGAGTGTCAAGCGCGCGCTGGACATCATAATAAATGGCAGACCGTTTGAATATGATATTATGAAAATCAACGACAAGTACGCAATTTATGTGTGCGGATTTGGACTTTTCACTTCCTCAAGTTACGAGACGAAACAGTCAGCAAAACGCAGGGTCGGTAAGGTGGCGTATGCTTTCAAGGCGGTTAAGGAATTTTTTGTTGCAAAGTCCTACGATTTCGAGTTTGAGGGCGACGGGCAAACACTTTGCGGAAAGACGGCGCTTGCGCTCATCGTCAATTCAAAGTACGTCGCGGGTATGAAGTTCAACAAGCCCGCCGACTTGCAGGACGGCAGGGCGGATGTTGTCATTTTTCTTGAAAAGAAAAACAAAGTCAGTTTCGGCACGAAAATGCGCATTTTCAAGATGTTTTTGTGCGGAATCAATAGGGTTCGCCGCTCAAAGCACGTGGCAATGTTCAGTGTCGCGGACGCGAAAGTTAAGTGCAACGCGGTTGTCAACTGCGACGGCGAGAACGGGGGCATCGGGGGATTTAGTATGAAAGTTATCAACAAAGGAATTAAGATTTATGCAAAATATTGAAAGGTTATATGCGCGCGAGTGGTTGTTTCCCGTGATGTTTGTGGCGTTTGCCGTAATTTTGGAAATGGTCAACTTTTTGACGCTTGGCATCGGCGTATTCCCGACCTACTTTTTGTTTGACCTATCGGTCATCGCCATTTTTCTTGGCATACTGTTTTTGATACCAACTGGCAGCAAGGGCTGGATTTGTTTGGCGTCGTTCTTTTTGTTAATTCAAGTGGCAATGAACATTGTCAACGACACAATCTACAACGTGTTTGGCGACGTGTTTAGTTTGTCAATGCTCAACTTGGGGCACGAGGGCTTCAACGCCTTTAGGTTTGAGTTCCTTGATTTTGGAATCATCTTTCTAAACATCGCGATTTTCGTCGGGTTTATTGTTATGGTGTGCTACTTGCGAAAAAATCTTGACAAAACACAGGTTTTGTCAAAGAAAGGGCGCGTTGCAGTCATTTTGACAATGCTTTTGTCATTCCAGTTGCTTGGAACAAGTTTGTTCGCAAGCACTGTCAATGTCGTTAGTGCAACGCCCGATGACGCCGAGCAAGAAACAATCACGTCCGACGAAGAATTGTGGGACAATATGTTCTTGAAAACCGAGTCAACCAAGCGCTTTGGTACATACGGTTTTTATCTTAAAAATCTCAGCAACTACATTTTTGCCGACGGCAAGATGAGCACTGAAACGCGTGAGAAAATCGAAAAGTACTTAGCAAAAGGGCAAAGCAGCCTTTCGACAACAAACGCTATGACCGGTGCTGGCGAAGGCGACAATTTAATTATTATTATGCTTGAAAGTTTTGACAGTTTTTCAATCGACCCCGTTTTCACGCCGTACTTATACAGTATCAAAAATGGAACAGGACTTGCGACATATTACGATAACTTCTATGCACGCAACAAAACAAACATCAGTGAGGAAATTTCGCTGCTTGGGCATATTCCAAACGACAAACTTTTGAGCGGATATAACTCTAGCGTCGGCTTGACAACGCCTTATTCGCTGCCAAGTTTGTACAAACAAAACGCGGGCGAAGATAGCGCGGTAAACTACTTCCACGGCTACACGAAAAAGTTTTACGACCGCGAACACGTCAATGTTGCGCTTGGGTTTGAGAACGTTTTGGCGCTAGAAGATTGCACGCTTGAAAACAAATCCAAAGAGTTCAACGACTGGATTTTGGACAGTGAGTTTATCAACAATATGATGGATAAATTCATTCCTGAGAATAAAAGGTTCTTCAGTTTTTATACGACAATCACGACGCACGGCGCGTACGACTACAACAACAAGCGATTGAGCGAAAACTTGGCGATTGTCGACGAAAAATTTGAGTTGTACGAAGAATATATCGACGGCACGGGCGAATATACCATTCCAAAGGACAAGAGCGACGTGAAAAAACTCAAGCAGTTTAAAGCCGCTTGTATGGATACCGATAAAATGGTTCAAAACATTTTTGAAAGACTTGAGGAACTTAACATTTTGGACAAAACGACCGTCGTAATGTACGCCGACCACAACTGCTATTATTCAAACCTTTGCTATAAAGTGAAAAATGTGCCAAAGGACGAATTTGAGAATACCGAAATCTACCATTTGCCAATGATGATTTACAACGACAAAGTGGGCGGGGGCGTCAACCACACTTTCTGCAATACATACGACATCTACCCAACAATTTGCGACCTTTTGAACATTGAGTACAACACCGCGCTCACGCAAGGGTACAGTTTGTTCTCAAACGACATTGAAAAATCAGTGTTCGTGTCATCGCTCAGCGGAATGTATACAAACAATTTGTTCACAAACAACATCGACGACGTGACGATTTTGGATGACACATTGACCGCGGACGACGTCAAAGCGTTCCAAGCGCGCATCGTCGCCTACTACAAAAAGCAAGAATGCATCGAACTCATTTACCGCTACAACTATTTTAAAAACAAGTGAGGATTTGTTTATGAGAAAATTTGAAATAGTGAATAATAGAAAATATGACAGCGAAATAAAAATGCCGAACCGCGCAACAAAAGCGTCCGCAGGTTACGACTTTTATTCGCCAATAGATGTGACAGTCGAGCCAAACACCGCAAAACTTATCTTCACAGACATCAAAGCACGCTTTGAGGAAAATGAAGTGCTAATTCTCTGCTCAACCAGCGGAATGGGCAAACGCGGAATCGTGCTTGCCAACGGAATCGGCGTTATCGACGCGGACTACTACAACAATGAGGGCAACGAAGGCAACATCGGGTTTATGCTCAGGAATTTGAGCGCCGAACCCTATGAAATCAAGCGCGGCGACAAAATCGGGCAAGGCATCTTCACCACATTTTTGAAAGTGGACGACGAAGAAGAAGTGACCGCCGCGCGCAACGGCGGCTTCGGCAGTACTGTCAAAAAATAGTCGGTGCGAAAGCGCACGGCTACAGGTACTGTTCCTACGCGTAAGTTGCTTGCGTGGGCGGCAAATTTGCGGTGCTTTCTAGTTAGGGTACACCTCGTGGTGCGATAGCGCACTGCAGGCGGGGCTATCCCCGTTTTCGTTTATAATTGCACACAAAATAATTTCGTGCATACTATGAAGTGTAGCACAAAACAAAACGTGCTACAAAACAAGAGGTGAAAGATGTGCAATATTTGCGGATGCAGAAGATGTCGCTGCTGTTGCCCGACGCCTCGTTTTAGGACGGCAAGCACGGTCGTTGCAACTGGCGCGATTGTTGGACCAATTGGCCCAACGGGCGCTACAGGTCCACAAGGTGCGCAAGGGGTTACTGGCCCGACAGGCGCAACAGGACCGACGGGCGCGACGGGTGCAACAGGTGCAGACGGCATTTCCCCAATCTTTGCCGTAGGCGAAACCACCACTCTTGAGCCGAATGAAGAAGCATACGTTACTGACACTATTGTTGGCAACGTGCACACTCTCAATTTCTTCATCCCACGCGGTGCGACTGGCGCTACAGGGCCAACAGGTGCAACTGGCGCTACTGGGCCAACTGGGCCGACAGGTGCAACTGGCGCTACTGGGCCAACTGGGCCGACGGGACCTGCAGGTGCGGGCGGTTAATGGCGTACGCCACTGGCGTGTTGTTTTTACAAGTGAACCACTTTTATAGGCTGCAAACCTAGTACCTATTTATAGAGTGTTATATTTGTACGGCAAATATTACAAACACGGGTGTTGGTTGGGTGACACAAAAGCACATTAAGCACATAGTTACTTGACTATGTGCTTTTTGTGGCAGAGGCCACGGCTGCAGGTACTTTTCCTACAAGTAATTTACTTTGCTAGACGGCACACTTGCATTCTTTCTATATTTTTTTGTTCTCGAATGGCAGAGGCCACGGCTGCAGGTACTTTCCCTACGCGTCACAAACTTTTGGGGACGGCGTATTCATATGCTTTCTACATTAGTTGCCTTTCGGTGGGGATAGCCCCGCTGCTAGTGGCAAACGCCACAGGTGCAGGTGCTTTTCCTACGGAAATTTGGCTTTTTGAGGGTGGTATGTTTAAATTTCTTTGTCCGCAAATTATCAAAGAAATTATTTTTTTATATTAAATGGCTTGAAAAAAGGTAAAAATTATGATAAAATAGCGTGAGAAGTTAAAAAATTAGGATAATCTAGCACGAAAAATGAAAAAGTGACGATAATGTAGTATGGCGTGTTGGATTATCATAAAAGTTTAGGGGAGACGTTATGTATATTAAAAGACACATTGAGCCAATTATTGAGAAAAGCAAGTCGGGCTATCCTGCGGTGCTGATTGTGGGTGCGCGTCAAGTGGGCAAGAGTACGGTGCTGAAGAATTTGTATCCGTCGATGAGATATGAGACACTTGACGACCCATTTTTGTTGCAGGCGATTGAGGCGGACACGGTTGCTTACTTGAAGTTGCAGGGCACGCCGTTCATTATTGACGAGGTGCAGCGTGTTCCAAATTTATTTTTGGGGCTAAAGTATATGATTGATACGCAAAAGCGCGACGGAATGTACTTGCTCACGGGGTCGCAAAAGTTTGAGTTGATGAAAAATGTGAGCGAGAGTTTGAGCGGGCGCATATCATTAATCAATATGTTGGGGCTTTCGAGTCGCGAACTGGCTGGCGACGATTTTTGCGAGCCGTTTTTGCCGACTACTGATTATTTGTTGCGCCGCGATACCAAAATTTCTACCGACCAAGTCGCGCTTTGGGCGCGCATACATCGCGGCAGTATGCCAAAGTTGTATGATAATCCTGACCTTGACTGGGAGCAATATTACGCGGGTTATGTGGCGACGTATTTGGAGCGCGATGTTCGACAACTAGAGCAGGTGGGCGACACGCTGACGTTTTTGCAGTTTATGACGGCGCTTGCAAGTCGCACGGGCGAATTGCTGAATATGAACAGCATTGCGCAAGACATTGGGGTTAGTGCGACGACGATCAAGAGGTGGCTTGCAATTTTGCAGCAGTCGAATATCATTTATCTTTTGCAACCGTTTTCGCTCAATGTCAGCAAGCGCGTTGTTAAGACGCCGAAAGTTTATTTTACTGATACGGGCTTGGTTTGCTACTTGTGCAAGTGGTTGACGCCTGAAACGCTTTGCAATGGTGCGCAGGCGGGCGGAATTTTTGAGACGTATGTTGTCAGTGAGTTGCTGAAGTCCTATTACAACGCGGGCAAAGAGCCGCCACTATACTTTTTCCGCGACACAAACGGCAAGGAAGTAGATGTTTTGATTTATCAAAATGGAACATTATATCCGCTTGAGATTAAAAAAACGTCTAGCCCAAATGTTAAGGACATCAAGCATTTTGCGGCGCTAGACGACGCTTTCCCGACTTTGCAAATCGGTGAGGGGGGCGTGATTTGCAATCAGGACCGTCTTTTGCCGCTTGGCGCTTCCAACAAAATTATCCCTGTCTCCTACCTCTAGTGCGGCGGGGCTATCCACGCGAGAACGAAAGCATATAGAAAGCATATAACTATGCCGTCCGTAAAAATGACTGACGCGTAGGACAGTACCCACAGCGGTGGCCTATGCCACCGAGAATAAACTTATATAGAAAGAATGTAAGTGCGCCGTCCACTAAATTCACTTAGACGTAGGGAAAGTACCTGTAGCAGCGGGGCTATCCCCGCGAGATTTTTGGGAAAGTTATCGAAAAAGTGTGCTATAATTGTTATAAAGGAAAAACTTTATGAACATCAAAAAAGGAATTGATTATAGACCGCTCGTGTGCTACTTCGACGACGACACCAAATTAATGATAGGCAAACTAGGGCTTGCAGGCTATGGCTGCCTGCAACTACTGTTTAATAAAATGGCAATGGAAAACGGCTACTATCTCGAATGGAATCCGCGCAAGCAAGCATTGTTCACGCTCGACATATACGAAAAGGACGAACGACTCATCGAAAACTGCGTGCAATACTGCCTCGACAACGGCATTTTCGACAAAGATATGTACGAAAAACACCACGTGTTGACAAGCCGTGAAATCCAAAAAGACTACAAGCAAATCACGCAAAAGCGCATAAATCCGTGGCACGCCCCGCAATATGTCTATCCAGAACTGCTGGACGAACCCAAAACCCTCGCTGCCGAATATGCAAGTTCCGCAACAACAGCGACAAAGCCGACCGCAATAACCGCTGCGGAAACTGCAATTCCAAAGGAATACGCAAATAAAATTGTAAACATTTCGGAAAATACAAAATGTTCAAGTAATAACGCTAACAAACTAAACGAAACGAATATTTCGCAAGCGCAAAACGGGGAAGAAAAAGCGTCCAAAATTCAAAATGACGTCCATTTGGCTCAAACCGACGTCATTTTGGGGCAAACGGACGACATTTTGGGGCAAAATGACGTCAGTTTGAAACAAAGAGAAAGAGAAGAAGAAAGAAAAAGTCAAAAAAAAGAAGAAAGTGAGATAAAAGTTATAGGAGAGAAAGAGAAAAA
>JBNMHN010000036.1:0-10904 GCA_050872805.1 Clostridia bacterium
ACTTTTTGAGATCGTGGTGTGTGCTTGTCTTGAACAAGCAGTCAAGACAAACAATGCAGAAAGGATACAGCAGAAAGCCAAAACAAATGTCCAAATTGACTTTCTTTTTGTCATAATATTCTCCTTTATGTTTTCCCATTGCAAAAGTGGAGTAAAAATTAAGAGTGTCTTTGCAACTATATGTATATAATAACATAAAATATTCAAATCTGTATATAAATTTTCAAATTTTCACAACTTAGATAAAAAAATTACAAAATTTTATAGGTTTTATTATCTTTGTTGCGAATTTTTACAACAAAAATGCAAAATTTTTGCAATTTTATCGTTTTTTGCTATATTGTTTTGTATTTTTTTATTTTGTATGCTAATATAGGTATGAGTTTAGGCAAGCCTAGGAAAATAAAGGGTTTTAGCCATTTTTTAATACGGTAAAACACGATAAAATATGGTAAAAAACACGAACCCCCGAATTACAATCCTTAATTTCTACGGAACCAAAGGTCAGGAGTTCGAATCTCTTAGGACGCACCAGCCAAAAACATAGTAAACAAGCCACTTTTTGATAAGTGGCTTGTTTTGTATTTTTGACCCATTTTCATTTTAGACCAACGGTCAGGGCATTATTTATTGTTTCACTTGCACTTGCTATTTGAGTCGTGTAGCACGGCAAGATGTGCAAAAACGTGAAAGAAATACATTTTGTTTGTGAAATTTCCGAGTAATCTAAAGTCTACTTTAGATTACTCGGGATTTTGTATTTTTGTAGTATAGAAAATGAGGAATTAACAAAAAAATTGATAATGGATTGGATCTATTTGTTCGCCAAAATTTGGGGCAAAGTCCAAAAATATGCATAAATTACTTTTGCGACCGTCCAAAAATATGCACGGAGAGCCGTTTTGACCGTCCAAAAATATGCATAAAACAGCAAAATGACCGTCCAAAAATATGCAAACGCTTGATTTTGCTCGATTTTAATGAGTGAATTATTTTTAATGTATCGGCGCGCGTGGCAAGGTTCAATAGTCGAAGTTGGGTTGAGCGGGGGCGGGCTGCGGCGGAGTGCCGCGCACGAGGATGCCTTGTTGTGGCGGGTATGTTGTGTGGCGGACGGGGCGCGACTCAACGAGCGTGTTACCGCTGAAAATGTCGAGATAGGTTTGCACTTCGTAGCCGTCTTGCGCGCGTTTTTGGCGGTAGTAGCCGTTTTCGTCAAGCAGGTGCGTGAACTCGCCGTCGTCGCGCTTTACAATGTCGCCTTTATTTTTGATGGCGGAAAGTGTTTCGCTGCGCCTGACTTTGCGCGTGTTTTCGCGTTCGGGCTTGCCGTAAACTTCGGCATAGACGCGTCCGTTTTCAAAGTATGTGTGGATGAAAATGGGTGTGTCGGCAGTGTTTTTGAACTTTAGGTCGCTAGACCCAAACGCGACCATTGCATCAAAGCCTAGCGTCACGTAACTGACGGGCATTGAGTGTCGGTTTGCTTCCAAAATTTGAACATTGTCCGCAAGCAATAGCGCGTTGTAAAGGGTTGTGCTTGCTTGGCAAACGCCGCCCCCGACGCCGTCGACAAACAGCCCGTTTGAAATGATGTGTGCGCTCTTATAGCCTTTTTCTTCCGTGCGCTTGCCCGTTGTGGCATTGAACGACACTTCCGCGTGCGGTGCTACGACCATTCCGTTGAACTGCTTGAGCGCAAGGCGCACGTTGCTTTGGCGCTCGGCGGTCGAACTCGCAATACTCGTCGAAAACCGCGACAAGAGTTTGGTGCATTGCAAGTTTTTTTCGCGTGTAACCTGCGGCTCGACGGCATCGGCGTGCATAGTTATTGCGACTTGCGGACTTGATTTGAACTTTGCAAATATTTGGCGAAAAAGGTTTTCCTTATCAATCATATAGCCCGTTTTTTCGTGGCTGACCCAAAATTTTTGCGAAAAGTTGGGCGTGAACTGAATTTTTGAATCTTTTGGCAAAACATTTACCTTTGACAAAATGGCATCAACTTGTTTATTGATTGTTGGGAACAAAAACTCAAATGCGACGCTTGGCGCTACGCCCATTGAGATGAGACTGTTGAGCGCAAACACCGCCTCATCGTGGTTGCCGTCGCGCCCCCATTTGGTGCTTTGCGCCGCAATTTGGTAGTTTTGCGATTGCTTATATTCGGGAAACTTTAGCGGAAAAGTTTGCCCTTTGTAGTTGAGTATGATTTCATATTTTTGCGCAGCAATGGTATTTGTTTGCACGCCGTAAGGGCGTGCATTTGCTGCGCGCTGGAGTTGTCCACAATTTGGCGCGAATTGTGGACAACTTATTTTTTGTTTGCCACAAGTGGTTGCTGCAATAACGCTCGCTGCCGCCATTGTCACGCAAACAAACATTATCAAAATTTTCTTCATTTGCAAATCCTTTGCATTATTATGTGCAATTCTTCTTTTATTATGTGTGGCGGGGAAAGCCCCGCGGCTGCAGGCACTGTCCCTACGTGTCAGTTGCTTTTGTGGACGGCGTGCTTGTATGCTTTCTATGTGCGTCAGTTCTCGGTTGGGGAAAGCCCCGCTACTGGTGGCAAACGCCACTGGTGCAGATACTTTGATTGCGCTTAATGAATTTTGAGGGACGGCAAACTTAGTGTCTATCTATAAAGTATAGCACTCGTATGGCATACTACACATTGTCGCAAAAGCATATTATGTAGTTTTCTTTATTAGATTAGAATAATACTCAAGTTCGCCCGACATAAATTTGTTGTATAGGTCAGTTTTCCAATCAATAAATGCCAGTGTTTCATTAAGTTCTAAAATTTTTGCTTCTATATTTTTTCTGCGAATTTCTAGCATTTGTTTACGCTCTTGCAAACTTTCTTTGCCTTTTAGGCACAAAGCAATGTATTTCCTAATTTCATCTATTGAAAAATCGCATTTTTTCAAGCAAATTAAACTTTTAATCCAATTGATATCATCTTCATCAAATAGCCGATAATTATTGAATTTGTCTCTTTTCACATTTGGGATTAACCCCTGATTGCAATAAAATTTTAGTGTATCATAACTTAAGCCTGTTAATTTACAACATTCTTTCATAGAATACATAATGTCCTCCAAAAATTTTTAAAATTGTTATCTAAAACGCTTGACCGTGTGTTACTCACGGGTTCTATAATAATGATATCACAATTTTGTTATTGTGTCAAACAAAGAAAGCAAAGGTGTAAAGTTTATGACAAAATACAATATTTAAAGTTGTGAGAATTAATATTTCTTAACGAAATTTTATAATAAAAAACGAATTATGGAGGGAAAAAGTTATGGAATATAAAGAATTGTACAACGGTGTTATGATGCCTAGAATTGGATTTGGTGTATATCAAATTTCAAAAGATGATTGCGAGAGGTGTGTATTAGATGCTTTGTCAGTGGGGTACCGACACATAGATACTGCGCAAAGTTATTTTAATGAAGAAGAAGTTGGTAGTGCTATAAAAAAATCAGGCATTGATAGAAAAGATATTTTCATCACGACAAAGATTTGGATAGATAACTATGGCTATGAGAATTGCAAAAAGTCTATTGAAGAATCGTTGAAAAAACTTCAAGTAGAATACATTGACTTGATCTTGCTTCATCAGCCATTTAGTGATTATTATGGGGCGTGGCGTGCACTAGAAGAATATTATGAAAAAGGGAAAATAAGGGCAATAGGTGTGAGCAATTTTTATCCTGACCGTCTTATTGACATTTGTAATTTTGCAAGAATTAAGCCTATGGTCAATCAAATTGAAACAAATCCTTATAATGCTCAAAAAGAGGCACACAAATGGTTAGATAAATATGGAGTTGCGCACGAAGCGTGGGCACCGCTAGGAGAAAAAAGAAATGGAATTTTTGAAAATGCAGTATTAAATGAGATTGCAAAAAAACACAATAAAAGTGTTGCGCAGATTACTTTGAGGTGGGAACTTCAAAATGACGTTATAGTTATTCCAAAGTCAACGCATAAAGATAGAATGAAAGAAAACTTTGAAATCTTTGATTTTTCTTTGGATGAAGAGGATATGGAAAAAATAAACAAACTCGATACTGAAAATAGCCTGTTCTTTTCTCACTATGACCCTAAAATGGTTGAATGGTTTGCAGAAATTGTTCTTGAAAGAAGAAACAACAAAGATTTTTCTAAGGAAAAGAAAAATTGGTAGGTAGGTGACTTATGAAAAAATATAAATATAGAAGTTGTTTTTTATTAATATTAGTGGCGTTAATGGCATTTTCTTGTTTTAGCCTTGCTGCTTGTGGCAATAAAAGCGGAAAGGATGAAGTTGACTTAAAAAATTCAAAAGTACTTGTTGTTTATTTTTCTGCAACGGGAAATACGCAACAAGTAGCAAATTATATTAAAGATATTCTCAATGCGACGACGTATGAGATTGTTCCTACGGTAGAGTATTCATCTAATGACTTAAATTGGAATAATTCTAATTCACGCGTCAATTTGGAGCACAATGCCTATGTTAATAATGACAAATCAAGCGAGTACTATAGGCCGTCATTTGTTAGACAGGGGGCTAATTTTAGTGAGTATGACGTAATTTTTATCGGGTATCCCATTTGGTGGGGAGAGGCACCTAACATAATTTATACGTTTTTAGATGAATATGCTAGTGAGTTAGGGGATAAAACAATTGTTCCATTTTGCACGTCTTCAAGCAGTGGAATGGGACAAAGTGCAACGCACTTGCATAGTTTGATTAGCAAAAATGCGAATTGGTTGGACGGACAAAGGTTTTCTAGTGGCACATCTAAAAAAGCTGTAGAAGAGTGGATAAATAAAATAAATGTAACAAATCAATAAATTGGGACATTTGTCACGCCTCATAGCAAAGACTTAAAAAAGTTCAGGTTGCGGCGGGCGTCGGATGAGGTGGGCTTGATTTTGCAGGCTTTGCTTGCGTAGCGGACGGCGCGGTGGTTGTCGCCTAGTTTGTGGTAACAAATTGCGGCGTTGTAGTAAGGGATGAAATCGTAGCAGTCGGGCAGAACAAAGCCACCGCTGTTGAGGTCAGGTGTTTGGACGGCGAGTTTCAGCCAGTAGAGCGCCTCGCGGTAGCGGGCGTTTTCGATGAGGTAGAGCGAGAGTTCGCACAAAACTTCGCTATGTGGCGCGCCGTATGCGAACGACGCAAAAAGCGATTCAAGTGCGCGCGTCGTTTGCCCGAGTTTGTAGTAGCACTTGCCACGATTGAGGCACGCTTGAATTTTGTTTTCCACAAAGCCTTCGCGGCGCGACAGAAAGTCATCGTATGCTGCGATGGCTTTTTCTAATTTGTCATTATAAAATAGTTCGTTTGCGTAGTAAAACTGCATTCGTGGCGAAAAATCGTAGTGCTGCGCAATAAGTTTTTCAAAAATTTTCAAGTTGCGCTGCGGGTCGCTGGTCTTAATTTTGCGGTGTTCAATGACAATGTCGGTGTAAACAATTTTTCCGCTTGGCGTGATTGCTTCGTGGATTGGGTCTTGGAAGTAGAACGCGGGGCTGTTTTTTACAATGCGTTCGCGCATAAAGCAAAAGGACGGCTTATTGCGCGCGTCAAAGGCGGTGGCGTATTTCATAAAGTATACGTCCGCGCAGTCGGGTTGCGATTTTAGTCGCTTGATTTTTTCGACGTTTTCGTTTGTGATATAGTCGTCCGCATCCAGCCACATCATATATGGTTTTGTGGCTTTGCTGAAAGCAAAGTTTCGCGCGCGCGAAAAGTCGTCGCACCACTCAAAGTCGAACACTCTTGCGCCTGCGTGCTCGGCAATTTGTTTTGTTTTGTCGCGGCTGCCTGTGTCGACGACAATGAGTTCGTCCGCAAACTTTTGGGCGCAGTGCAGCGCGCGCTCAAGGACGAGTTCTTCGTCCTTGACTATCATACATACACTTATTTCCATATCATTATTATATTCTGTGCGAGTGCCGTCTGGCACCAACTTTGTCAAAGTGGGTGTTAGTACTGACTCCATTGTCATTCAGAGCGAAAATCAAACCCGCGTAGTAGGGTTTGATGAAGCGTAGGAATCTCGCGAACCGCGTGCCTCGCGTGCGGTATCGCGCCCTCAAGCCCGCCACGCGTCAGCATATTAATCAAAAATAACCTTATGGATGAGTGCGTAGTTTGTTTGTATCGGCAATAAATCAGGGAAACCATTGTTGCCGTGCTGCGCGTTGCTTGACTTTCGGGGCAAAAATAGTATATAATGAACATTATAATAAATAGACAGGCGGTGCGCGCGGGGATAATGGGGGCGTGGGTGGCTTGCCGAAAGGTGGAAATTATGGATATATCAGTTTTGGGGTGCGGACGCTGGGGAACATTTTTGGCATATTATTTGAGCGATTTGCACAACATAACATTGTGGGGGCGCGCCGATTCGCGGCACATCAAGGAGTTGCAGGAGACGCGCAAGAACGAGTATCTGACACTTAAGGACAATATTTCGGTTGAAACCGATTTGTCGGTTGCAATGAAAAACGAAGTCGTCGTTATTTCGATTCTTACGCAAGAAATGAGCAACCTTATGGAGCAGTTGTCAGCGTTTGACCTAAATTCGCACAAGTTTGTGCTTTGTATGAAAGGCATTGAGAGCGAAACGGGCAAGCGCATTAGCGAGATTATGATTGAACGCGGCGTTGACCCAAACAACATTGCGTTGTGGGTTGGACCCGGGCACGTCCAGAACTTTTTGCAAGGCACGCCAAACTGTATGATTATTCATTCGTATGATATCGAACTTGCAAAACGCCTTGTGCGCGAGTTTTCGTCGCCGCTCATTCGCTTTTATGTCGGGAACGACATTATCGGTGGCGAAATCGGTTCGGCAGGCAAGAATGTTTTGGGTATCGCGGCTGGAATGCTTGACGGCATCAATATGAGTTGCCTCAAAGGTGCGCTTATGTCGCGTGGGACATACGAAATCGCAAAACTCATACAAGCAATGGGCGGGCGCGTTATGACCGCGTACGGACTTAGTCACCTCGGCGACTTTGAAGCAACATTGTTTTCGCCGTATTCGCACAACCGTATGTGGGGCGAACTGTTTGTTAAGGGCGAACACTACGGTAAATCCGCCGAGGGCGTCGGCAATGTTAAAGGCATAATGAAACTTGCGCGCGAGCATAACATTTCAATGCCGATAACAAACGCGCTCTATAACATTATCTATAACAACGCAGACTATAAAGAGGAGTTCCGCAACTTATTTTTGCGTGACACAAAAGAAGAATTTGTCGAGTTTGTGTGACATTGCACCAGTGACGTTTGCCACCGAGAACAAAAAAACATAGATAGTGCACCTGTTTGCCGTCTATGAAAGCAAATGACGTGTAGTGACAGTACCTGCAGATGTGGCCTTTGCCACCGAGTGCGACGCATCATAGAAAGATATTAGGGTAGACGTCCACAAAAGTAATTGACGTGTAGGAACAGTACACACAGCGGCGGGGCTATCCCCGCGGAGGTAATATGAAAAGAATAACAAAAATAGTATGTACGCTTGGACCAGCAAGCAATAAAAAAGAAATAATTAGTAAAATGATGGACGCAGGTATGGACTATGCGCGCCTCAATATGAGCCACGGAACAGTCGATACGCAACAAAAAATTGTCGACGAACTAACGGACTTGCGCCGTGAGCGCGGGCTCAAACTTATGGTGGACACAAAAGGTCCCGAAATGCGTATCAGCACATTCAAGGACGGACAAGTCGAACTCAAAGCAGGCAACACGTTCACTTTCACAACAAACGACGTCGTCGGTGATGAGAATATCGTTTCGCTTAAATATAAAAACCTTGTCAATGAAGTCAAGAGCGGCGATAAAATATTCGCCAACAACGGACGTATCGTGCTTGTCGTTGAGCAAGTCACAAACACTGATATAACGTGCAAAATCGAGTTCGGCGGCACTTTGTCCAACAATAAGGGCTTGAACGTGCCAAACGTCGTGCCAAGCACGCCATATATTTCGCCCGCAGACGAAATTGACTTAAAGTTCGCGATTAAAAATGAAGCCGACCTTTTGGCACTGTCGTTTGTCAGTTGTGCGCAAAATGTTCGCGACGTCAAAGACTTTTTGGCGCAAAACGGCGGCGAGAATATCAAACTTATCGCGAAAATTGAGAACGCAAGCGGAGTCGAGAACATCGAGGAAATTTTGGACACGTGCGACGGCGTTATGGTCGCGCGCGGGGATTTGGGAGTGGAAATTCCGCTCGAGAAAATTCCGCCAATTCAAAAGAAACTCATTTCGCTTTGCAACGTCAAGCGCAAGTTTTGCATAGTCG
The DNA here is from genome assembly GCA_050872805.1 of Clostridia bacterium. Taxonomy (GTDB): domain Bacteria; phylum Bacillota; class Clostridia; order Christensenellales; family UBA1242; genus CAKVOD01. Next base: position 8,325 of record JBNMHN010000036.1, read on the forward strand.
CAACTGAAATGCTTGAAAGTATGATTAATTCGACGCGCCCAACGCGTGCGGAAGTCAATGATGTTGCGAACGCGATTTATGAGGAAGCGAGCGCGACGATGTTGTCGGGCGAAACTGCAGCGGGCATTGACCCTGTCAACGTTGTCACCACGATGACCAAGATTATTCTTGAGACCGAAAAACACATCTATGGCGTTTCCGTCCTCTAACGGGGAAAGCCCCGCTGCTACAGGTACTGTCCCTACAAACCACTATATTTCGCGGGTGGCACACATTCTCACTTTCTATTTAGTATGCCACTCGGTGGGGAAAGCCCCGCTGCTGGTGGCAAACGCCACAGGTGCAGGTTTGGCGAGTGGAACTATACTTATTTAGGCACATAGTTAATTGACTATGTGCTTTTTTGTGGCAGAGGCCACGGCTGCAGGTACTGTTCCTACGCGTCAGTCACTTGGGTGGACGGCGTATTCATATGCTTTCTACATTAGTTGGTACGCGGTGCGAAAGCGCGCGGCTGGGGGACTGTCCTTAATCTATAGATTTATTTGACATCGAAATAGTCAAGCAGCGCTTGGTACTGCATTTGCCCGAATTTGCAGGTTTCAATGAGAATTTTTTGTTGTTGTAAATAAAATTTTTGAAGCGGCAAATACGCTAAGTTGAGTTTTATTTGAAAAAAAATTAGGAAAACTAAAAAGTTGAATTTTTATGAAAAAGTGCCAAAATAGGGGTGAAAAGGCTACTTTTGCCAAAAAGTGGTTCCACTTTTTGGCAAAAGTGCTTGATTTAGACGAAATTTTGTGGTAAACTATGCTCAAAGGAAGGTTGAGTATGAAAAGATTGATTGATGAGCAGTTGTTAGAGTGGAAAGAAAGCATTGATAGAAAACCGTTGCTTGTGTATGGCGCAAGGCAGGTTGGAAAAACATATTCGATAGTCCAATTTGGCAAAACACATTTTTCTAATATTGTTTATTTTAACTTTGAGGGCAACGCGTCTTTATCAAGAGTTTTTGGCGACGATTTGAATCTGTCGCGAATAATTGCGACACTTGAAATGTTATCGGGGCAAAAAATTACGGTCGAAACATTGATTGTTTTTGACGAAATTCAGGAGTGTGAGAGGGCGCTGACATCCTTGAAATACTTTTGTGAGCAAGCACCACAATATCATATTATTGCGGCGGGCAGTTTGTTGGGGCTGGCAATCAATCGCGGCAAGTTCTCGTTCCCTGTGGGGAAAGTTAATATTATAACAATGTATCCGCTGAATTTCAAGGAGTTTTTGTGGGCTTTTGACAGGCAAGACTTGATTGACGTCATTGCGGCGGCCTATCGCGACAATGCGCCGATTGATGAGCCGATTCACAAACTGTTGCTTGATTACTATCATCAATATTTGGCAATTGGCGGTATGCCCGCGGTTGTCAAATCGTTTTTGACGACGAAAGACTACGACTATGTGCGCATCGCGCAAAGTGAAATTCAAAGCAGCTATTACGGCGATATGACAAAGTATACCGATGCAAAGGAAAGCAACAAAATCATTGCGACTTATAGGAGCATTCCTAGCCAACTGGCGAAAGAGAACAAAAAGTTCCAGTATTCACTAATCGGGAGCGGCGCGCGTGCAAGAGATTATGAAAGCGCGATTGATTGGCTGAAAACTGCGGGTATAGTCAACAGGTGCAACAAGGCGAGAGAGGGAATTTACCCTATCAAATTATATGAAGATTTTACTTCATATAAAATATATATGAGCGACGTTGGCTTGCTTGCTTGCAGTCTTGACTTGACAATTCCTAGCATACTGCTAGACAGCGTTTCGAGCAATGCAAAGGGCGCAATCGCGGAAAATTATGTTATGCAACAACTTGTTGCGGCGGGGCTTGCGCCATATTATTGGGAGTCGAACGGCAAAGCGGAAGTTGATTTTGTAATACAAGTGGGCGCGGATGTTATACCTGTCGAGTGTAAGTATGCGGATAATGTGCAAGCAAAAAGTTTGAAAATATACACGCAAAAGTACACGCCGCCGTACGCAATACGTGTTTCAAGCAAAAACTTTGGGTTTGAAAACGGAATCAAGTCGATTCCGCATTACGCACTATTTTGCTTGTAGCGGGTGCGAAAGCGCACGGCTGGCGGGGATAGCCCCGCGGCTGTGGGTTGGGTGAGTGACTTTATAGGTGTTGGGTACATAATTAATTGATTATGTACCTTTTTTTGTGGGGGGCGAGCTTGCGGAATAAAAAACTAAACTATATGGTTTGTGATAAGTTACTTTCCATTTTTGTCATTATAATTTGTGTCCTAAATTAGTATGCCGCATTGCACTTATATGGTTGCTTTTTTTGCGCAAGTTTTATATAATATAGTCATAAAACACGCGCGGGCGGTCATATATAATATGAAACTGCACAAAATATAGTGTTGTGTATGCGTGGTTTTTTAACATTATTTGTTGGCAAATTACTTTAAAAATGGTTGTGATAAGCCAAAAAAAGGAGAAATTATGAAAAATAAGCAAGAAACAACAAAACAAAAACGACAGGGGGGGGGGGGGGGATTTAGTAAAACT
>JBNMHN010000037.1:0-10843 GCA_050872805.1 Clostridia bacterium
AACGCCGTCCGCGTCGTCATCTTCAGTGTGAGCATACTGATTGTTGCTTGCATCAAGTGTCATTGTGTCACGGTCTATGACGAGTTTTGTTTTCGGATTTCCGTCTTCATCGTCATATTTTTCAATTTGTTTTTGAACTTTAACGACTTTATATGAACCATCATAATTCAATGTTTTATCAATTGCGGAATTAAAAACTTCACGCATTTGCGCCTGCTCTTTAGCGTCTTTGTTGTCTTTGCTATCGCCTTTGCCACAGGCAACAAACATAATTGACACGCAAAGCATTACGAGTACGAGAGCGATAAATTTCATCGCGCCCAAAATGTTTTGTTTTGTCATATTGTGTTCTCCCTTTACTTATTTTACCTTATTATTATAGCATACTAAGTATGCAAATGCAACCAAAAAAATAAAGGAAGTCGTTTGTGGACTTCCTTTTCAATCATATGATATTATCCATTATTTATTGTTGTTTTGTTTGTTTGACATTGCAAGCAAAAGTTCGGCAAGTGACTTGTTGATTTGCTGTTGCTCCTCTTTAGATGCACCATTTTTCTTTGCTTCCGCGGCTTGCTCTTTCAAGCGGTTCATAATTTCCTTGATTTCCTCAAGGTCGCGGTCGACAGTCGGCTTTTCTTGCAATTCAGAGAGTGTTTGCGAGATTTTTTTCTTCAAATCTGCTTGCTTTGCTTCCAAAATCGCATTTTCGGAATTAATTTGACCATTCAGTTTGTCAAGTTCTTCATCCGATTTTTTGACTTTGCTGTCACTTGGCGTTTTTCTCGCTCTCTTTTTTGTTGTTGTTGCCTTGTTTTTAGCATTGCTCTTAGTTGATGACTTTTTAGCGGTTGTTTTTCTTCCCGCTGTTTCGCCACTTTTCGCTTTGCTGGCAGTCTTTGTAGTGCTGGACTTTTTCGCAGCGGTTGAACTTTTGGAGGCAGGTTTTGCCTTTTCGCTTGCTGCAGTCGTCTTTTTCTTTGCGGTCGTTCTTGTACCTGACTTTGCCCCTGACTTAGAACCCGACTTTGTCGTTGTTTTCTTTGTCGCAGGTTTTTCGTCCGCCGAAGCGCGTGTTGCACGACCTTTCTTTGGTTTGTCGTCGTCGTCTTCAGTTTTCTTAGGTCTACCACGTCCGCGTTTTGCAGGTTTTTCGTCCGCAACTATAGTGTTTGCTGCCGCTTGTTCGGCTGCAGGTTTTTCTACCTTTTCCGCATTCTTGGTTTCGACGTCGAATGATTCATTTTCTTCGTCGACTGAAATTGGCACAATGTCATCTTCGCTGACTTGGGTGTTTTCCCCAAGCAAGTTGCCATCTCTATCATAGTAGTCGCCAAAGTCATAATAGTTGCCGTCTTTGTCGTAGACTTTCGGGAATTCCTTAAATCTTCCGTTTTCGTCATAGTATTTTTCAAAGTCGACTGGGTTGCCATCTTTGTCGTAGTACACAACGTCGCCGTCGTCCATATCCTCTACGCGGTCGGCTGGAATTTCGGCAGTGGCAAGACTGTTTTGAGCATCTTCAACGTTTGCATTTTCGTCGAAAACAGGTTCAAATACTTGTGGCTCTTGCTCAAATGTTTGCACATCTTCAACAGGAGTTTCGTTTTCTTCAACTACGCTTGAGTTGTCGTCAGTTTCCGCATTGTTAGCAACTTCGGTGTTATCGACGGTTTCAGCATTTTCAACGTTTTCAACTGGCGCTTCCTCAACTGGCGTTTCCTCAGTTCCAGCGCTTTCGTCCGTTTGTTCTAGTGGATTACCATACTTATCATAGTAATCGGCAAAGTCGTAGTAATTGCCCTCAGCATCATAAACTTTCGGGAATTCCTTGAACCAGCCATTTTCGTCGTAATATTGACTAAAGTCAACAACATTGTGGTTTGCATCGTAGTAAACTGGCTCGTCGTCATTATCGTTTGCCGCTTCGGTATTTTCAGCAGCATTTTCAGCAACTGCAGTTTGATTTTGTGCTTGCCCCTCAAGTTCTGCAACACGTTTCTTTAATTCGATGTTTTCGTCGTACATTTTTGCAATGTTGCGGCGGTCGCGCGACGTGAGTTTTGCAATCTTGTCGTTGAGCGTGTCAATCTTGCTTTGCATTGTGTCAATTTCTTGACCTTTGATATCAAGCGTCAATTTGAGGTTGTCTTTTTCTTGCGTTTCGCTGGCGAGTTTGTCACGTGTACTATCAAGTTCGGCACGCGTAACTTTCAATTCGTCTGCGTCGTCTTGGTCAATTTTATTGCGAAGAATTGTATAAACCTTTTCATTATACGTTGCAAATTCTGCATCCATTTGTTCGGAAACATCTTTTTTGTCAGCCTCGATTGCTTCCTTACGTTTTGCAATTTCGGCTTCAAGGAACTCAACTTGTTGCGCGTATTTGACGTGCAAGTCCTCAAGGTTTTTATCAATTTCGGCTTGTTTTGCTTTTTCAGCGCTTTGTTGCTTTTTGATGTAGTTTGCTTCAATACGGTTTGCCGAAGCGTCAAGTTGCGCTTGCAAACGGTCAAGGTTTTCTTTGATTGCTTGCAATTTTCTTTGACTATCCTTTTCGATTGAAACGTATTGTGCGTCATACTTATCTTTTTCCGCTTCAAGCTTCGTGATTTCGTCTTGCAATCTATTGCGCGTGTTCAAGTAGTCTTGGCTTGTTGACATAGCGCGCTCAACAAGCAACGAGCCGTCGATTCCAAGATTTGTAAAATCAAAACTCTCACGTTCGCTCTCGTTTTGCTTTGCCTCTTCTCGTGCAAGTTTTTCAAGCAAAGCGCGCTTTTCGAGGTATTCACGCAAAACAGGGATGCCGTCGCGAATTTCCTTGTCCGTGAACAAAAGTTCGTAGTCAACGTAGTCAGGGATTGACGCGGACGCCTTGTCAAGGTTGCGAATAAAGGCAAGATAGTATTCATAGAGGTCAACGCTCACAGCATTGAATTTCGCATTCAAAAAGTAAATGTAAAGTTGGCTCAAAATGAAGAATCCCATAGGGATGATAAGCGCTTGAACAAGCGATTTACCTGTCAATGTGCCTGCAATCAAAAATAGGCTCAAAAGCGTGCACAAAACAACGCAAATGCTGCAAATGTACTTGAGCATTACGATTGTCGACCTGTAGTTGCTTGTTTTAATTGGTTGCTCGACGCAGTGGTAGAGCGTCATATAACTGCTTGGCAGCCCCTCGCGGTTGAGCATAAAATATTGCCACCTATCGCGCAGTTGATATGGTATTTTTTTCATCAACCTGTTAAACTCAACAAGGTTTGACTCGTTGATATACGGTTTTTTCAAAAAATATTTGTTGATTTTCTTAAATGACTTTATTGCTCTCACTTCATATGTAGAACGCAGTCTAATGACCGTCATAATGACAAGCAAAGCGAATAATCCGATGAAAATATAAAGCAAAACATCAAATTGAAGCGCGTCAGCAACAGTCGCTAAGAAATTTTCTATTGAATCAAAAGTTGAAGCCAATAGTGCTGATTTCATAACAATTCTCCTTTTTTGTCAAATTAGCATTTGTGAATATCAAGACATTTATACCTCATTTTTTGCAAAATTAACCCCTAAAATAACACAATTTGCAAAAATAAGGCTAAAAAATGTCAAAATTTAAGTAAATTATAATAATTTTAAGAAAATTTGTCAAACAAAATAAACATTTTTTACACTTTTTTCTCATTTTTTCGACATTTTTTGCACAACAAAAAAGGATAACCGCCGTTTTTTGCGGTTATCCTACTATTTTTTGATAGTTATCCTACACTTTTTTATTTTTATGTACCACATTCTATTAATTTTTCAGTTGAAAAACTATAAAGATACGCAGTTACCTTTTTGCCGTAGTTTTCGCACAGACTTTTTTTGTAAAGCGACATTTGCATTTCGTATTCTTTTTTCAGTTTTTGCGCGTCTTTTGTCTTGTTTGTCTTGTAGTCAATCAATATAATTTCGTCGTCAAATTCGATAAATAAGTCAATTATTCCCTGCACCAAAATGCGGTCGTCAATTTTTGACTCGGCAAATATTTCGCTATATGGAACGTACATCATAAATTTTTGCTCTTTGTGGAGTTTTCCATTGCCGTGCAAATTTGCCATTTCCAAAATGGTATTTCTACAATTTAGAATTTTTTGCGTGTCGACAACATTTAGTTCTTCGCCCGAAAGCACTGCTTGAACGCGCGCCAAAAACGCGTCGCTTGAGTCATAATCAAGACACTGCATTGCCGTGTGGTACGCGACACCGACTTGCGTGCTTTCCAACACTTCACTATTATAAATAGGAACAGTCAAAAAATCGTCCTTTTCAAAAGTTGTTTCTTCATTCGCCTTTTTTAGAAGAACCGAAACGCTGTTTTTGAGCGGTAGCGTCGTACTATCAATATAAGGGTACGGCGTGTCAAGATTTTTCATTACTTCATCCGCAAACTCGCTGTCCCCCTTACCATACAATCGCACATCATTTTTCACCACGCGACTTTTGGTTTCATTTAGTTCAATCTTTCTAATTTCCATATTGTTTTCCTATTTTTCCATAAATTCGATAAAATCATATATACACTTAGCATCAACAACTTTTTCGGGCGCTTTCTTTGGTTTTACGCCAACTAGCATTAGATATTCTTTAGGGCGCGTCAACGCAACATACAAAACGCGCATTTGCTCTAAGAGTTCGTCCATTTGCTTATTTTTCAAAACTGCCACGTGTGCAATAGAATCACATTTTGTGCGCTTAACAAGGTCAAAATCTTTGCCCGCAAGCCCAAGTTCTTTCGTAAAGCAAAATTCTGTATCATTTGTAGAATTAAATAAACTGCCACAACCGCCAATAATCGTAATAGGGTACTCAAGCCCTTTACTATCGTGAATTGTTGTAATTTTGACGCAATTGTCGCTGCTCACTGTCGAATAGTCGACCTTAAACGCTTCTTCAAAATTATCAATAAAGTGCAAGAATTCGTCGACGCTCGTCTCAAAACTCTTGCCCTCAAGTTTTGCCAAAAATAGTTCTACCTGCTTAAGTTTGTCGACACCGTCATTTTGAGAAAGAAAATAGTTTTTCAAATTGCAGTCATCTATTATATAATATAAAAGTTGGCTGACCGTGAAATTTTGAGCCAAAACGCGGTATTTTTCAAGTTTTTTGGCAAAATTTTGCAGTTTTTCCTTAAGTTTTGATTGAACGCTTTCATCATTTAGCAAATTTTGGCACGCAATATAATAATAATCTTCCTTATAACTTTCGCGAATTTCATAAAGTTCGCGCTCGGAAAAGCCGCCCACAATTTTTAAACTACACGCAAGTGGCAAGTCTTGATTTGGGTTGCTGACCGCACGCAAGATGTTTATAACATTTATAACACACGGCTCCTTAATAAGATTAAGGTTAAACTTTGCGCTCACAGGTATGCCCGCGCCGTTCAGCGTCTCAATATAGTCGTCAAAATGTGTGCGAGAGCGCAATAAAATAACAAAGTCCGAAAAACGAACTGGCCGTTTTTGTTTTGTCTCAGGGTCGGTAATGCGGATTTTCTTTTCAAAAAATTCCGTAATATAATTGACAATAACATCCCCTTCGCCAAAGGTTTTTGTCAAAGTTTTGCGCTTTTGCTCGCGCACAACGCTGTAAATTTCACATTTTTTTTCAACCTTATATATAATAGGTTGTTTTTTGATATTTTCTTTTTTTGATGACTTTTCTTCAATTTTGACGTCGCTTTGCAGTTTTTTTTCGCATTTTTGCAGTTTTTTGCGACTTTTTAACATAGGCTCACTTTCAAAATGGACTTTGTCATCCCCTTTTGCAAGGTAGTAAGTGCGAACTCTATCAATGTAGCCAACCTTGCGCGGGCGGATATTTTTGAGCGTTCCTTTGAGGCGAAACACGCGTACGTTGAGATTTGAAAACTCATTGTCACCCACATAGTCAATATTTGCAACTTGCTTTGTCATAATGTTTTTGAAAATTCTATTAACAAACATCAATATGTGCTTGTGACTGCGAAAATTTTGCTTGAAGGCGATAAACTTTTTAGACTTGTCCTCTTTAAATCTTTCAATCAATTCAACAAAAATATTCAAGTCACACTGACGGAATTTGTAAATACTTTGCTTTGGGTCGCCGACAAAGAATGTATTATTTTCGCCGCAAACAAGTGACAAAAGTTCGCTTTGCTTTTCGTTCGTGTCTTGAAACTCGTCAACGCAAATGTATTTATATTTGCTGCGCGTCTCATTTTTGACATTTTCGTCGCGCAAAATCTCAATTGCCCTGTCCTCTAGGTCGGTAAAGTCCAAAACATTGCGCACACTTTTCATTTTGGCATAGTTTTCAATATATTTTTCCGTAACTTTGCACAAAGTTTTGACATAGATTAGGGAATTTTCATAAGACTGAGCAAGTTTTGTTGTATTTCCAAATGGAAATATAAGTGCATATTTTGCAAGCGCGTCGGCATATTCCTTTGTTCTGTCTTTCATTTGGCTGCGAAACTCTAACTCGTCCTCGGTCTTTCCTTTCTTATCGGATTGCGATTTTGGTAGTTCTGGAATTGCCGCAAAATATTTTGTTTCATCGAGTTTGAATAATTTAAACTGATTTAAAAATTTTAGTAGCACATCAATTCGCTCAATCATTCTTTCGTCATAACCACACATTTCGACTGTTGATTTCATTTCACTTAGCGCCGCGCGCATTCGCAGGCAATCGACCTTAAAACAATCGAGCATATAATGCACACATAAATTGTATTGCTGCGCGCTGTTCCTCAACTGATTGTCCACAAACTCTTTCGGGCTTTTTAGTGTGAACAAGAAATCCGAAAAATCGTAAACAAGTTTACTAATCTTGTTCAAATTTTTTGTCGCGCCAAGAATCTGCGCCAACTCCAAGAATTCTGGCTTTTCGCCAAACTCGCTAAACGTATCCTCAAGCGCCTTTGCCTTAAGATACCCCGCCTCAACAGCGTCAATGACGCCAAAGTTCGGGTCGATACCCTTGACATAAAAGTACTTTTTGATAATTTTTTGGCAAAAACCGTCAAGTGACGAAATGTCCGCAACATTGAGTTCGGTGAGTTCCCTGCGCTTTTCATCATCAGTCAAAACATCACTCTTTTGCAATGCGGAAAAAAGCCGCTGCTTCATCTCCGTCGTCGCACTGCGCGTGAACGTCAGCGCAAGGATTTCGGAAACGCTGCACTTGTGTTCTTCAACAAGTTTTACAAGCCGCGCAATCATCGTGCTAGCTTTCCCTGAACCCGCATTTGCCGAAACGACGACCGCGCGGTCAGTCGTTTTTACTGCAAGTTGCTGCTCTTTCGTCATTTTTTTTGCCATTTTTCACCTTGTTTTTGTTGTATTTGTTTGTTTTTGTTGTGCTAATGTTTTCTTTTATTTAATGCTGACGCCGTGCAATCCTGAGGGCGCGATGCCGCACGCGAGGCACGCGGTTCGCGAGATTCCTACGCTCTAAAAACCCCTACTACGCGGGTTTGATTTTCGTTCTGAATGACACTATAGTCAGTGCTAGCATTCACTTTGATAAAAATGTTTGATTAATAATAGTAGTGACCAAACCGCAGCGGCGGGGCTATCCCCGCCAGTACTCACAGCCGCGGGGCTATCGCACCCGCGAGAATAAAAGCACATAGAAAGAATACACGTGCGCCGTCCTCAAAAGTTACTTAGGCGCAGGAACAATACCTGCACCAGTGGCGTTTGCCACCTCCCGTGCGCTATCGCACCCGTCGCAAAGGACGCCGCGATAATGGCAACAATCGCAAACGCCAACAAACGGCGACTGCTGAATGTTGCCCGCCTCCATTTCCTTCACGCCCTGCTCAAATATCTTGTAAGCATAATCAATATACCCCTCCATTTGCTCCATTGACACCGCCGAACTTCGATTTCCGCCATACAACTTAAATTCTCCCTTTTCGTACGATTTTGTGATTTCAACGGGAATGAAATCGCTTTTCAGTTTTTCCGCACTCATTGTCGTGTCCTGTGCCAAAACCAACTGCTCGTCATTAATCGTCACACCATTCAATCTATACGTGCTCAAAAAAGTTTTGTCCGTGTATGGCGACGTAAAGTCGTCCTTTATCTTAAAGTAATATACGCCAACAGGCTTTTTGTCCGCGATTTTTGCAATCGCGCCCAAATATATGAACAACTGAATTTGCCTGCCACAAAGCAAACTATTAATGCTAAATTTGTCAGCACCCGACTTGTAGTCGATAATGCGCACATAATCACCATAGGTATCGACGCGGTCAATTTTTCCCGCAATCAAAGTCTTTTTGCCATTGCACTCAATTTCAAAATTAATAGGTTTTTCCACACTCGATATAACAAAATCACTTATCTTGTTTTGCTCATTTATCGCACGCAACATCAGCATAGACGACTTAGCAATGTTTTGTAGTATCGCATAATTTTCAGCGTCAACATTTTTGTTCTTTCGCCCAAAATCTTCAAGCCCAAAAAATTCAAAAGTACGCTTTATAACGTATTCAAAAACCTTTTCATCTTTGTCACTTTCAATAAACTTCATTTTTCGGTCAATCAAGTACCTGCCGTACAGTTCAGCAACCTTGTGTAGGAAAGACCCCACATCTACCGCCTTAAAAGTGTTGTCCGCAGTTTCTTTGAGACGCAGGCCATAACTACAAAAATTTTTGAAAGGACAATTAAAGTATTCTTGCAACTGCGAAACGCTTGGCTTGTCAATCGTGCGGCAAATGTCCTCAACTTGCGGCTTCTCAAAATTGACATCTAGTTTGCTCGCCAGCCCGCACACACGCGCGGAAATCGTGTGAACACTCATTTTTTCAATGTCCGCGTCTAGTTCGCGCAAAACGCGCTCACAACGCTCGTGCGTCACAATGTTTTTTGCGACATTTTGTGCACTATCTAGCATATTTATACCAGTATAGTCGACAAAATCAGCAGTATTCCCGTAAATTCCGCCAACACTGCGCATAATTTCACTTAGCAGCGTCGCAGGCTTTTGTTCGACCGAAAGCACCGAAACGGGATAACTTATTTGCAAATTTTGCCCGCAAACAAGATTGTTTTGCACGGCTTGTCTGTTTTCAATGTTGACTTGCCTAATTGTCGGGTCGACGTCGCAAATTTTGCGCATACCCTCAATTTCGTCATCCTGCACCATTCCGCAATCTTGGTTTGAAACGGGAAAATCGCCCTCGACGGCGCCCAACACATACAAGTTTTTCGCGCGATATAGCATAGATGTCGAAACATCTCCAACATACACACAATCGACCGTGAGTGGCGGCGTCCTAACAATTACACTATCTAGCCCCGCCTTGAAAATGATTTTAAAATCCTTTAGTGGCACATTGTTTAGTCCCAAAATCTCCGCCAGTTGCTTTGAAACTTGCTCAATCTTTTTTGTGATTTGTTCATATGATTTTGCTTTTTGAAGTTGTCCATAATCACTGAGTTGTTGCGCAGATTCCGCAATTTTTTCATCAAAATTTATGCTTTGCAAAAACTCTTTCAACACTTGCAAAATTTCGCATATGTTCACACTTTGGCGCATTTTTGCTGAAAAATCATCAAAAATCGCGCAAAAATCGTTATAAACCGATGAAAAATCTTCAAAAAGTTCGTCTTGTGGCTTGTTTGCGCTCTTAAAGTTGCGCTCGTTTATGCCCCATTTTTTGAGATATAATTCAAAATTGAAAACCTTATCTTTTGGCAAATTGAGGTATCCGGATTTGACAACCGACAAAACTTTGTCAATGCGAAACTCGCTTGCTAGGTCAAGCATTTGCAAAACAAAAGCGACGGGCGCAAGTGAAGAAAGCGGCTCATTATAATCAAGAAAAAACGGAATCTTGCACTCGCGCATTGTTTCGACAATTTGCGTTTTGTACTTGTCAAGCCCCGCGACCAAAACAAAGTTATCGCGGTAGCGCGACCCGCTTTGCGCAATGCTTGTGCAAACGCTCTCGACTTCGCCATTTAAGTCCTTTGCACGCATAAACTGCACGCAGTCGCACGCGCACCTTTGCCCGTATTTTACCACTTTGTCAATCGCGCGCTTTGGTATTTCGCGCTCGCAAACGTCGCCGCCGCATTCATCCGCAAGTTTTCGCAAAACAAAGTAATTGTCGTTTTCACGCGTCTCCTCGACGATAAATGTCACACTGTGGGCAAACTTGCAAAGCGTTTGCATCACGGACAAAATTTGTTTTGTGAGTTTTGGTGAATAAATATAAAAATCCGTATCTCGCGTATTGTCGTCAAACTCCAATTCGCGATTGAGTTTGTCAAGTTTGTTTGCCGAATCAACGTAGCGGTCTTTCAAACTGTTTTCGTAGGCGGCGTAAATTTTTTGGATGTCCAAAAGTTTTAATTTTGAAACATCACTAAGTTCGTTTGCCGCGTCCAAAAGTTTTTCGGGCGTAACGCACGAACTTTTGAACAACATTATCGTGTTGAAAATGTTTTCACTAAAGCCGCTGAAAATTGTGGACTTTGACAATATCTTCAAGTCCTTGCCAATGTCAAGCGCAATCTTTTGCACAAGCATAATGCCCGCCGACTTTGACAAGTACTGAATGTTTTTGTCGATGACAAACTTGTCCGCCAAACGGTCAAATGTCGTGACGTCCATATCAAAAACCGCGCGCAAATTCGTGCTTTCAAACATTGCGCGCTCAGCACTCACACCAAATTTTTCAGGAACAACAAGAACCTGCATATTTTTCTTTTGACGCTCTTTCATCGTAGCAAACGCCGCGTCTATTCCGTCTCCGCGCGCCTGACATCTAATAATCTCAATTTTCATACCAATATTATAC
>JBNMHN010000038.1:0-10843 GCA_050872805.1 Clostridia bacterium
GGTATGACAGGTACGGCGAAAACGGAAGAAACCGAATTTAGAAAAATTTACGGGCTTGACGTTGTCACGATTCCGACAAATAGACCAGTGCAAAGAATTGACGAAACGGATATTGTTTACTCAACTGTCAAGGGCAAATTTAACGCCGTTGTCGAGAGAATTAAGCAAGCGTATGAAATTGGGCAACCTGTTTTGGTCGGTACTGTTTCGGTCGCAAAATCTGAGGAACTCAGCGAAGAACTCAAAAAGGCAAAAATCAAGCACGTCGTTTTGAACGCGAAAAACCACGAACAAGAGTCAATGATTGTCGCGCAAGCGGGCAAACTTGGCGCCGTCACAATCGCGACGAATATGGCGGGGCGTGGTACGGATATTTTGCTCGGCGGAAACCCTGAGTTTATGGCAAAGCAAAAGTTGAAGGAACTAGGGTACAATGACGCGCAAATCGAACTTGCGACAGCGTACCACATTCCTGACAATGAGGAAATTCAAAAGGCGCACAACGAATACGAAAAGTATTATAATGAATATAAGGCGCAAACCGACAAAGAAAAAGAGCAAGTTGTTGCACTTGGCGGGCTTTTGATTATCGGTACTGAGCGTCACGAAAGCCGCCGCATCGACAACCAGTTGCGCGGGCGTGCAGGACGTCAAGGCGACCCTGGACACAGCGTGTTCTACATTTCGCTTGAGGACGACCTTGCAAGAATTTTCGGCGGCGACAAAATGAAGTCGATTGCTAATTTCTTCAAACTCAAAGAGGATGAGCCTATTCAACTTCGTATGCTCTCAAGGGGTATTGAGTCGGCGCAAAAGCGCATTGAGGGCAACAACTATAGCCAACGCCGCTACTTGATTGAGTTTGACGACGTTTTGAACCAACAACGCAGTTTGATTTATGCTGAGCGTGATAAAGTTTTGGCGGGCGCGAATATGCACGAGCAAGTTTGCTCGATGCTTGCCGAGCAAGTTGAGAACGTTTTGGACGGCGTTGTCGACCCGAACAAAGTTTGGTCGGAATGGGATATTGAAGAAATCAACAAAGAACTTGAAGAAAATTTCTTTGAAAAGGGTGAAAATTTTGTCACTGAGGACAAAATCGAGGACTTTGAATTGCCTGACCTCAAGGATATGGTTGAGAAAGAAGTGCTTGCACGCTTTGAGGCAAAGCGCAAGGAGTTTGACGACCTTGGACTTATGCCGTTTGAGTTTATCGAGCGCGTCATAATGCTGAGAGTGGTCAACCACTTCTGGATGGAGCACATCGACACTATGACGACTCTAAAGCGCGAAATTATGACGCAAGGTTTTGGTAATCAAGACCCTATCATTCCGTATAAGAAGGAAGCGAGCAAACTTTACTTTGATATGATTGAAAAGATTGACCGCAATATTGCAATGGCGCTTTATAGAATGGAAAAACCAGTTATTGAGGTTAGAGAAAAGGTTAATCCGTACGCGAATGCGAATGCGCAACAAGAGGCGCAAAGCACAAATTCGCCTGAGCCAGTTCGTCAAGCAAAGACGGACAAGGTTTGCGGGCGCAATGACCCTTGCCCTTGCGGCAGTGGCAAAAAATACAAGAACTGCTGCGGGCGACAGGGATAGCCCTGTGGCTGTGGATACTGTTCCTACGCGTCAGTGACTTGCGTGGGCGGCAAAGTTTTTCGCTGTCTACTGGCTTTGGTACTCGTGTGGGGATAGCCCTGTGGCTGGTGGCAGACGCCACTGGTGCAGGTTTTGTGAGTAATATTATATGATTTTGAGTGCATAGTTAATTGACTATGCGCTTTTTATAATGCAAAAGAGGTAGGTGAAAACCTACCTCCCAAGCATCAATGGCCTGCAGGCGATGCTAGAAAATAGCACTTACCGAGATAATGGCGCTACTGACAGGACTTACTTTGATACTTGTATTATAGCATATGCAAAAAACTTTGTCGATTCTTATGGAAATAATTTTCTAAAAACTATAAATTTTCATTTTGTGCTTGACAAAAAGTTTTCAAAGTGATAAAATAATTACATCAGCGTGTAGCGAGGGAGCGTAAGTCCAGTTGATAAATTGGGCTTGCGCTCCTTTTATTTTTTTTGTATTTATTTCGTTTTTTAATAAAAATTTGACAAAAAAACGGCAAAAAAAATGATAATTTTTGAGTGTTTTTTATGAGAAAACAAAATAAATAAAAACACGGTGGTTTGCGTTTGTGCAAAATCGTGCGCTTGCTGATAAAATTTAAAGGTGAAAAAATGACAAAAAAGAAAAATTTATTGTGCATTGGGGTCGTTGCTTTTGCGGTATTTTTGGCAACGTTCAATGAAACATTTATGAATGTCGCGCTCGGACAGATTGCGCAAGATACGCAAACTAGTCTTGTAGCGTGGCTTGTAACGGCGTATATGCTTGGCGCGGCGGTTATGGTGCCAGTATCGTCGTTTCTATATCGAAAAATACCGACGAAAGTTTTGTTTGCAATCACGATGTCGTTTTTGATTGTGGGCAGTATTGTAGGTGGACTTTGTGGCAACAATTTTTGGCTTGCGTTTGCGGGTCGCATAATTCAGTCGCTTGGCTCGGGCTTGCTTGTTCCGCTCGCGATGAATGTTGCGTTGCAAGTTGCGCCGCGCGAAAAACTTGGCTCATATATGGGTTTTATGGCTATTATGACGACTTTGGGGCCGTCGGTCAGCATTTTGCTTTCGGGCGTTTTGCTTGGCGCAACGGGCGGGAACTGGCACGTTTTGTTTTGGACGTTTGGTGCGCTTTGTGCAGTATGCTTGATTTTCGGCTTGTTTTGCCTTGGCAATATTGCCGAACTTTCAAAGCCAAAACTCGACATTTTGTCCGTCATATTGATTGGCCTAGCGCTAGTCGGCATCTTGTTTGCGCTGTCGTATGTGTTCACAAGTTGGTGGATAGCACTTATCGCACTTGCGGTCGGCTGCGTGTGTATGGTGCTGTTTGTTTGGAGACAAAAGAAAATTGCCGAGCCGCTCATTAATTTCGCGCCGCTCAAAAATGGCGCATTCACACTATCGGTCGTCATTAATATGATTGGCTTGATTTTGGTCTTTGCTCTAAATATGGTAATTCCGCTATTCTTGGGAGTCAAAGGGGAGTCGACGTTGATTTCTTCGCTTGCACTTTTCCCAGCAATCTTGCTTTCGTGCGTTACTGCGCCGATTGCGGGACGCGTGTTTGATAAACACGGCGTGAAATGGTTGTTGCCTGTCGGTTTCATATTAATGACGACATTTATCGTGCTAATATCGGTATTCATTGGCGAACTAGAGTGGTATTATCTCGCACTTTTGTACATACCAGTCGTTGTTGGTTCAGCGCTCATCATTGGACCAGTGCAAAGTTTTGGACTTTCATTCCTAAAGCCCGATGAGAACCCTCACGGCGTGACAATCTTCAGCACGGGCTTCCAAATCGCGGGTGCGCTCGGTTCTGCATTTCTCGCGGACGGACTTTATAACTGCGTCGCGGGCGCAAACGCAACGGTTTCGACTGCAACAACAGCAATTCTTGTAACAGGGCTTGCGGCGACAGCGGTTGCACTAATTGGCCTTGTGCTTTCAATAGTTGTTTCGCAAAAACGACGCAAAAATACTGAAAAAGCACCTGAAAATCACGAAATTTCAGTAAAAAACCTTATGAAAACAGAAATTTACTCAGTAAATTGTAACGCATCCGTCGTTGACGCAATGAAAAGCATTGTCGAACACAAAATTAGCAGTATCATTGTTACCGACGATAAAGGCGACCTAGCAGGGTACTTGAGTGACGGAGATATTGTCCGCTATCTTTCAAAGAATTATACAAACATAAAAATTGCGTATTCATATGAGGCGACCGACGGGGAAGCGAATGAATTTATGAGCAAAATTGGCGAACTTTCGATTTTGAAAGTGAGTGAAATTGCGAATGAAAAGCCGTATACAATCGACATAAACGCCGACCTAGGTGACGTTTGCCGCGAACTTGGCGTCCGCCACCTAAAGAAAGCGCCCGTGCTAGACAACGGCAAACTTGTAGGCGTAATCAGCCGCAGTGACATCACAAAATTTGTAATGACCCTCTGCGTCGAAAAAATAGGAACGACAAATGAATGAAAAAAAATGCTATTTGTTTGTCTTTAAAAATAAATAGAAAAACTTAATAAAAAACATCAATTTTACGCAGTATTTGGTGTTTTTTTTAATTGTCTTTGTAGTTTTTAAAAATATTGCTATTGACGCTAATTAAATTGTATGATATAATAATAAAAAGGAAATAAAGCAAAATATGTATATTAAAAATGTAGACAAAAAGGCTCTGCAACAAATGTTTGCGGGGTCGGGTTATGATGTGGTGTGGGCGCAACCATACTTTTACAAGTTCAAGCGCTCAAGAATTGATAGTGTTGAAGAATTTGTGCATAACGACGTTGATTTCAAACTTAATTGTCCGCTTGGTGGCGCGGTTCGCGCACTTTTGAAAGACGCGCGCGGTAATTGTTTTGTAGTCAATTTTTATGATTATTCAGCGGATGTTTTGAATTATGTTGACAAAGATATTTGCAATATTTACATTGGCGGAATGTCAAAAAAGTTTGGCGCGGAATACGTGCGCGACTGCAAAAAGAATAATCGTGACATTGCATCGCTTCGCAAACGTTTTGTCGAACGCTACGGCAAACGTTCGACGCTAAATAGTGATATGATTGTCAAGATTCCGCTTAAAAAAATGCCAAACTTTGATTGGGCGCGCGGATACGACGGCACGGATACGGCAAAACTTTCGGCGCGCTTTTCGCAAAACATTGCGGTGCTTAGCAGCAAACTTGAGATGCAGTTTAGTTTGAAAGACTACATCCGCTAAAAACGCGCAAAACAATGAGGGCTATTTGAGACGCACAACCTAAAGGGTGTGCGTTTTTTTTATTTGGTATTTATGGTTGTATTTTAAAAATATATGTGGTATAATTTACAAAATGTACTAAAATTCGACAATACATAGGGGAAAACTGGGAAATACAAATGATTTATAATATTTTCATTATCGTGGCAGTGGTGCTTGCCACTATTATACCGCTGATTGTGTTTAGAAAGAAAATCGGCGAAGATAAATTTAGGTTGATTGTCAAAATTCTTTCAATCGCATTGTTTTGCTTAGCATTTATAAGGATGTACCTCAATGACAACTTCATTTGGGTAATCAATGGTGGCGTTTATGACCAAACGTATTTCCACACAACGGACGTTTTACAAAGCCTGCTCCGCTGGGGAATGCTTTTTGCCTTTGTTGTATATCCGTGTGCAGCGTTCTTTAGGACGAAAACGCTCAAAAATTTCGCGATGTACTTTTGTTTGCCTATCGCGATTGTCGCGCTTTGCTGTTATGATGTTTTCCTTGATTATTTCACGACGCCGTCGGGCAGGGGCATTTGGGTTGATGCGCCGTTCCGTCACATTGAGTTTTCGCTAGAACTTGCGCTACTCATAATTGTTCCGCTGGTTATGCGCTTTTGCATTGGCGAAAAGTTTGACGTCAAGAACAAAAAAGAATGGATATATTTTTTCACGCTTTTACCACTTGGACTGCTCGTAACTGTGCCTGTCACGCTACCGCAATCGTTGTTCGGCTTCACGCAAATGTTTATGATTCCGTTTTCAGCGCAAAACTTTTTGTGGATTGGCATCATTTTGGGTATGCTCGCGGGGTTATATTTTGGGTTCCGCTTCAAGGACTACGAAACGCGCAAAATGATTTGCACATTTTTGGCGCTATTCTTGTTTTTGCACTACAACTCAATTTATTTGATGGACTTCAAAATCAGCAGGCTTCCGTTCCAACTGTGCAATCTCGGCTCGTACTTGGTGTTGATTGCGTTGCTAATCAAAAAACAAGGGTTTTTCAACTTTGTGTTGCTCGCAAATGTGCCTGGCGCGATGATTGCTTACTGCGTGCCTGACATCAAGGAAGGTATGCTGTCGTTTTGGAACATTCACTTTTACATTGAACACACGTGGGTGTTCATCGTGCCACTTCTTTTGGTGGCGCTGAGAATTTTTGAGCGTCCAAAACTCAACGCAATCAAGCACTTTTTCATCGGGTTCAGCATCTATTTTGTATTTTGTATGCTCGCGGGCATTATTGCAAACTGCTTTTTGTATGTTCCATATCATCCATTTTGGAACAAAGTCAACTACTTCTACATTTTCGACACGACCGTGCTTGGCGCGTTGCCATTCCTAGGTTTTACAATGAAGTGGGGCGTGACGCTTGGCGGTTATACATTCTATCCATTATATATGCTACTAATATACATACTATATTCGATTTACTGTATGGCGTTCTTCTTTGTGTATCGCAAACTATGCCAAATTGGCGACGACCACTTCAGGGTGCGACAACTCAGGATTGACCTTTACGAAAAACGCGGAAGATATAAAAATCGCAAAGTTCCGCAACGAGATTATGAACAAGAGGATAAAAAATGTTAAAAATTTCACACTTATCGAAAAGATACGGCAAAAGCACAGTAAAATCAGTTGACGACCTTTCCTTGGAACTCAAGGAGGGCGAAGTTTTTGGCTTTCTTGGGCCAAACGGTGCGGGGAAAAGCACGACAATCAAATGTATTGTTGGCATTTTGCCATTTGAGGAGGGCGAAATTGATGTTTGCGGTGTCAATTTGTTGAAAGAACCACTGAAAGCAAAGCAAAACATCGGTTATGTGCCTGACAATCACGCTGTTTTTGAGCGTTTGACTGGGCGCGAATACGTCAACCACATTGCAAACCTATACAATGTGCCCGTCGAACAAATGGAAGAAATCAGCAACTACTATGTCAAGTTGTTCAAACTCGAACACGCGTTTGACAACCCGATAAAGAGTTATTCGCACGGTATGAAACAAAAAATATCCGTCATTGCGGCGCTTGTTCACAATCCAAAACTGTGGATACTTGACGAGCCACTCACGGGGCTTGACCCGCAGAGCGCCTACCAACTCAAAAGCGCGATGAGGAAGCACGCTGACAAAGGCAACACGGTGTTCTTTAGTTCGCACATTTTGGACGTCGTCGAAAATCTGTGCGACAGGGTTTGTATTATAAAAAAGGGGAAAATGCAAGGCATTTTTGATATCCACGAACTGAAAGCAAACAATCAGTCACTTGAAAAATTGTTTATGGAAATCATAGGAGATTAAAGTGGAAAAATCGCAAATTTCAAAACTTTTCAAACTGCAACTTGACAATAGGTTCACGCTATTTAAAAAGCGCGATTGGAAACTTGCGCTGAAGCAAATTTTTAAATACCTTGTTTTTGTTGCGGTGGTCACGCTGGCACTCTATTTGGTGCTGAACAAAGTAGTTTTTTTGCTGGCAATAAAAATCAACGCGCAAATGATTGCGACTGTCATATTATTTACGCAAGCAATAACATTTTTCTTTGCGCTAGGCAACATAATTCGAACAATGTATTTGTCGAAAGATAACGAATTATTGATGGTTTTGCCCGTCACATTCAATCAACTTTTTGTGTCAAAAACAATGGTTTTGTATGTTGCAGAATTGATTTTTTCAATAAAATTTGTGTTGCCTGTTTTTTTGGCGCTCGGCTTTTTGGGGCATTTGCCAATACTATATTTTGCAATGATTTTGCTTGTCATTCCAATACTGCCGTTGCTACCAATCGCGGTTGCGTGTTTGTTGAGCATACCGACGATTTTTGTAGTTAAGTTCCTCAAAAAGCACACTATACTGTCAGTTTTGACAGTCTTAGTGCTGGTTGCAACAATTTTTGTGTTGTATATGTTGCTTGTGGGCAAGGTGTCGGGCGCGTTCAATATTGCTGAAAAACAAATTGAAACGGGCTTTAAAGTCAACCGCTTTGTTGAGCATTTTGGCGCAAGTTTGTTCGGCTATTATCAAATCGGGCAAAGTATGCTCAACATTAGTTTGATTTATTATCCTATTTTGTATTGCGTTATAGCGCTCGGGGTTATGTGTTTGTGCTTGCTAATTATCAAGCCGTTTTATTACAAAATTGCGACAATTAGCACTGAGCAAACATCACGCGTCATCACAAAGAAAAGGGTATTCAAAAAAGGGACACCTTTTGCAGAACTCTTGCTCAATGAGGTTAGGTCGGTGTTTAGGAGTCCAAGTTATATATTTCAATTTTTCCTTTTCCCGCTTTTTATGCCACTAATTGTGTTCACGTACGACAAGTTGATTTTGTCAATCGCGGTCAATCAAGCGGGGCAAAATATGATTTTTGGTTCACATATTCTCATATTGACAATCGTTGCATTGATGAGCAACATCATCTCGTCAATCGCGATTTCAAAGGAAGGGAGCGTGTTTTACCTTGCGAAAACGTCGCCAATTCAGTTCCGCACGCAAGCGCTTGCGAAATTGGCGTTCAACGCGATTTTCACGGTCGGCGCAATACTTGTTACGACGGTTGTTTGCTTGATTGCAACAAACTTGCCTGTATGGGTTGTGCTTGTCAGCAGTTTGACGGCGATTATCCTGAGTTTGGGGCATATCTGCCATAGTTTCGATATGGACTTGCAAAACCCTGTGCTTGACTGGTATGATAACAGCGAAATTTCAACAATCGGCAAAAGCACGACTAAAAGTATGATTTATGCGCTTGTGTTTGGGTTTGCGATGTGTCTGGTTGTCACGCTGTTGGGGACTTTGGGCATATTCGTTGCACTCGGCATTAGCATTGTTTACCTTGTTTCAAGAATGCATTTACTTGATGTGAGAATTGATTACTACTACGACAAAATGGAGATTTAAGAATGAAGAAAGTGATAGTTGCAATATTGCTTGTCTTGCCGTTTTTGCTCATTTACTTCATTTCGTTTACGGGGCAGGTTTTGTCTAAGTACACGCACATTGCGGTGGAAAGAATAACTGTTCTAAACGAAGTCGGCGATGAGTATAAAGAGGACGACATCATAAAAATTGGGCTGAACGACGAATTTGATTTGAAAGTCAAGGTTTATCCCGAACTCGCGAGCAATAAAGCCGTCAAAGTTGTCAATAGTGACGAAAATATTTGTCAGTTTGACAAGGAAAATTTGAAAGTGAAGGGCATTGAATACGGCTTTTCGACTTTCGTCATCACATCGGTAGACAAGCCGTCTGTGCGTTTTCGAATAATGGTTCAAGTGGCGCACGATAAACTTGAGGACTTCAAGATTTTTGCGTTTGGCAAGGCGATTGCGTTCGACGCAAGCAATACTTCGGCTGAAACTATTTCTGTGACAAAAGGTAAAACGATTTCGTTTGGTTCGGAAATTGTGCCGACGACAACGCTACCGATTTACCGTACTTTGATTTGGACAAGTAGCGACCGCACCATTTTGCAAGTGACGCAAAACGGCAAGGCGACTGCTATTGCTGAAGGCACTGTGACATTGCAAATCAAGTCAAAGAAAATCAATGACGACGATTTGGAGATTGTCAAGTTTGTGAAAATCAAGGTTCATTCGCTTTCGGATTTCTTTGGCGTCGGGTTTGATTACGACACGTCGACTGCGGACATACTGACTATTACCGATTCTATGCTTGACGCGGACGGATATTTTAATTTGTTCGATATTACAAAAATTGGCGCGGACGCGGTTGCTGACGGCATAACGCGATACAAACTCCAGTACCGCGTTGAAAGTGGTAGCGTGGCATTTGTGGACGTAAGCCAACTTGCTAGCGGGAAGATTGCTTTCTTGCAGAGTGGCAAGCCGATTGTTGTCAAACTGTTTGTCATCGGCGAATCTGAACCTCGCGACACCATCACTCTCAAACGCGGGGTGGCATAGGCCACTGCTACAAGTGCTGTTCCTACGATATAGTTATTTGCGCGGACGGGCGGGGATAGCCCCGCTGCTGCAGATACTGTTCCTACGTGTCAGGAACTTTCTTGGACGGCAGTGTATGTGCTTTCTAGAATGTTTATCACTCGACGAGGATAGCCCCGCTGCTACAGATATTGTTCCTACAAGCAATTTACAATAGAGGACGGCGCACTGCCGTCTTTTCTATATTCTGGCTGGATGCTGGCGCGGTCAATGTGATTATTTGCTCATAAGTAAGTTTGACCCCTTCCGGGAGATTTCTCCACTACAGCGAAAACGCTGTTTCCGCTTTCGGTCGAAATGACAATAAAGGAAATGACTTGGCACATTTAAAAAATGTTTTTCTTGATTTAGGATACGGCATATAGTAAAAGTATTTCTTATATGAAATATATCAAAATTAAACCTTATTTTTGTGGTAAGTCCCTACACTATTTGTCATTTCGACCGAAAAAGGCTTGCAAAGCCTTTGTAGCGGAGAGTGCCAGACGGCACAGGTGTAGGTGTGGGTGGTGTGTGTATGTTGTTGTGAGACGGCAATCGAACCTGTAATCAAGGCGAGCCTTGCCGGAAGGGGAATTACTTTATTATGGGCGTATAAACCTCTTAATCGCGTTAGCTGTTGAGGTCGGGAAAATCAAAACAAAGGCAATTGTTTTTACGAACTTTCTTATTATGCGTGCTGTGCATTGACAACGGCATAAAAAAACACTATTAATGTGAAGTGCCCACTATGGCGGGACTTCAGTGTTTAGCAGTGTTTTTTGATTTTTAGAACAATGAGATTAGCATTGCAAACAATGATAAAATGATTGCAAGATTAATCTTTTCTTCCTTGTTTTTTAGTCTATTTAGCAATGAAATTATAAGCGCTGTAAGAGCAAGTCCAAAACTAATGAAGAAAAATATTGCGTAAACTAATTTGTTGAGAGCCAAGATAAGTATAAATTTGTTCAACATCACCATAAACATTGAGA
>JBNMHN010000039.1:0-10776 GCA_050872805.1 Clostridia bacterium
CACTATACCTTTTAAGCATATCAATAAATGACAGCGCTAGCAATAAAAAAGGTACATAGTAAATTTACTATGTACCAAACTCATATAGTGTCACTCACCATACCTGTAGCAGCGGGGCTATCCCCGCCACCAGCCGTGCGCTATCGCACCAGCAGCGTTTTATGCCGCAAAAAAGGTACATAGTAAATTTACTATGTACCTAAACCGTATAAAGCCACTCAACAAACCTGCACCAGTGGCGTTTGCCACCAGCCGTGCGCTATCGCACCCGCTTGGCGCCGCAGTGCTTGCAAAACTTCGCGCTTGCCGAAATCGGTTGCCCACAGTTTTCGCAGAACTTGCCCGCTTGTGCGTTTCCCTCGCTTGCGTTTTGTGCGTATGCGTCAGTGTTTTGCGCAGGCGCGCCATACGACGCGTTGCCGTGCGCAGCTGCCGACTCGTTCCACGCATCCGCATTTTGTCGCGAAATCGACTTTGCAGCGTCGCCAACTATGTCGCCCGCCGTGTCGGCAAGGTCTTTCAACTCGCTTTTGTTCTCTTTTGCAACGTATCTAGTCGTTTTGATGCCCCATTTTGCAAAAACTGGTGCTAGCGCTGAAAAAATTAAGGCAAGCCCAATCATCATCATAACGCCCCCGCCAAAGCAAGTGAACGTTTTAGATGAATTGCTATCAAACCACGCATCATCACTCATATCCGGCACTTTTTTTGTAAGTCCCAATATGAGGACAACAACCCCCGCAATGAACAATAATGAACCAATAATGCCCAAAATTTTCAAATGTTTTGGATACTTGTTAATATTATTGTTGTCATTTTTATTATTTTTACTTTGTTGCGCGTCGTCGTAACCTTCACGCTCACGCAAATCTCTCAAATCTGACATCTTCCTTTCTCCTATCTTTTTTCACCCTTTTGGCAAGGCATTCCTTTCCACCTATGGACGAAAGGGCAAATGAATCACCACATCTATAAAACTAGAGTTTGCCCTCAAATTAATATTACACATTCTCTTGTCACAACAATGACAAGTTAGTTGCATTAAATCGCATAGTGACCAGCGTCATAAATCAAAGCCTTGTTGTTTGCTTTGATGGTCATTTTTGTCGGGTTGCTTTCGTCCTCAAACTCAGCGCCGACGTAAACTGCCGCAGCGGTTTTGTTGTATTTTTCGTCCGTAGTAGCCTTTGCCTTAGTCGAACTGAAGTTTACAACCTTAACATCAGCGCTCTTTGCCTCCCAGTCGAGCCAGAACCCAGTGCAAGAACCACCTGAAACTTCCGTTTTGACAACTTGCGGAACAACTACTTCGACGTTCCCGCGCGAACTTTCAATACTGTTTTTGCCTGTAACATTCAAAAAGTGTGCAATGATTTTGCCCGAGCCGCCCGACTTCAATGTCGCTTGCCCGCGAACATTTTTGACCGTGATTGTGCCGTCACCTCTATCGACGCCCGTCGAAACTTCGAGTGTTGTGCTCTTCAAGTTTTCGATTGCAGCCTTAATATCGGCGTCCGCAACGCCCTCAATTTTGGCGTCGTCCGCCATAAATTCTATGTTGACTGACCCGTATGTCGTTTGGACATTTGCTTGACAAAGTGCGTTGCCGAGTTTGATTGCGCCGCGCTTTGAAGTAACTTCAACCTTTTTCGCAAAGCAGTTTGTTATCGTCACGTTGCCCGACTTTGTATCGATGCGCAAATCCGTGCTGCTTGCGTCTCTGCCAACAAGCCCGACTTGCCCGATTGTGACTTTGCCCGAGTCGTTTTGAATAATTGTTATACCTTCAATTTTGTTGATGATGATGTCGCACGCGTTGTTGTTATCAGCAACATTATGCCCAAGTGATGTAAAACTCCCCGTGATTGTGCCCGCTCTAAACAAGCCATAGTCGCTTGTCAAGTGAACATTGCCGTCGACATCCCCAAACTGCACGTCTGCATTGACCGCGTCAACGCGAACGGACGTGTCTGTAAGCGGATTATTTCTTTCAATATTTCCGAACTTGAATTTGCCTTTTTTGCAGTTGAGTCGAACATCACACGCAAGCGCGCGGTCGATTGTCAAGTTGCAAGAATCAGCGTCGATTGCCAAAGATTTCAAAATATTTACGTGTTTTATATCAAGAGTATTCGCCTTGTCCTTGATTGCCAAGTTGTTGACGTTCAAAGTTGGGTCGCCCGACTTGTCGAGTTCGGCAAAGAAGCCTTGCTCAAACTTGACGCTGCCTCTGCCGCTCTCAATGCGCAAATCGTTGAGAGTTCCGCTCGCAAGATTGTCGGCAATCCAAACCGTCATATGCGCGTTGCGGTTCATATAAAAGCCTTTTGGTTCGTGCGCTGTGAATGTGACGACATTTTTCTCGTCATTTTCGCCCGTCAAAAGTTTTTTCTTTGCCTCAACAGTGAACCACGGCCCGTTTGAGTCCTTGCTCACAAACCCAGTGAGTGACTTTGTAAACTCAACTCTAAACGACTGTGCCGCGCCCTCAACACCTTTGAAAACCTTGATGTCAATGTTGTAATTGCTTGCAACAATTTCAACCGCGTCAATATCGTCGGTTATGCCCTTGTCAATATAAACAATTCCATTTTTGTTGTTCTGCTGCTCAGCGCTTGAAACAACCTCATAAACCGTACCTTTGTCGTTGCCGTGATAGAACTTGTACCCGAAGATTGACACCCCTGGGAAAAAGTACATTATGCCGACCAAAATAACACCCACGCCTATAACCAAACCAATAAAAATGAGTGTGTACGTAAGTATTCCCTTTATTACTGACATTTCTTCCTCCATATTTTAGCGCATTTATGCCACATTCTGCGCAACGCTTGCCACAAAACTAAGGGCGTGAAAAATATTTGCAAAACTATTGTTTTATATCAAATATTTCACATTTTTGCCCTAATTTGACTGCAAGACGTCGTACAAAACGCTCTTAAAATACGCCGTTGTCTTTTTTCACTATTAGTATATATCATTTTGAAAGAAAAATCAAGATTTTTGACTCAAAAAAAGCACTGTTCCCAATTTATTGCAAGAAAATTTTTAAAAGTAAATTTCGCAACTATTTGAAGTAAAACAGTAAAAAAAATTCGGAATTCCCGAATTTTCTAATAAACGAGCAAAGACACCCCTATAAATCTATTTGACATCGCCAAGTAGCCAATCGAGCGCGTTTACTTTTCTTATACCGCCATAATCAACTTCAGGGTCCTCATCTAATGTTAAAATATACTTTGGGTAGTGGTCATTTATGCTTTTGAGGGACTTCAATTCTCTTTCTAGCGTTTTTTCATCCCTAACTGTCGCTGCAACTTGAAAATATTCGATTTTTTTATTGTTCATTGCAACAAAATCAACTTCAGTATCATCAACTTTGCCGACATAAACTTCATAGCCTCTGCGCAATAATTCTAAGTAAATTACATTTTCTAAAATATGCCCAATGTCAGTCGAGCGAGAGCCTAGCAACATATAACGCAAACCAATGTCAACTACATAATACTTTTCAAGTGTTTTTAAATATTGTTTTCCTTTTATATTATAACGGTTAGTCTTGTATAATATAAAACTTCCAGTAAGCCCATCAATAAATTTTTCAACAGTTTTTACGTCAATTTTTCTGCCGTCCGAAGTCATAGTGTCGGCTATTTTTTTCATAGAAAGCGGATTTCCAATATTATCAAACATAAACCTTGTCACACTTTCAAGCATAGAAATATCGGTAATCTTTTTTCTTGTTGCAATGTCTTTCACAACTACAGTATTATATATTCCGTCAAGATAAGGCTTGATTTCGTTTATTTGTCCCCTCAATTCTAACGTGTATGGAAACGAACTATTTTCAATATAATCAATGTACTTTCTTGAAAGGTCGGATTTGTTGCCAGTAGTTGAAACATATTCCGCAAAAGATAGTGGCAGCATCGAAATTTCAATGTAACGCCCCGAAATTAGCGTCACGATTTCACTTGACAACATATAGGCATTAGAACCTGTGATGTAAATATCAACATTGTTTTTTATAAACAAACTATCCACTATCCGCGGAAAATCTACCACGTGCTGAATTTCATCAAGAAATATATAATTTTGTTTTTCGCTACTCAATTTGTTTTTTATATAAGCGTACAGTTTATCAGGTTCACGTAAATCGTAAAAATCATAATCTTCAAAAT
This sequence comes from Clostridia bacterium, assembly GCA_050872805.1. Taxonomy (GTDB): domain Bacteria; phylum Bacillota; class Clostridia; order Christensenellales; family UBA1242; genus CAKVOD01. The sequence goes on from JBNMHN010000039.1 coordinate 4,182, forward strand.
TGATAGAGATAATATTTTCTTTATCAACACCATTTTGCAGCAAATAATCTTTAAAAATCTCCATTAAAGTAGATTTACCGCATCGTCTAACACCAGTTATAATTTTTATAATCTTCTTATCTTTGAGTGAAATCAATTTATCTAAATACTCTTTTCTTTTTATAAGCATAAAAAGCCTCCATTACTTCCAGAGTATATTATAACCAAAAACCCCGTTTTTGTCAACACTTTTTGGATTTCAATCCAAAAACTTTGTATTTTTCAGTAGTTTTTGGATTTCAATCCAAAAACTTTTTTTGTTTATCGGGTTAAAAGCCCAAAAATTAATGCTGAATTGGACTAACACAAGCACAAATGACGAAATTGTTTCAATAGATAGAACACCCATTAAACTAAACACACCTCAAAAGTTTAACGCAAATTTTCTTAATAAAAGCAATGTTGATAAAATAAGCAATATGCAAATTTTGCACATTGCTTATAAGAATATTTAGTAATATGAAAAGGTTTAATAAGTGTTACAACTGCTGCATTCTGCCGATTAGGTAATCAATTTGACAATTCAAATATTCGGCAATCTTTATAAGTGACGCCATCGACGGTGCACTGCCCTTTTGCCAAGCGTAATCACTAGAATCATTGACGCCCGCATCAATCGCAATTCTATAAACCGATATGCCCTTATCAGTCAGCAGTTGCTTGAAACGATTGTGGAAAACGGACAAATCATACGTGTGTAAATGCGGATAATTTCTCTTATCGTCAACACCCATTAAATAATTTAGCGTGCAATCAAAATAATTTGCGATTTTGACCGCGTTTGCAATCGACGGCATATCCCCCGCCCTATACCTATACAAGCACGAATTACTAATGCCTGATTTTTCGCTAAATCTCATTAATGTCAAACCATTTTCGTCTAGCAAATCCTTGAACGAAGTGAAAAACTTTGTATATTTACCCTTTTCTTCCATATTGTTACACCTATTATTAGTTGATAATAACAATATTGACAAAATTCGGTTGATTTTTCCCGCTAAAAGGTGTACGTTATAAATAAAGGGAAACCATATCAGAGCCGCGGGCTTTCCCGCAAAAAAAGGTACATAGTGAATTTACTATGTACCCAATATGTATAGTGCCACTCACTAAACCTGTAGCCACGGGGCTTTCCCCGCCAGTACCTGCAGCCGTGCACTTTCGCACCCGAGAACTAAATCTAATACAGTGCACCACACCGCGCCGCCCACGCAAGAAACTTACGCGTAGAGACAGTACTCACAGCCGCGGGGCTTTCCTCGACGAGATTATATTTTGATAGAAAGCACCTTCTTTCGCCGTCCACGAAAATTACTTGCTTGTAGGGACAGTACCTGTAGCAGCGGGCTCTCCCGCAAAGGTGTCAACAGGTGGGGAGATGACGACTTTAGTCGGGTCAATTCTCTCAAAAAGAATGTCCACACCATCAAGTTTATCAACCAAACCGCAACGAACAACATCAAAACCGTTGTCCTCAATCTTTAGCAAGTCAAATATCTTTTGGCTCGCCTTTGGCGTGATAGAACGCAAAAGGTTTGCAATATTGCAAATCATAAATATGCAGTCGCTCGTGATAACATTGAATCGCGCCACATCCTCTTGCGCCGCAACCCACGGCGTGTTTTCGTCGTAGTATTTGTTCGCAAACTGAATGTAGTTATAAATCGCACCAACCGCTTCCCTGAGTTCGCACCTCTCAAACAAGTCGCGAACCTCATCATACACGCGCAACGTCTCGTCCTCAACCACCTTTGAAATCGGCTCGTGCGGAATCTTCCCGCCAAACTTCTTTACCAAGAACGCTAGATTGCGGTTGACAAAATTTCCCAACCCGCCAACAAGGTGCTTGTTGTGAATGTTGATGAAATCGTCGAGCGAAAAATTGCTGTCCTTGCGCTCAGGATTATTCAAAATAAAGTAATACCTTATCGTATCCGAATCAAACTGCTCGATGAGCGAATTGACAGTCATATAATTGCCCTTGCTCTTGCTCATTTTGGCGTTGTTCATATTCATAAATTCGCACGAAACAATGTATTTCGGCAATGTATACCCGCCCTTGAGCGCCTCAAGCAGTGCTGGCCAAATGACAGTGTGGAAAACCACGTTGTCCTTGCCGTGTGAATAATACGTGAGCGTATCCTCGCCCTTGACAAACTCGTCAAAGTCGTACCCCAACTTTTCGCAAGCCTGCTCGCCCGCGGTCAAGTACCCAAACACCGCCTCAATCCAAACATACAAGCGCTTGTCCTCAAAACCCTCAAACGGAACTGGTATTCCCCAATTAAGTTGGCGCGTAATTGCACGGTCGCGCAAACCCTCGTTGATGTACTTGTTCGTTTCGTTGATTGCCGTTTGGCGCCAATTTTTGCCATACGCCGCAACAAAATCTTTGAGTTGTTGTTCAAATTTTGACAAAGCAAAGTACATATGTCTGTTGTTGCGCAACGTGGTAGGATTGCCGCACGTCTTGCAGTGCTTGTCCTCGAGCATATCCGGCGTTAGTGCGCTGTAGCAACTGTCGCACTGGTCGCCCGTCGACTCGCCGCCGCAGAACGGACACGTTCCCACAACATCGCGGTCAGCCAAAAACTTTTGGCAATGCTCACAGTAGTCCTCTGGCTCATCTTTCTCATAAAGATAACCGTTTTCGTCAATTTTTTTGATGTACTCTTGCACTTTTTTGTAGTGAAACTCGCTATACGTCTTTGTATACACGTCATACGTAAAGTCAAGTGCATTAAACACATTGCACGCTTCCTTATAATAATGTTCCGCAATTTCCTGCGGCGTAACCCCCAACTTTTGCGCACGCAGCGTTATCGGCGTGCCGTGACAGTCGGAGCCCGAAACATACACGACTCGGTCGCCACACTGCCTGTGATAGCGCGCTATAACATCGCCCGGAAGTAGCGCAACCAAGTGTCCAAAATGTAGCGAATTGTTTGCATACGGCCACGCGCCACCAATAAATACTTTCCTGTTTGTCTTCATTTTATCCTCCTAAAAAAATTCCCACGTTGCAAAGCTGCACAACGCAGGATGTTTTTTCTTATAATTTATAATAGTTCTTTAAATCAAAGCCCCTAAAGCGTGCAAAACCTTAGCGCTCAAAGTCCTCAAGCGAAGTTTGGCGCGCCGTAGTCTTGCTAATGCACATCTGGTGCGCAAGCATTTCTTCAATTTCATCATCAACCGAAATTGTTTGGTTGGACATTGCTGCCACGTCTAAGTGATTGCCGTCAAACGCCGCAATGTACGGCTTGTTTGTCGCACCACTTTTCGCCACGCGCTCGGCTTTGCGGAACACATTTGCGGGCTTTGCGTAGATGACGCGCAGTTCCTCATCACTGAGCCTATGCTCAATGTCCGCCTCACTCATAGGAGCGCGCGAAGGCATCGCCCTGACTCCACGAACAACGTCCATAAACGCTGCTTGAATGTCATAGCAAGACGGCATTTTGTACGTTCCGTCTACAATTTGTTTTCGCACATCTTTCAAAACATAACAATACTTTAAATTGTCGTCCAAGACATTATCAATAACATCTTGCCTCAACTTAAGCACAAAAGATATGTTCTCAGGGTTAAAATATTGTTCACAATGAAATACCTCATTGTGACAATCATTGTACTTTGGCGTGATAACACGTTGCTTTAGCCTGCCGTGAACTCCGTTTACGATGCCAACCGTCCTGTCAAAATCATATGAATCCGCAACCAAAACTAACATAAGGTGTGTTCCGTCATATTGCTTTGACGTGAGAACAACCGCATTTGCATACTCGCAAATGGCCAGCCCGCTTGACAAAATAGTCAAGTGATTGAGATAATCATCCACTAGCGGCGCAATGACCGCGTGTGTGCATTGTTCGCCGCCAACAACTTTGGCATTAAAAACCACACTTTCCATTACTCGCCCCACTCCCCTATGGCTATATTGTAGCACACTTTTTCCGCTTTGTCAATCATAAAATGGGAATGCAATGAATGCTGCCGCTGTCGAAAAGGTTGTATTCTAATAACAAAACCAATCATTATATTGTAAGGCTTTTCTTTAATTAAAACAACATTGCTAAAGTGGGTATTAGTACTGACTCCATTGTCATTCAGAGCGAAAATCAAACCCGCGTAGTAGGGTTTGATGAAGCGTAGGAATCTCGCGAACCGCGTGCTTCGCGTGCGGTATCGCGCCCTCAGGCTTGCACGGCGTCAGCATTATGAAACAGGCAGTACCTGCACCTGTGGCGTTTGCCACCAATGCTATTTGGTGTATGCAAGTTTGTAAATGGCAAACTGCGGATTAATGCGGTCAGCGTCCGTGCCAAACTTGCCGTAGGCGGTCGTGTCGTAGCACGCAAAAGTCATACGAATGCTTGTTGCGCCGCGAAAGTCGAAACTTTGCCCAATTTGAAATTCAACCCCGTTGCCAATGCGCTGCTTTGCGTCCACCGATTTCGGCGCGTCAAGCGCCCAAATCTTTTCCTCGCCAACATATATTGCTAGGTCGATGACAATAGTCACATCCGCGCTGCCCGTGTAAAGCCCAAAACTAATAGTTTCAATATTGATTGACTTTTTCTTGTTTTTGCCGATAAGTTCAAGCGTGCTGTAGTTTTTGCACATATTTTCGCTAGGCGTGTTTTTTGTCAGCGTGTCAATCTTAACTTTGTTATAACTGCCCGCGCCCGTGATTTCGCCCGCGTCGTAAACAAACGCGTAGCACGTGCCGTTGACAATGTCCTTGAAATTCGTGCGCTGTGACGCCGAATAAATGACAAGCGCAATCGTCAGCATAATGCAAACGGCAATGATTGCCAAAAATCTAACCGCGCCTTTTTTGTTGATGAACGTATCCCAGCCCTGCGCAATCGTCGTGCCCACACTTTTCATATAGTCCTTGAACGTTCTCTTGCCGCGCGCCGCTTGTCCGTCCGCGCCGTCGTCCGCCCCGCCATATGTCTTGCTCTCAACCTCGACAACGTGGCGCGATTTTGGAACTTCCGCTTCCGCACTAACCTGCTCGTCCGTCTCATCCTCAGCCTGCCCCGAAACAACGACATCGCCGCGCTTGCGGTTGAGTACCACAACGCCGTTGTTTTCCGCCGCAGCACGATTTTCTTTGGCGCCGTCATTTTCTACGAACTCGCTTGAACCGCGCCCGTTAGCATTTTTAGCAGTTGTAACATCATTTTCATTAATAATGTCGTCATTATTATCAAAATTTACAGCATCATTAACGTCATTTTGTGCAGGTATGTTACCATTTTCGGCAATATTCTCGCTTTTTTTTGCTGGTATACTGTCATTTTTTGCAACAACGTCCCCATTTACATTTTCTTCATCATCTGAAAAATCAAGCATACTTTTGACTCTCGTTTCGCTCTTGATTTGTGCTTTCACTTTTTTCATAACACATCACCTTTATATTTTATCCTTATAAGGTTTTCCTTAATTTAAAATACATACAATATATTATAAGGATTTATTCTTCATATCTAAAAAATTGATTTAATGATTTCGCGAATGCCCGCAAATAAGCGTTCCGCATCCTTGCCGTCGTCCTTGACCCCGTTTGGAACAATGTAGTCGACGCGCCCAATAATGTTGGCAGTCGTTTCGCAATACGGCGTTTCGTTGTAACTATAGTTGCGGCAGTCATCACTGTTGTTGCGGTTGTCGCCCATATAAAAGATTCCGTTTGCAGGAACAGTGACACTCGTCACGCCCGTGCGCGCGCCCACCGTTCCGCCAATGCCGTTGAACTTAGCCGCCTTGATGTAATCCTCAACCAAAAGTTCGCCATTGCGGTAAACCTTTGTAACCGACGCGTCAGTGTTATCAATCGTAATCGTGTCGCCCGCCATACCGATAAGGCGCTTGATGACGTAGCGAACCTCGCCGCCCGCATTAATGTGCTTGATGACAATGATGTCGCCATATGTTCCCTTTTGGTACGTGTTGATGTACGCATAATCATACGGCTCGCTCGTGTTTGGCGAATCGGCATTGATTGTCGGCTGCATCGACGGCCCCTCAACGCCCGTGTAAATGTACACGCGCTCAGCGAACATACACAGCATAATGAAGCCCGAAATCAGCACAAACAAAACCGACAAAACAATGGCAAGCGCGCGCGTGCGACGGCGATTTCTCGCCACAACCGAATTTGCGTTGTAACTCACATAATCGCACTCGCACATCCCTTGATACGCCTCAATCTCTTTTTCACGTTCGCGCATTTCTTGCGGCGCGCCACTACCTTTTTCTTTATTCATTCATCTACCTATCAAAACTATTATATAACAATTCTATCCAAATTGCAACCAAAATACACGCCCCACCACCAAGCAACTGATAAAAAGAACATCCTTTTTTATGGTAAGGTTATAACTCAATTAATTGTAGGGAAAGTGCCTGCAGCCGCGGGCTATCCCACCGAGCGATAACCAGCATAGAAAGCACTTGCGTTCGCCGTCCGCGTAAATTACTTAGGCGTAGGGAAAGTACCTGCAGCCGCGGGCTATCCCACCGAGCGATAACCATCATAGAAAGC
>JBNMHN010000040.1:0-10666 GCA_050872805.1 Clostridia bacterium
GAAAAGTTCTCAATTTTTTGAAAGATGACTTAAAAAATCTAATCGGCGGCAGCGCCGACCTTGCGCCGTCAACAAAAGCATATTTTGAAAACGAGCCGTATTTTAGTGCCGAAATCGACGGACGCAATATCCATTTTGGCATACGCGAACACGCAATGGCGGCCATTTGCAACGGCATCCAATTATATGGCGCATACAAAGCATTTTGTTCGACATTTTTCGTATTTTCCGACTACCTCAAGCCAAGTTTGCGAATGTCCGCAATTATGGGGCTTGACGTGTTGTATATTCTCACACACGACAGCATTGCCGTTGGCGAGGACGGCATAACGCACCAGCCAGTTGAACAACTTGCAGGCTTGCGCGCAATCCCAAACACAATAGTGTTCCGCCCGTGCGACACGCGCGAAACTGTTTCAGCGTTTGCGACTTATCTAAACAATCCAAACAAGCCAACTGTTATGGTTCTTTCTAGGCAAGACATAAAATGTCAAAATAGTGATGTCGAACTTGCAATGAAAGGCGGATATATTCTATTGAAAGAGCCGCTTGAAAGACTTGATGTTACACTTGTCGCAAGCGGCAGTGAAGTCGCGACTTGCACTGAACTTCGCGATATGCTCTTCAAAAAAGGCTACTCCGCGCGCGTCGTCTCTATGCCGTGTGTCGAGATTTTTAAGGAGCAAACAAAAAAATACCAAAAGCAAGTGCTATCTCCTGATGCGGTCAAAGTTTTTGTCGAACTCTCTAACGATGATGTGTATAATCAATTCTTGGGCGAAAATGACGAAGTTTTGAACTTATCTACATTCGGCGAAAGCGGCAAGGCTGTCGATGTCATCGACGATATGGGGATGTCCGCTAAAAAATTGTTGCCGAAAATTGTGAAAGCAATCAAAGCGCACAGACGCACAAATGCGTCACTAGCAGATATTCTGCCATAAAATGAATTTTTTAATTTTCAACGCTCCAAAGATTTTTTGGCGCGTTTTTTTGCGTTTTTGTGTGTTTTAATGGCGAAAAAAAAGTCAAAAATAGTTTGTAAATTAGAAATATTGTGTTATAATCTACTAAAATTGTGTGTTTGGAGGTAGGAATTGAAAGAGTATAATTCAAAAGATATTGTGGTTTTGGAAGGGCTCGAAGCAGTCCGTCTGCGCCCCGGTATGTATATAGGTACAACGAGTTCAAAAGGGCTTCACCACTTGATTTGGGAAATTGTCGACAACTCAATCGACGAAATTGCAAACGGATTTGGCGACAAAATCGTCGTCAAGATGTACAAGGACGGGTCAATTTCAGTTCAAGATAACGGACGCGGTATCCCCGTCGACAAACATCCGCAATTAGGTATTTCGGGCGTCGAAGTGGTTTTCACGCAGTTGCACGCGGGCGGAAAGTTTAACAACGACAACTACAATTTCTCAGGTGGTTTGCACGGCGTCGGCGCGTCAGTTACAAACGCGCTCAGCGAATGGCTTGAAGTTGTCACTTGCAAAAACGGAAAGAAATATAAAATTGTGTTCAACTCAGTTCCTAATGAGAAAGGCAAAATCCTTGGCGGAACAGTCAAAAGCCCATTACGTTGCTTAGGTGCCACAAATGGTTCAGGCACATTTGTTAGATTCAAGCCTGACGCGCGAATCTTTGAAACAATAAACTTTAGTTTCGACGTAATTGCAAAGCGTCTCAAAGAATATGCCTACCTAAATAAAGGTGCTACAATTGAATTAATTGACGAAAATGTGACTAATGAGGACGGCTCATACTTAAGCAAGACTTATAAATTCGACAACGGCATCAAGGATTTTGTCAATTACCTCAATGAGGGCAAAAACGCGCTATACAATCCGCCTATTTACTTTGAAGCGCAATCAGATAAGGTAAAGATTGAATGTGCCCTACAACACACGGACGCATACGTTGAAAACATATTTAGTTATGTAAACAACATTTCGACATCCGAGGGCGGAACGCACGAAACGGGCTTTAGAACCGCCCTTACGCGTGTTTTGAACGACGCTGGGCGTGAAGCAGGTTTTTTGAAAGAGAAAGAAGCAAACCTTATGGGCGAAGATTATCGCGAGGGATTGACGGCGGTTTTGTCCGTGAAAATGAAAAATGTCCAGTTTGAAGGACAAACAAAAACAAAACTTGGCAACCCTGAAGCAAAGACTGAAGTAGAAAACCTTGTATATACGCACTTGCTTGCGATAATGGAAAAAGCGGATAACAAAAAAACGCTTGAAGCGGTCATCAACAAAGGAAAGGTAGCAGCGCACGCACGAATCGCCAGCAAAAAAGCAAAGGAACTCACGCGTGCAAAGAATAGTCTTGAAGCAACCGCGCTTATCGGTAAGCTTTCCTCTTGCAGCGGAAGAAACGCCAAAATCAATGAATTGTTTATTGTAGAGGGAGATAGTGCGGGCGGCAGCGCAAAGCAAGGACGTGACCGTTCGTTCCAAGCAATTTTGCCATTACGCGGCAAACCTCTTAATGTTGAGAAAAAGCGCCTTGAACAGGTTTTGCAGAATGAAGAAATACGAATGATTATTACGGCACTAGGTGCAGGTATCGGCGAGGACTTTAATGTCGACGACTTGAAATATGACAAAGTTATCATTCTTTCGGATGCTGATCAAGACGGCGCGCACATTAGAGCAATACTGTTGACATTCTTCTATAGATATATGAGACAACTTGTAATAGACGGACACGTGTATATAGGAGTTCCACCACTATACAAGATTGCAAAGAAAAATGAAGTTAAATACGCTTATAGTGATAGTGAACTTAGAGAGATAGCAAATAGTTTTGGGAAAGGCTATGACGTGCAAAGATACAAGGGGCTAGGCGAAATGAATCCCGAACAACTATGGGAGACTACTATGGAGCCAAAGAACCGCACAATGATTAGAGTTACTATAGAGGACGCAGCAGAAGCGGAAAAGATGATTACTACCCTTATGGGAGACGACATAGACTCAAGAAAGCAATATATATCGGAATACGCAAACTTCAATAAACAACCAGACGAATTTGAAAAGATAAAGAATAAATAATGTATCATAGATAGGCTAAGCACTATTATCAATATTCACACCACATCAAGCAAAGGAGAAAGACTAGATTGTTTGACGACGACGAAACTGATGACGAGTTTAGAAACGACCCCATTGACGGGCAAATGTCTATATTCGAACTTCCAGTAAATGAACCAACTGAGGAAGAACCCGAAATAGACAATGAACCCTGTGAGGGGCAATATAGTATGTTTGAACAAGATTACCTAGACTCTTTAGGCGTGAGTGAGCATAGGGATGAAGATAGTGATAATGCTGTGAGTGAAGATAATAGCAATAATACTACAAGTAGTGAGTATGAAGATAATAGCATTAACACTGAATATGAAGATAATTGTATAGATAGTTACAGTATTAATAATAATGCCGATAGCAATTATAGTGTAGAAGAACACTCAGTAGAAGAAGAAAGCACAACAAGTGAAGAAAGCACAATAGAAGAAAATACAAATGATACCGACAATACTGATAGTATAGATTATAATGAAAATGAAAACGAAATAGACGGCGGTTGTGATGAGGGTGAAGATTTAGATTTCAATAATACTGAAACTATAGAAACTTGCACAAATGAAAGTACTACAAATAGTGATAATGAAAATGATGATGACGAAAACGGGGATGACGAATACAGCGAAAGAGAATATACCGAGATAAAAGATAATGAGATAGAACAAGCAAAGGAAGTAACCGCTGAAGATGATTACACTGAGAGTAATAACATTATGGCGGAAACTGACAATGTTCAGTCCGTTAGTATTAGAACAAGAAATGCAAAGGAGCGAATGAGTAGTAAAATGGATTACGAAAATACCGAATTTAAGAATAAAAAACATAATGACGGCGGTCATAGCGGTTATCAAATGCAATCAATTGACGAAGTCTTGCACAACTCAATGATTCCATATAGTGAATTTGTTTTGCTTGACAGGGCTTTGCCGCGTGTTGAGGATGGGCTCAAGCCTGTACAGCGCAGGATATTGTACACAATGATTGAGCAAGGGTTGACACCAGACAAGCCATACCGCAAGTGTGCTAAAGTTGTTGGCGATTGTTTGGGTAAATATCACCCGCACGGCGACACATCCGTTTATGACGCAATGGTGCGTATGGCGCAACCATACAATATGCGCGGTGTTCTTGTTCAAGGACACGGAAATTTTGGGTCAATCGACGGTGATAGTGCGGCGGCAATGAGATATACTGAGGCGAAACTTGCGCCGCTTGCGCTAGAACTATTGCGCGACATTGAGAAAGACACCGTAAACTGGAGTTTCAACTTTGACGACTCTTTGAAAGAGCCTGACACGCTACCGGGTAGATTTCCAAATCTATTGGTAAACGGCGCTATGGGTATCGCGGTCGGGCTTGCGACAAATATTCCGCCACACAACCTAAATGAGGTTATCGACGGCGTTGTTGCGCTGATTGAACACCCAAACATCACGCTAAAAGATATGATGAAGATTATCAAGGGACCTGACTTTCCGACGGGTGGAATTATTTCGACGGATGAACTTTATCAAGCGTATGAAACGGGGCGCGGGAAAATTACTGTTCGCGCTAAAACGGCGTTTGAGGATGCGGGCGCGGGCAAAACGAATATTGTCATCAGCGAAATTCCGTATCAAAAGAACAAAGCATCATTGCTCGCAAAAATTGCGGACATTCGTGAGGACAAGAAAGGCGTGCTGCTCGGCATCCAAGACATCAAGGATGAGTCGGATAGAAAGGGTATGCGCGCTGTCATTACAGTAAAAGCAGGGTACAATCCAACCGACATTTTACATTTGTTGTTTAAATATAGTGATTTGCAATCAAGTTTTGGTATTAATATGGTTGCAATTGCGGACGGCAAACCAAAGCAATTAAGTTTGATGCAAATTTTGAAATACTACCTCAATTATCAAGTTGAAATTATTGTAAGACGCACAAAGTTTGATTTAAACAATGCAAAGGAGCGCCTACACATTTTGGAAGGTTTGCACATTGCAATCGTCAATATTGACGAGGTCGTTCAAATTATAAAAACAAGTAAATCAACGACGGAGGCAAAGCAACGTTTGCGCGAAAGGTTCTTGCTTTCCGAAAAGCAAGCGCAAGCAATCTTAGATATGCGACTTGCGCGCTTGACAAGCCTTGAAGTTTATAAGATTGAGCAAGAAATGGAAGAATTGCGAATTTTGATTCAAAAATTGACTGCTATTCTTAATTCTAAGAAATTGCAACTTGAAACGATAAAAGAAGAAATGCTTGAAATCAAACGTCGTCATAGTATGCCAAGAATGACAAAAATTGTTAAAGCATTCAATGAAATTGACGTTGATAGTATTTTGGAGGCAAATAAAGTCGTTGAGGATACTTATGTCGCTTTGACGCAAAACGGCACAATTAAGAGAATGCAGCCAAAGCACTTTGAAACAACTGTTAAGGAATATAACCCGCAAATAACTGAAAGCGAACTAAATTACAACATTATGAAAACAACAACTGACAAAGCGCTTGTTGCATTTACAAGCAAGGGCAATGCAGTTAGAATTAATGTTGAAGATTTGAAAGAAGTCAAATGGCGCGATAAAGGCGCAACTTTGCGTTCTATCTGCAAAGAACTTGATGTAGATGAAAAATTTGTTTCAATGTTTGAGGTCGATGAAAAGAGCAAGGATGAATTATTGTTTGTCACAAAACTTGGTATGGCAAAACGAACAAATCTTTCAGAATATTCACTTTCAAAGCAATTATATTCAGCAATAAAACTCAAAGAGGGTGACGCAGTTGTAAATGTATGCAAAGTTGTCAAAGGTGAAACGCTTTTAATGATTACAAAGCAGGGGCTTGCGCTCAATTGTGATATTGGCGAAATTTCACTAATTGGGAGAGTAAGTCTAGGCGTCAAAGCAATGACCTTGAGTGAAAATGACTACATTGTTTATGCTTCCAGCATTCCTATGATTGGTGAACTTGTTTTGGCGACAAAGAAAGGGTTTGGCAAGCGATTCAATCTAGGCAATATTGAATTGTCAAAGAAAGGGCGAAAGGGCTCAAAAGTTTTTGCAATGCTTGATAATGATGAAATTATTTTTGCTGACGTAACTAATTCGACTCCTATTTATGTTGTCAAATTTAGCGGAAATGATGAATTTGTCAAACGCGAGTTCAAAGAATTTTTCCCTGACAAAAAGCAGGGCAAGGGAAAAAGTTTGTCAGTGAATAAAAGCGGCGACAAAATCAGTGCAATCTATAAATTCAATTCGTAATTTATCAAATAAATAATACAAATGAAAAAATGGAGATAATATGGACGGTATATTAGAGAGTTATGACGTTGTTATAATTGGTGGGGGAATTGGCGGCATTATGACCGCATATAAGTTGAGTAAAGCGAATGAAAAATTGAAAATTTTGCTTTTGGAAAAGGGTAACGACTTAGCGGATAGAAAATGCCCCTTAATTACAGTCAACAAAGGTAAAGGCGGCTGCCTCAAATGCCCAAACTGTGCTATAATGAGTGGTATGGCTGGTGCTGGCGCATTTAGTGACGGAAAGTATGTTATTGGCACTGAGTATGGTGGCTGGTTGACTGATTTTCTTCCACAAGAAACTGTGCTTTCCTATATAAAACAAGCGGACGATGTTTTGGTCGAGTTTGGCGCGACTACGAAAGTCTTTCATCCAAATGACGAATTAAAGCGCGAATGCTTGCAATATGACTTACACCTAAAGCAAACAGATTTGAAGCATTTGGGAACTGACAACAACTATTTCACAATGCTCAAATTGATTGAGTATTTAAAAACAAAAATAACAATTTTGACACGTGCAAAAGTTTTTGACGTTGACAAAAGCACGAATACGGTTTTGTTTAACTATCAAAATACTGAAGTTTCAGTTGTTGGCAAACATATTGTATTTGCCGTCGGACGTGCTGGAAGTCAAGATTTTAGAGGTTGGTGCGACAAAAACGGCGTCGAATGCAACAATAATCAAGTTGACCTTGGTGTTCGCGTCGAATTGCCGTCCATAATTTGGGAAAAATTTAGTAAACAAATCTACGAGCCTAAAGTATGGTACAGGACGAAAGCATATGGCGACGTTGTGAGAATGTTTTGTTTTAATGAACGCGGTCACGTTGTAATGGAAAACACCGACAGCGTTTTGACAATCAATGGGCATAGCTACGCTCAGGAGGACAAAAAGACAAAGAACAGTAATTTTGCACTTTTGTCGACTAGCACATTTACGCAACCATTCAAAGCGCCTATTGAATATGCTAGGTACGTTGCGTCACTTGCGAACAAAATTAGTGGTGGTAGCGTACTTGTTCAAAGGTTTGGTGACTTGGTGAAAGGACGCAGAACAACGCCAGAAAGATTGAAGGAATCAACGACGATTCCAACGCTTGACGCTGTTCCGGGCGATCTTGCGCTTTGTATGCCAAAGAGACAACTTGACAATATTGTCGAGACTATCTATGCGCTTGATAAAATTGCGCCGGGCACGGCAAATATGGACACTTTGCTTTATGGCATTGAATGCAAGTATTATGCGACGCGCCCTGAAACAACAGATTTTGAAATTAATGGATGCAAACAAATCTATGCAATCGGTGATGGTGGCGGGTTCACGCGCAGTCTTAGTCACGCAGCGGCGCACGGTTTGTACATTGCGGACAAAATTTTGAACACAAAATAGGATATATCCATTGTATAGAGGTGTTAATGAATATAAAAATCAAAAATGCAACGCTATTCAATCTTGATGAAAATGAAATAAGGTTTGGACAAACGGTTTGCATTGAAAATGGAATAATAACATTTGTTGGCGATGACAACAATTTGTTTTGCGTGCCATTTCAAGCGGAGCGCGAAATTGATTTTGAGGGGGATATTTTGCTTGCAGGGTTTGTCAATGCTCACGCACACAACGCAATGACGCTTTTTAGAGGGCTAAAGGACGATGTTGCGCTTGAAGAATGGCTGTTTGACAATATGCTTGTGATTGAAAAAGGGCTAACATACGAGGATGTATATTGGGGTACAATTCTTGGACTTCTTGAAGGCTTGCAAAGCGGTATTACTACAAACCTAGACGCCTATTTTTTCAATGATGCAATTATACAAGCAAACATTGATGTTGGTACGCGCTTAATATGTGCTGTTGAAGCAACTGATACATCGTCTCAAGACCGCAGGGAATACTTAACAAACACCTTAAAATCCTTGAGAACAAAATTTTTCAATGATAGAATAAATTATATAGGATACGCACATTCAATTTACGCGCTTGATGAAAAACAACTAGAAGATACTTTGCTTTTTGCAAATGACTTCAAACTGCCGCTCCACATTCATCTTGCCGAAACGCTGACCGAAGTGGGCGAATGTTTTACCAAAAGGAATAGAACACCTGTTCAGTACCTTGAAGAAATCGGCTTTTTTGAGCGTCCGTGCCTTATTGCGCACGGAGTGCATATTGATAAGGACGACTATATCATTTTGCAACAGCACGGTGTTTCGGTAGCGCACTGTCCTGCAAGTAACCTAAAACTTGGTAGCGGCGTAGCACCTGTCCAAAGTTATCTAATGAATGACATTAATGTATGTCTTGGAACGGACGGCGCCGCTTCCAATAATTCAATTAATATGTTTAGAGAATTATACCTTGCATCGGTTTTGCAAAAGGGTAATTATAGCGACCCAAGTATTGTGCCTGCGTGCCAAGCACTCAAAATGGCAACATTAAACGGTGCAAAAGCAGTCGGGCTCAATGATGTCGGGCTTATAAAAGAAGGGTACAAGGCCGACCTTGTGCGAATAGATTCAAAAGCAATCAATATGCAGCCACTCAACAACGCAATTTCAAACGTTGTGTATTGTTGCCAGCCGCAAAATGTCAAAATGACAATGGTTGATGGCGAAATTTTGTATGAGAACGGCAAGTTTGCAAAAGGTATCAATGTAGAAGAAATCATCAAAAAATGCAATGAATCATTGCAAAAGTTAAAGAAAAAAGCAGGAAAATAACCAAAAATATGCAATAATAGGGGCAATTTGCTTGCTAAATGCTGTTTATTTTGGTAAACTATGATAGTTTTTATATGAGGTGAAAAATGCAAATAGAAATTCTGTCAAAAAATTATAATGTTAGTGAAAAACTAAAAACAATTATTACAAAGAAAATTGAAAAATTAGATAGATACTTTAATGCCGACGCACGCGCTCAAGTCTATTGTAAGTTTGAAAATGGTTTTTATAAAATGGAAATTTCCATTAAAGATAAAAATACTTTCTTTAGAAGTGAAGTCGCAAGTGATAATATGTATGTAAACATTGACACTGCACTTTCAAAAATTGAAAGACAAGTTTACAAGAACAAAGACAAGATGAAAGATAGATTCAAGGCTGCTTCATTTGATAGTTCTGAATTTGAATTTTTGGCTGATGCACCAAAGGTTGTTGAAAGCAAAGTTTCAAGAGTCAAAAAGTTTGAACTCGACCCAACAACTGTTGAGGATGCAATCAGTAGTCTTGAACTTACTGACCACGATTTCTATGTTTTCTTGAATGCGGAAACTGGTAAGGTAAATGTTGTTTACCGTAGACACGATAATGATTACGGGCATATTGAACTCGATTACTAATTGCAAATTTGGAGGTTGAAATGGCGGACTATAATGAAATCTTTGACATCCTTTTCAAGGAGCGTCAAGATTTGTTTGCTAAACTGAAGGAAAAAAAGAATTTGCAACAACAGGAGTACGAGGAAATAAAAGCGTTTAGTGAAAAAACTAAAGAGCGTTATAGCCAGTATTATGACTCTTTGAACAATGAAATTGCAGGTATTAGTTCTAATATGGCAAAGTATCAGGATACTTTGTTTGTTGGCGGGTTGATTGATATACAAAAGTTTGCTAATGATATTTGCACATTAATGTCGCAAAAAACGAGTTATGAGTGGGAAATTTTAGCGATTGCTTTCACCTACAAAAAGAGAAAGAAGGGCGTTTTTGGGCTTCAATTGATTAATACTGATGCAAATATCATAGCCGTTGCAAAGAAAGACATTTTTTCTGAGGATTTGACGAAAGCAATTTTCGGACAAAAAGATTGGCTCAACAACAATCAAGCAATGATGGCATTTTTGGAACACGTCAAGCGTGGTGATGTCGTTTTGCTACATATTGTGGAAAAAGAAAATGACAAAGAAAAAATGCTTAACTTGTTTGAAAGTGGCTTCAATGGAGATTTTGATAGATATTTGTTGCGATTTGATTTGAACTACAATGACAAAAATCCAACGAACAAGTATCCATTTTTGCAGGAGTACTTGGACAATTATGTTTTAAACAAGTTGACAAGCGGTAAATAGGATGTATTATAAAAGAAAAAGGCACATTTAGTTGTGCCTTTGTGATTGATTAGAGTTTTTGAACTTGTTTTTTGAGTTCTTGCTTGCCTTTTTGTACTGCTTTTTGTACAGGTTCGCAAGTTTGTGCAAGGAATGCGCCAAAAACCATACCAACCATCATTCCAAAAATTAAACTTTCTTTCATTTTGCCTCCTAAATTTGAAGCGTTTTGCTTC
>JBNMHN010000041.1:0-10591 GCA_050872805.1 Clostridia bacterium
ATCTACAAACATATTCTTTCGCGCGCACCACTCTTTTGTGCGCGCCAACCTCCTTTATTTATTTTCCGTTTTCTTGGATTTACCTTTAATTTTATAACAGTACCCACTGCCGTGCGCTATCGCACCAGCAGCGGGGCTATCCCCGCTTGTATCTACAGCCTGCTATACAGCGCCACCAAATATGTCACACGATACAAGTAATTTGCGTGTAGGGAAAATACCCACAGCCGTGCGCCCGCGAGAACAAAAGCAAGTGAATAAAATTGACTTTGCCGCCCACGAATGCAACTTGCTTGTAAGGACAGTGCCTGCAGCAGCGGGGCTATCCCCGCCCGCTAGTCGAAGTATTTGAGCTTGGAGATTTTTTCGCTAAGCAGCCAAAACTTCTCGCACAAATCCTTGTTAGCGCAAACAGCAGGTGCCGCAATCGGCTTGGACGCCTTGTAGCAAACGCCACCACGCGACTTATCATTGACAGTCGCAATAATCGTGTTCATCAAAACTTCAAATTCCGTCGGCTTGTTGAACATTCGCGCAAACTTGCCCTGCGGCTTCTCTTTGTCAAGTTCCTCATCCGTCGCAACGTCGCGCGCCTCGTATAGTATCGCGCGCACAGGATTCTCGCCCACATTGAGCGCCGCATTTATATGCCCCGCCATCATCGCGTTTGCAAACTTGCATTGCCTAATTGCGCTCTGCGGGTCGTACGACCTCTCGCGATAAATGTCCGCCATATTAATGCCAACTAATTGGTTTTGTGGCAGCGTCGGCAAAATAACACGGCTGTCCTTCTCGTTTTGCAGGAAATCAAGCAACGACTCAGCAAGAAAAATGTTTGTCAAGTAATTTTCCATAAAAGTGCGCTCAATCTTGTCCTCATTGTACTTGAACTCAGGATACACGCGCTCTTGATTGCATAGTATCGCGTAAATTCCGTTAAACTTATGCTCCGTCGCAAGCAAGCGAATGTTCAAAACCACTTGACGCAGCGAACGTATGCTGTCATACGAACCAACAAACGTTTCAATTTGCGCAAAATCATAGCGGTGCGTAACCGTCTTTTTGATAAACTCGCTCTCCTTTGCATCGCGCGCAATCGCGATAACAAAATATCCCTCGCGACATAACTCCGAAACCATATCAATTCCAAATGCCCTTGTGGCATCTGTCACTATCACTACTTTCATTTTCTTTGCTACCCCTATTTATAATGTTTAATTCCTTTTTTATTTTTAGTCTATTTCAATTTTTGATACACTTAATGATGCATTTTGATACATATAATGACAATTTTTGCTACACTTAATGACTAAATCAATCTTTTTTCGGCAATTTCGGCTTAGCAGGTGCTTTTGGTGGCGCGCTTGGCTTTTTCGGCAGCGCAGTGCTGCTTGCAGCCGTAGTTTGCGTACTGACTGTTGTCGAACTTGTTGCACTTAAACTCTCGCCCGCCGTCGTCATTTGTTTTGGCGCTTCCTTGATTTCGCTCGCGTTGTACTTGCCGTTTGAAGCGATGCGCAATTTTTCGCGCTTGTAACTGCGGAAGATTTGCAAAATGACAATCAACAAAACCGCACTCAACACGATGCCCACAATCATTATTATTAGCCCTGTGCTGCTTTGCGGATTGCCCACATTCATTAGAAAAATGAATCCGTCACTGTCCGCATCAATAGTCAGCAAGCAGTTTGTGCCGCCGCTTGTCTTGCCGTTCTCTCTACACGAAACATTTTTGCCAGCAAATGTTTGCGCGTCGATTTCGTCAAGCAAATCATATGAACCGCTGACAATCGCGCTTTCGGTTGCAGAATCAGTCTTGACAAAAATTGCGCGGTATGAATCTTTTGCATTCTTTGCGTTGTTTGAAACCGTTATTTCCATTTCGACGCTTGCTAAATCCGAAAAATCGGTCATCGGCGCACCGTCCTCAGTCAGTGAAAATTGTATCAAGCCCATAACAAAATAACTTTTGTTAAATGTAGACTTTGCATACCTTTCGACTTTGCTGACGACTGAACTTTTTATCTTTTCATTGACTTCAGTTTCGCTGCCCGCAATTACTGCATAGTTCATATGAATGTTTGACACGTCATTGCGGTTGAAGTTTGCGCAAAACGAAGCGTCGCCCACTGTTCTCACTTGTCGCACTGAAATTTCGCTTGCGCTCAAGCCGCTTGCTTGCATATTATAGTTTGCATTTTTGTTTTCAAAAATACCCACACTTGCTGTCGCCACGCCTGCAAACAACCACGCGCACATAACTAGCCACGCAACCGCAGTAGCAAATCGCTGCGCACGACATTTTCCTTTGTTCGACCTTGCCATACTATCTCCTATTTTTAGATTATAGCACATTCGTCCTCATTTTCAAACCATTTTACTTTAAGTACTTTTATTTTGCCACATTTTATAGTATTGTTAATTCAATTTAAACAACATAAAAGCCACAACTAATATACATTGTGGCCTTTCTTGTATTACAACCTTAAAAGTTCTCTATATTTATTAATCATTCTAATCATACCATAATCATTTTTGTCTACTAAATCTAATGCTTCATTAATAGTAACCCATTTAATTTCCATAGATTCGTTAGAAATTTCATAATTATGATTATCAACAATAAACAAAAAATTAACATCGTAGTGCCAATGTTCAGGTTCATTTTTCTTTGCGCTGTAAGGAATTTTCATAACTGCAACATCATAAATGGAATTTGTTCCTAATACAAAATCAGTAATTCCTGCTTCTTCCATAATTTCTCTTTTAGCAACATTTAGACTATCTTCTTCGCCATCACTATGACCTCCAAACTGAAACCACATTCCAGACTTTTTATGATGATTTAATAAAATATTGCCTTGCTTATCACAAACAAACGCACCTGCAGTTATATGGCCTTCTAAATTTGACCTATCATAACAATTTGTATTATTTTTTAAAAATGATGTTATTT
The DNA here is from genome assembly GCA_050872805.1 of Clostridia bacterium. Classification (GTDB taxonomy): domain Bacteria; phylum Bacillota; class Clostridia; order Christensenellales; family UBA1242; genus CAKVOD01. Next base: position 2,957 of record JBNMHN010000041.1, read on the forward strand.
TTATCACATCTTCTTGTTCCTTATTGTCATATGGTTTGTAATTTTTTAATTCATCTAATAATTTAAACATTTGTATCTCCTTAAAATAACGACATTTGAGTAAATTTATCATAATTAATACTCGCTTTATCTAGTAGTGTTTCTTTATCTTTTATTCCTAGTTTTTCTACCAGTTTAATAAATATTTCTCCAGTTAATATGCAATCTGTTAAAGCAGTATGTCTAGTTTTAGGAATTTCAATAGAAAACAATTCTGCCAATTTATCTAACTTGTAACTTTTTTCATTCGGGAAAGCGAGTTTTGCCAATTTAATTGTGTCAATAAATTTGATTTTGCTAAGTTTATCTCTTCCCTCATAAAATCTTTTGCATATACTCAATTCATAAGTTGCATTTTGAGCTATAAAAACATAGTCATTTCTACCACAAACTTCTTCAAGTAAGTTGAAAATTTCATTCGAATTCTTGGCATTTTCTAAATTTTTTTCTGTAATGCCTGTTTGTTGGGTATCAAATCTTGTTAGAGGAGCAAAACTCGGCGGTTTTATAAACCAAGATTTTTGTTTTGTTTGACTAACTTGCAAATTATCTATCTGTACTAATCCTAATTGAATAGGTTCAGGAGGAACTCCTTTAGGGGTAACCGTTTCAAAATCTATCACCATAAATGCTTGTTCTTTTAAATTATTATTCATTTATTACTCCTTTAATTTCTTTTATATCTATATTAACCTTAATATCATTATAATTATTGTTGATTGCAATAGCAAGCAATCTATTTAGCAAGTTTTTACAATTGATGACTTTAATTCCATGATTATAATTTATAGATTTTAAATATCTTTTAATAGCAATTCTTTCAGTTACTGGTCTTAAACCAAAAGAACCCACACTGTTTATTATTTTTTCCTTAGATAAGCTTTTTATATTTTCTAAACTGTTGTTTTTAAATAGTAGTAGTGGGGAAAAATAATTTGAATCGCATTGTAATTTACTTAAATTTTCCATACAACTAATCTCTTTATAAAACTTATTACAAATATGTTTTCTGTGTGATAAGTTAGCATCGATATTATTTAAACTTTCTAGGGCTAAATATGCTTGAATATTTGTAAGCCTATAATTATATCCTACATCTTTAAATGAATTATCTGGATTTTGTGAAATTTGATGATTTCTTAGATTAACCAGTTTTGTATAATATTTTTTATTGTTAGTCAATATGTAACCACCTTCGCCAGCTGATACTAATTTCCCATCTTTAAGAGAAAAACATCCCATATCTCCAAAAGTTCCTAAATACTTATCTTTATATCTTGAACCTTGTGCTTGACAAGCATCTTCAATTATTCTTAATTTGTATTTTTTTGCTATATTATTTAGCTTTGTTATATTATATGGCAATCCCCACATATAAACAGGTATTATTGCTTTTGTTTTATCTGTTATCTTTGTCTCTAAATCATTGTAATCAAAATCTATATTATCCTTATCGCAATCTACAAATACTGGAACTGCACCTATATACAATAAAGGCATAATAGTCATAATTACAGTTAAATTGGGCACTATAACTTCATCTCCGGCTTTTATACCTAAAGCAAGCAATGCGCAATGTATAGCGGCTGTGCCTGAAGAGCAAGCAACTGCATATTTAGAATCGAATTTAAGTTTTAACTCATTTTCAAACTTTTTAACCCAATCAATATTTTCTATCTCGTCTTTATAAAACTTTACAAATTCTTTATCTATCATCTAATATTTCCTTAAAATTTAATAATTGATAAATATTGGTGCATTCTTCAGAAAAGCAACTACACTCCATAAGCTGATTAAAATTAGCATTATCAGTATCTTTTAAATTACGTATATCTCTTTTTGCACCAAAACAAGGGCATTGACTATATACACCATCCGGCATAACAAAAATAAAATTATTGTTAATAAAACATTTCTTAATAGTTTTTCCCCTTAGACCCGCAAACATAAGTTCAATATAATCCTTATTGGGTTTATATGTTTTTAATGTTGAACTGTTTATTTTATTTATTTGACTTTCCAATTCTTTTAAATCTGTTTCATCTATCACTAATTGTGAATACATTGGATGTCGATGTGGTAGGGTAATTGGTTGATAAATATAATAGTCAAGATTTAATTCTTTTGAACAAAACTCGTATGTTTTATATAAATCTGACAAATTTAATTTTGTTATTACACTATAAACTCCAATTTTTGTTTTTAGTTTGTGTTGATTTATAATGGATTTTATATTCAAAATATTATTAATCACTAATTGCCAGCTATTTTTAACTCTTACATAATCATTATATTCTTTTTTGTGAGAATCTAGAGAAAAAGAAATTGCGTCCAAATTTGTTGATAATATCTCATTCCATAAATTTTTATTTGTAATTATACCGTTTGTACACAATACTATTTGTTTATTGAACGATTTTAACATTTTGATTATATTTACAATATCAGCATTTAACAATGGTTCTGCGCCAGCAAGAAAAATTGTTCTTATTGTAGGATTTGCAAGAAACTTTAAAGTATTTTCATTATTTTGATAATTGCCTCTTACTAATGGATTGTGCCCTTCATCAAAGCTTAAATAACAATATTTACAACCGTATGGGCACTTTTCATTAATTGCCCACAAAACTTGTTTACAGTTTTCTTTCATCTTTATCCTCTATGTAGAAACTACAATTTATTCTATCAACTTCTTTAATGATTTTATTTATAACTTGCTTATTCGTTAATTCATCTACATTAACTACACAAAACCTATCAGCATTACGTTTTGCGATTTCGAGATATAAATTAGATGCTTGTGCAAGTATTTGAAGTTCTTCTGCGGTATATCTATCGGTATCTCTTGTTTCTGCTCTAGCTATTGCCTTAGAGATATCACCAGTAAACAAAATAGTTTTATCTGGAGTTAAACAAAGTCCTTTTAGTTTTTCATACAGTTTTAATGTATAATCTAAAGAGCTTTTGCCATATTTTTTAGCGAATAAAATGCCCTGATATATACATATAGAGTCTAAACCTCTATCACTAATTACAGTTTTTCCAGCCCGCATTGCAGGGATTATTGCATTTTCTTCATCGTTTGCTTGTTTTGCGGCTATTAAAAATGTTTCCATCTTAGGATTCCCTGTATCAAAGAATTTGCTACCCGTAGAACAAAGAATATCGAAGATTTGTCTATTTATTCCTTTATGTTTTTCATCCATTATTTCTTTATGAAATAGAACATCATTTTCGCTAAAAACATATCTTAATTGATTAGAAAAATAAGTTTTTCCTATTCCACTAATCCCTTCCAATGTTATCAATTTACCTTTCATATTTTTCTTCCTCCCATGGGAATACAACCCAACCATTAACCTTTTCACCAACATAATTTGGCAAATTATACTTTGGATTATAATTATCTAAATTTTGCACGCATACAAATGAATATATTTCTGCAGAGTATTTAGATAAATCATTTATCACAAAGTCAAGTGTAGCGCCACTACCATAGATATCATCAACAAGTAAAACTTTTTTGTTTTTTAGACATTTAAAATTTATATTTTCTCCCAATACTGGTTTTTTTCTTAAAAGAGTTTACAACATCACTTTCTGTTTCGTAAACCTGTAAAGGATAAACCAATCTAATACCTAACAAATGAGATATTATTACACTTGGAACCAATCCGCCTCTAGTTATTGCAATAATACAATCAAATTTCATATTATTATTTTTACTAAATTCTTTACAAATGCTATGTATTTCACTCCAATTAAACTTTATTATTTTTTGATTTGACATATTCTTTATAAGACCTCTCTTTTACTTTGCAAGATAAACAATTTCCACATTCATTTTCTTCGTTTTTCCAACAAGAATAGGTGTTTTTATGCACATAATCTAGTTTTCCTAATTTATCTGCAATTTCCCATATCTCTTTTTTTGTTTTGTCTATTAAGGGCGCTTCAATATCTATATCTACTTCAAAAGAATATTTTAATAAATTGTCAGCATCTATTACAAATTTATTTTTACAATCGTTATAGCAATCACAATCATCTTTGGATAATCCAATAATAATTTTATTAAAACCATTATTTTTTGCATATAAAGTAGCTGATGACAAGAAGAAAAGATTGCGAGCAGATACAATATTATTATTTGATAAGTTGCTTAAAACAGACAAATCAAATATTTTATGGTCAATTTGGAAATCCTTACATATTTTTTTAGCCCTCTCGACACATTGTTTTATTTGAAAATCATATATAAACGAAATTGCGCAAATATTATTTTTACTAGTTTTAGTAAGTAAATCTAATAAACACGTAACACTATCTTGACCGCCGGATAATAAAACTAAATATTTATTGTTCAATGCTAACATCCTCCTTCTTTAAAATTTTGCTCCTTAACAAATACAAAATAGGAGTAAATAATATCTCATATAAGATTTTAATGAATTATAGCATATTTCATCAAAAAATACAATACTTCTACTAAGAATTTAAATATACTTTAATATTCTGTTAATTCCCAAAGTGAATTACTTAGTGGAATTTGAGGTGGAATTTGAGGTGGAATTTACTTTGGGAATAACACATTTTATGGTACTATAATTAATAAGATATTTATCTAAAAAGGGTGAAATATGAGATTGCAACGAGCAATTGCACAACGATTTAGCAATTTATTAATTAAGAATAATATATCAAGGTATGCACTTTGTAAAAAGATTGTTTTACCTGAACAAACATTAAAGAATATCATTGATGAAAGAAATACTGATATAAAATTATCTACATTAGCAAAAATCGCTGACGGCTTTGACCTTAGCATTGTCGATTTTTTCGATGACCCGTTATTTGAAAAACAAACACTTGAAATATACTGAAATAAAAAAGGCTAAACCGAATGAGGTTTAGCCTTTGACAAATCAAACAATTATTTTGCACTTGCAGCGTTGTATTCTCTTGTGAGTGCAGAAACTTTACGACTAGCAGTATTCTTGTGGTATACGCCGTCAAGTCTAGCAGAATCAATCAAAGAAACGCAGTTTTTCAAAAGTTCTTCAGCTTTCTTCAAATCACTTTCAGTGAGCGCTGCTCTAAACTTTTTAACTTCCGTTGCAATACGAGCCTTTTTTGATTTGTTTTGCATTCTTTCCTCGTTGGAAATCAAAATTCTTTTTTCTTGAGATTTAATATTTGCCACGATGTCCTCCATAAAAAATTGTTATTTTCTTAGATTAAAGGTATTAATCCTTTTAAAACTTAAATAGTTTAGCACATTTATCAAAATTTTGCAAGTGATTTTTGAAAATAATATTCAATCAATTTACATTTGCCGCATTTTCATATATAATATCCGTAAATGAAGAACAGTAAAAACAATATTCAAGAAATTTTCTCTATCCTAATTAGCGAAAGGATTTGGCGGGCAACGGCGCGGGATGGCTCGTAGAGGCGGGCGGTTGGGAGTAGCGCCAAAATATGCGAGGCAAGAAAATTGTAGTGCGTACAACCAAGCACTACATTTTTTATATTGTGGCAGAGATATGGCGCAAACAGTTGGTGCGTTAGGTGCGAAAGAAATTCGGCGTCATTAATGTGTGTGTCGATGTCGCGCGCGATTGATGTGAGCGGCAAAAAATAGATTTTATCATTATCAATATATGAGCGGACGTATGCGGAATAAAAATAGGTTGCGGTTGTTGTGAGGACAAGCGTAATTTCCTTTGTTGCGGCGGCTTGCTTGATTGCAGGTTCGACGCCGACAAATTTGACGGACGGAAAGCGCGCGCGCAGCGTTTTGATTGCACACGCGGTGGCGGTGTTGCACGCCAAAACAAAGATGTCAATTGAATATGTTTTCAATAATTTTTCAACGTTGCGACACATTAGGGCGCAAATTTCGCTACGCGATTTTGAACCATATGGGCTGTGAGAAAAGTCGGCAAAATAGAATAAATTTAAATCAAATTTACAATTATTTTTGGCAACAATATCGCAAAAAGCGAGATAGGTAGCATAGCCGCCTACCCCGCTATCCATAAAACAAATATTCATTGCTTGCCCTCACAAATGCGTTTCAAAATAGTAGGACTTTTGCGCGCGCTCACGATGCGCTTTGTGTGCTGCCACAATCAACGAATCGACATATGCGGAAATGTCCTCATCCCACAAATAATACGCAAGCGACCCTGGTATTGAATTAATCTCATTGACAAAAATGTTGCAGTTGGAATCGACCAAATAGTCGACGCGAACGACGCTTGTGCAGTCAAATTTTTTATAGAGCGCGCACGTAATTTTTTGAATGTCGTCAATGACAAATTGCGGAACAGAATGTTCCGTCAGTTTGACAAGATTTTGTGCGGGCGAATGATTTGCGCGGTCATTTTCAATAATGATTTCATTTTTATTTGTCGGCATAGTTTTGCTTTCATTTTCGCCGATTTCGCTCCAAATATTTTGTAAAACGCCGTATGCGTTTTTGAGTGTTTCAAGAGGCGGAACACTCTCCACGATGTCGTCATTTTCGCTGTGCAAAAACTTTGTCATTTTTATGATGTTTTCTAAATTTGCATCAAAATTGCCCTCAAAATGCTCATTTTTTGCGTTTTTTTCGCTATTTTCGGGCTTTTTTTGTTCGATTTTTGATTTTGCATTTTTTGCGCCAACTTTTTTGCCGCCTTTTTTCCCGCCCAAATACTTGTCACTAAAGGTCAAAAAGCGCGCGTGTTTGACGGGTTCTTCGCAACGCGATGCGACGGTTTTTTCGCCGTTTTTTCGTGCCGAACAATTGATTTCAATGAAGTCGTCAATCATTTTTTCGCACAAAATTTTACTATCGAATTTGAACGCAAAATCAAGTGACGACATTAGTTCCCCCACATTTTCGCAGGTACAAATTCCTATGCTGCTGCCTAAATTTGCGGGTTTTATTATCATAGGAAAACCGATTTTTGCAAGCGATTGCAAAGTCGATTTTGTATCGGCATTTAGTTTTTCATTTGCAAGAATTTCATCAAAATTTGTAGTATTATCATTAAGGGCAAGCGCGATTTTCAAGTCGACTAAATCGTCCAATTTGATGACACAATAGTCGGGCGTTTTAAAACCGCTTGCAACAAATGCGTCTTTCATAAATTCCTTGTCAAGCGTCACGGCAAGCGATGTTGCGTTGAAGCTTGTGCAAGCAATGTTGCATAGCGAAAACAGGTGCGCAAATGTTCCGTCCTCACAGTTTTGCCCGTGCGCACAAACAACCGCGACATCCGCACGGAAAAGTGCTTTGTTTTTTTCGCTCAAGACCATTTGCGAATTTGTGACAAGTTTGACTTTCATCCCCTGCGATAGCGCTTTAAAATCTTTTACCGACAAATCTTTTGGCATCAAATAAAAGTCGCCGTTCAAACTTTGGTACAAAACAAAAATATTATACTTATCTAATTCCGCATTCGCAACGATTTGCGCGGTCAAGATTGAAATATCGTGCTCAAAACTTTTGCCTCCACACACAACAAGCACATTTGTAGCAAACTCTTTTTTTGCTAATTTTATCTTTTTGCGTATATCATTTTTTGTGGTTTCTCCCACCAGTTC
>JBNMHN010000042.1:0-10536 GCA_050872805.1 Clostridia bacterium
ACTAATAATATGCTAGTGTGGCTCAGTTGGTAGAGCAATTGATTCGTAATCAATAGATCGCGGGTTCGAGTCCCGCCACTAGCCCCATTATATTGCAAATGTTTATCAAACAAAAAAAACGGCGCTGATGCCGTTTTTTTGTTGTTTGTTCATTTTTGTTGTAATTCATTTCGATTGTAATTACTAGTTAGAATGAAACAAATACTGTTGAATAGTCTGCAACTACTTGTGGAATATAGTCATATGTGATACGGAAAATATCTTGATAGTACTTTTGCTGTGCTATAGATGCTTTTTCAACATATGTTTCCTCTGTTTCGTCACTTTTGTTCATCTTTTTGAAATCAAAACTTTTGAGCGCGGTGTTGAATATGTCAATTTGCGCTTCAAAGAATGTTTGCTTGTCGGTTAGTGTTTTATAGTTTGCAAGTTTGGTAGTGTCCGATAATTTTGCGTTTGCTTTAGTCAAAAGTGCGTTCACTTTGTTCATTTCGACACAAAGTTTTGTTGTGCTTCCTGCAAACACTTTTGCATCAAACTTCCCTGTTTCCAAGTCAAAGTATTTGCCATACTCAAACGCAACTGATGCTTTTGCGATTTCAAACGCTTTATGCTTGAGCAAGATTTGCAAATCATAGCTTTCGCGCGCGTCTTTGCCGTCGTATGAGTAGAAATCGGTATAAAAGTCATTAAAGAACGCTTTGACAGTTGTGTCACTAAATTTGATAACTACATTAATAAAGTCTGTGTAGGCTTTTACAAAACTAGCATAGTCTACAAGTTCGATAGTGTTCATTTGCTGTCCGCTTGGATGCCCTGCAAGTGCGCTTTGGAAACGCTTTTTTGCGTTGTCAAAATCTTGCAATGCTTTGCGCGTTTTGCTGAGGTTGCTGTAGATAGCGGTGCGCGATTTTGCTGACCAGTTTTTGTCTCCAATTGTTCCGTTTGTTTGGACAAAGAATGAGAATGCCGTTTTTGTAACGGGCTCAAAATACGATGTCAACAAACTTGCTCTTGAATCATCGACAATCAATTTAGTTACATCATCCGAATATTCGACCTTAAATTCTTTTGTATCCTTATCAAAATATGAGGCATAATCTTTCAATAATTTTGTATACTCAGCATTGATGTCTGCCGTTTTCCTTTCCTTTTCACTGCAACCTGCAAAAGCAAGTCCTACGCACAGGCATAGCGTTATGCTGAGTGCAATTTGAATAATTTTGTTCATCGCTTACACCTCCAAGTACATACTGATGATGTTAAGATTCGCTTTGGTTGTTTCGTCCTTTTGCTCATTTACGTATGTTGTAGTATTTTCCGCTCTAAGTAGCCCGACGACAATCGCCCTATCAAGTGCGTTGTAGGCGCTCATAACACTGCGCATTTCAGCAGAGTTAAGAGTATTAAAACCGTTGTTTTTTCCATATTCAATAGAAAATGTCAACTTTTCTATACATTTCGTAAATTTACTTGTTTGAACTTTGTTTTTATCCTTGATTGAATCGTATTGTGCAATTTGCCCGCAAGCAGCCATTGCCCTGAGGTCGTACAAAACAAACTCTATTTCGTCTATTTTTGCATTGTTATAGACGCTTGTTTTTACAAATGGCACAAGCTTATCAAGCGCTACACTGCCGTTTCGTTGCATTTTCTTGAACGCTTCAATGAGTTGGTTATTTAAGCCGCCGATGCTTGCAGCGTCATATGATTCGCCTGATTCATAGTTATAGATATACTTTGCAAGATACGTAACGCCATCCTTGCCGTATGCGGATGCATTGTACGCTTTTATAGCGCTCAAAACATCTTTTTGCGCGTTTTTGTTGACGTCTTTAGCGTACGCACACAAAAATTCAAGCATTTCAATTTGCTCTTTGATTGCTTGTGCATATTTATATTCGTTTAAAAGTTCGCCTTCTTTGACAATGTACATACCTTCGCGTCCTTTAATTTCCTGCGTCAAGTACTGATAGTCTTTGTATTCGCTTTTTTGAAGCAATGCAATTTGTTTGTCATAAACTTTTTTCGATTCATCGGGCTTGTTTACCACAAAATAAACGGCTGTTGTTATGCCCGCAATCAAAATGATGACTACAATTAGTCTCAATAAAACTTTTGACATTTTTTCTCCTTTTCTTGTCTATAATTATATCACAACTACAATGCAAAGTCAATGCTATTGCGCTATTCGCCTTATTTGCCAACTTTTTCAGCATAATATTTGCAGTAATCTTTTAATTTGCAATCTTCGCATTGTGGTTTGACTGCTTTGCAATGATAGCGTCCAAACAAAACAAGCAAAAAGTGGTCGCTAGCCAAATCGCGCCCAGCAAAAGCGGCGCGCAAGTCCATTTCGACCTTTTCGGGCGTACTGCCTTCACTAAGCCCAAGCCTATACGCAACTCTAAAAACGTGCGTATCAACACCGATGTTATTTGCGCGAAATGCCTCCGCTGTCACAACGTTGGCTGTTTTTCTGCCGACCCCTTGCAATTTTTGCAACTTTTCTATATCATTCGGCACTTGCCCGTCAAATTCTTCATCCAACTGCTTTGAGCAAGCAATTATGGCTTTTGCCTTATTGCGGAAAAAGCCGAGAGGTCTTATAATCTCCTCGACATCCTCTTGTTTTGCATTGCCTAGTGATTTTGGTGTTGGGTACATTTCAAACAAAATCGGCGTGACTGTATTGACGCGCTTATCCGTGCATTGAGCGGACAAAATGACGGCAATCAATAGTTCAAATGGTGAATTATAGTTCAATTCACATTTTGGGTTTGGGAAAAGCGCATTTAGATATTCAAAGATTTCATTGACATTTTTCATTAAAACTTCCCCGTTTTTTTGTGGAACGTGATTCCTATTGTTCCAACGCCGCAGTGCGTGCCTATTGTTGGGCCAACATACTGAACGCGAATGTCAGCATCCACGCCTAGATACTCTTTAAGCAAGTCTTTCAATTCATTTGCATACTTTTCCTGCATTGCGTGCGCAATGATTACAGGGTAGTCAGCAACATTTTCTCCGTACTTTTTCACATAGTCAAAAAGCGCTTTGACGACTCCACTCATTCTTCTTGCGGTTGCACATTTGACAATGCTACCTGTCGAATCAAGAACAAGAATAGGTTTGACACCAAGTAGCGTACCTATAACCGCTGTTGTGGGACTGACGCGTCCGCCACGCTTTAAGTGCATTAGGTCGTCAACACCAAAGTACGTGCCGACTTCGTCACGAAATTTTTCGACAAATTCAACAACTTCTTCAGCAGTAGCTCCCGCTTTGTATAGTTCATATGCTTTTATTATAATCAAACTAATACCAATAGAAATTTGTTTTGTGTCGACATATGAAATAGTACGTTCGGGATATTTTTCTTTCAATTCCGTAATTGCTTGCTTCATATATTCAAAAGTATTGCTCAATTTTTGGGAAAATGTGAGATATACTATATCATCGCCCTTTTTAAGGTGTGGCTCAAAGTATTCAATATAGTTTTGCTTGTTGAGCCCGCAAGTGGTTGGGACTGCACCATTTTTGACGCGGTCGAAGAATTTTATATAGTCTTTATTTCGCCCTAAATCCGCTTGCAAAAGTTCGCCGTCAAGGCAATACGGCATATTTATTATTTCACAATCCATTTTATCGGCAGTTTCATACCAAAGTTCTGAATTTGTATCTATAAAAAATTTCAACATAACAATTTCTCCCTTATTGTGTGCAAAAGTTGCACTTCGTTAGAATTTTATCATATTTTCGGCTACATAGTCAAGCAATGTGTAGATTATTAATTATTTTTCACTTATATATTGACAAAAATCGACTTTTGTGCTACAATACTTGCGAGGAGAAAAAGATATTTATGAATTATGTAAATGTTCAAAATGATGAAAAAAAGATTGAAAAAATCGAAAAATTTTTCACTGACCAAGTCTACTATAACAATTGCTATAGAAAACGCCGCCACGAGCAAATTGAAAAGGCAAAGGCTGAAGCACGTAAGGAAAAGCGCCGTGAACAACGCCGCGAAAAGCGTGAACAACTTGCCAAAGACAAGGCATCAATTGCTCTTTTGAAAGAACTTGTCCAAGACGATTACGAAATGATGCAATAATCACCATTTACTAAATTTCATATATTTAAAAGACAGATTAGTATTAAAAATCTGTCTTTTTTGTTGCTACTATTGTAGTTTATATATCAATGTTTTGCTGGTCTATTTAATTATTAACTGAGGTATGGAACCAAAAGCCTATGCAAAGAGGTCTATTTGCGGTGGTCGTCGCGCGTTTGGGTGGTTAGTTCGGGCTCAATTGGGTTGTAGATTGTGTATGTATTGCCGTCCTTTGATTTTTCAAAGGTGCGTTTGACGTTTGTCAGCATTTCTTTGCCTTCATACTCGATAACTGTTGTTGGGCTGATGTTGAGCATTCGCGTGTTAACGACGCGGTCAAATGCGTTGTGGATGACTGTTTTGAACGCGTTGCCGACGCTTAGTTTATAGGTTATGTTCACGGAATGCAACACCTTATTGTTTTTTGCCAAAAACACTTCATTTTTGATGTTTGCTTGCTCTTTGGGCGAAATGAAGCGGACTTTATTGTCAAAAAGATAGACTACGTCCAGCCCGATGATTGCAATATCGTTGCAGTTGCAAATTATGATTTTGGCATCGTTAATTTTGCTCAGTGCGTCATAATTTCCTTTTTTTAGCAGTTGTCTTTTGATGAAATCGTTATCGACGCGCTCGCTGTGTTCTCCATTAACTACAATTATTGGGCTAAGCAAGAAATTACTCAGTTCTTCTTTGCTTTGTTTGTGGACAAGTGCAGTTGTCAAATACTTTGCTTCGTCGTGCGGGAGCAAGTCTTTGAGCAAGTTGTAAATGGCGTCACTGTAAAAATCAATATTCTTGCTTTGATTTGTTATATTTATCACTGATTTTCCCTTCTCTTTGAAATTATTATACCATACATATATTGTATTGTCAATATCAATTTTTTATTCAATTCATTAGCGAAAGAAAGAACGGCGGGTGCCGTCCTATGTTGTAAATTATATTTATTCATTTATATACTTATATATACATTATATAAATGTTTTGCCTGTTTTCCCGTATATTGGGTCGGCAAACATGGTTGCGCTGCCACATCTTCTAAGTGTTGCTTACACAATTGTTTTCGTATGGCAAGCACATTGCTAAAGTGTGGCAAGCGCGAAGTTGATTTAATGTCAAAAATGACAAACTTGCGGCTATTTAGAAATTGTCACGTGCGATTTCAAAGAATGAACGCGGGTGCGCGCATACTGGGCAAACTTCAGGCGCTTGTTTTGCGCGTGTTCTAAAACCACAGTTGCGGCAAACCCAGACTACTTCTTCGTCTTTTTCAAAGACTTTATCATTTTCAAGGTTTGCGAGCAATGCTTTATAGCGCTTTTCGTGTTCTTCTTCAATCTTTGCTACACCTTCAAACATTTTTGCGATGTCGTCAAAGCCTTCTTGGCGCGCTTGTTCGGCAAAATTTTTGTACATATCAGTCCATTCATAGTTTTCGCCGTTTGCTGCGTCTTGCAAATTCTCTTTTGTTGAACCGATGCCGTGCACGAGTTTGAACCACATTTTTGCGTGTTCTTTTTCGTTGCCTGCCGTTTCTTCAAAGATTTGCGCAATTTGCTCAAATCCCTCTTTGCGCGCTTTACTTGCGTAATATGTATATTTGTTTCTTGCTTGGCTCTCACCTGCAAAGGCTTGCCACAAGTTTTGTTCGGTTTTTGTTCCTTTCAATTCCATAAACTTCTCCTATGTATTCATTACGCGGCTGTTCCTCTAGCGCCCTGCACCGCCGTCGGGTTTGCATCGAATAATGATTAAACTTTTGTATTATAGCACATTGCAAATTTTATTGCAAACGATTGTGCCATTTAATGCTTAATTCTTTTTTGTGTCCCTTTTGTTTGTGTCCCTTTTGGTAAAGTACTTTCTATCTTTTAACGAATCTGGCAAGTATTGTTGTTTAACATAACCACCGTAATCGTGTGGATATTTGTAATATTTGCTTTGAGGTGTGTGGTTTCTTAAGTAAAGTGGAATATTGTCATCTGGATGATTTTTTGCGTCATCTTGCGCCATATTCATAGCAGTTACCACCCTATTATCCTTTGGTGATTCACACACATAAATTATCGCTTGAGTAAGTACCAAATTGCCTTCTGGCATTCCTAAATGGTCTAATGCATACAATGCGGCAACCGATTGCAACACGCAATTCGGAGCCGAGAGACCACAATCTTCCGCCGCATGACACAAAGTTCTACGAGCTAGTACCTGTGGTTCAATTCCACCTTCTATAAGCCTATTAGCATAATACAATGCCGCTGTTGAATCACTGCCACGAAGGCTCTTGCAAAATGCACTAAGCAAATCATAGTAAACATCTTCATTAAGGCTTGTCGCCTTTTTTTGTAAGCATTCTGCCGCGATTTCTTTGGTGATTACTGTTTCCCCTTCCTTGTTCATTGGTGTCGATATAGCCCCAAGTTCAAGTCCTGTTAAGGCACTTCTAACATCGCCACCGCAAGCCGATGCTATGTAGGTTAACGCATCATCATCTATTTTTATGTTGTAAACTTTAAGTCCTGTTTCAGATTCCATTGCTCTTCTTAAGACACACTTTACATCTTCTATACTTAATTTCTTGAATTCAAATACTGAGCAACGAGAAACTATTGCTCTTGTCATACTATAACTAGGATTTTCGGTTGTGCAACCAATAAATATCAAATAGCCATTTTCTAGTGCTGCAAGAAGTGAATCACTTTGCGCCTTTGACCATCTATGGCATTCATCAAGTAGCTAATAAGTCCTTTGTCCATATAATTGGAAATCGCTTTTTGCTTGTTCTATAACTGCTTTGACATCTGCTACACCACTTGATATAGCATTTAGTTTTACAAACTTTGAATTGCTTGTATCAGCAATGATACGTGCAAGTGTGGTCTTACCTGTTCCAGGTGGGCCGTAGAATATTACACTAGGCACTCTTTTAGCTTCTATAAGTCTACGAAGCAATTTGCCTGGTCCTAGTATATGTTTTTGTCCGACAAATTCATCCAAGTTTTTTGGTCTCATTTTTTCAGCCAATGGTTTTTTGTCGTTATGTAAATTTTCAAATAAACTATCCAATTCTGATTAGCCTCCTGTTTCCATTGCATTTACCAAGTTGTTTACTTTCTTCGGTATAATCTATTTTCCCTTGGTCTAATAATCTTTGAACCACACCTATTCTTAATGCTTTTGTTAGATCAAAGTGTAATTCAATCTCTGCCTTAGTTCTTGGCTCTTGGCAGTATTCTAACACGCTTTGGTCTGTGAATTGTTCACAATTCATTTCAGCATTGAAGTATTTTTGTTTGCAGTATGATGGTATGTCTGGGTATGTCCTTTTTAGTTTACCACATTTTACAAGCATTTGAACATAATTTATTGCACTTTTTGTTTTGATGAATTTTTCAATCTCTCTTATACCTTTTGGTTCTTTGCAGAATGTTAGTATCTCTTCTACTCGTTTAGGTGTTAAGGTGTCTGCCTTTTCATCAATCTCATCTAGCATTTCTTGTGTTACTTCAACCCTAGCATCAATGTATCTTTGGTTGTAGTATTGATTATGCTTGTGTGTATATTTTAACCTACCGCTACTTATTAGTGGTTTTAATGTGTATCCCCTAAGGGTATCTCTTGTTATATCTAATTTTGTATATTCTTTTATTTCATCAAGTGTACGGGGTTCTTTGCAGAACTCTACAATCTTATCTTCAAGTTGTTTTCTTTCGGTTTTGTCCATATTTTGTGGACAATACTTGATTTCTAGTGGAATTTCACGCACAATTTCTAAGCAATTTACTTTGCACAAAGGTGAACTCTTCTTCCGCTGCATGACAGAGAGTGCGGCGCGCAAGAACTTGCGGTTCTATGCCCCCTTCTATGAGGCGGTTTGCGTAATATAATGCGGCGGTTGAGTCGCTACCGCGCAGACTTTTGCAAAAGGCGCTCAAAAGTTCATAGTAGACGTCCTCATTGAGGGTGGTTGCTTTCTTTTGCAGGCATTCGGCGGCAATTTCCTTTGTTATGACGGTTTCGTTGTTTTCGTTTTCGGGAGTTGTTATTGCGCCAATTTCTAACCCGTTCAGTGCGCTGCGGACGTCGCCGCCACACGCGATGGCAATGTACGTCAGTGCGTCGTCGTCGATTTTGATATTGTACTTCTTGAGTCCGTCGTCACTGCTGATTGCTCTTTCTAGGACGCTTTTGATGTCATTAGCGTCGAGTCTTTTAAACTCAAAGACGGAGCACCTTGATACGATTGCTCTTGTCATACTATAACTTGGGTTTTCGGTTGTGCAGCCGATGAAGATGAGGTATCCATTTTCAAGCGCGGCGAGCAGCGAATCGCTTTGCGCTTTGCTCCACCTGTGACATTCGTCCAAAAGTAGGTATGTTTTTTGCCCGTAGACCTCAAAATCTTTTTTTGCTTGCTCAATCACAGTTTTAACTTCCGCGACTCCGCTTGAAATTGCGTTGAGTTTGACAAACTTTGAATCGCTTGAGTCTGCAATTATTCTAGCAAGCGTTGTTTTGCCTGTACCCGGTGGCCCATAAAAAATGACGCTTGGCACGCGCTGCGCTTCGATTAGGCGACGCAATAGTTTCCCCGTACCGACAATGTGTTTTTGCCCGACAAACTCATCAAGATTTTTCGGGCGCATTTTTTCCGCTAGCGGTTTTTTATCGTTGTGCATATTTTCAAATAAACTATCCAAAATGTATCTCCTATTCCCCCGCCCTTTTTGTGCTGGTTGCGGTGCGGTCGACACAAAATGGCAAGTGGTTTTCACATTGATATTATATCACAATCCCGCATATTTTCAAAGTGAATATGCAAATTTAGTAAATTTTCAGTTCACGGCTGATGCCTTGCAGGTTTAGCGGGATGAAAAGATTTTCATTGACTTGTAGATTTCCGTGTATTGTACTTAGTTTTTTACCTATTAATAACACGCTTGCGTGGGCGCCGTTATAATTGAGTTTGAACACATTTTCATATGCGCAAACGTCACTTTTGAAGCGAAAACAACCGCTCTTGATTTCTAGCAGGAAATCAAGCACATACTCATAATTAAAGAGTGTGGGCGGAAATTTTGCGATTAAATCATCAAAACTTGTGGCGTTTAAATGTGGGGCAAAGTCGCAATCTTTTGAAAGCGTTGTCGTAATTTCATTTAGTTCAATATAATCGTCGCAAAATATTTGCAAATTTTGCAGGTTTTTTGAATGGAGATATAGCAAAATCTTTTGTTCACAGTCGCGGCATTTGCGCGATAATGCAAAGCATTTTCGTATGTTTTGCAAGATTTCGGCACCGTATCTTGTTACATATTGTTTGGCGTTGTTTGTTTGCACGGCATATTTACAAAGATAATAAAACATTATGAATTTAGATGTCAAATCGGTATACTTTGAGTAAAAATTTTCAAACGCTGTGATAAAATTTTGCTTGTCTTGCAAGTAGATTAATGCTACTGGTTGGCATAATTCTATCGCGTTTTCAATGTTCATTTTCAATGTTTTTTCGTCTTGCCAAAAGTTTATGAAAAGTTGCTTTTGCGCATCGTTTTGCGCTTTATCGACTAGGCATTCGTAGTACGATTTTTTGAGGTGTTTTTCACTTTTTATTGCGCAAACGCACGCATCGCGGAATGCAATTTTCCCTGCCTCAATTTTGAATGGGCACGAAAAATTGTAGTAAACTTTTTCGTTTGTATTTTCCAATTTTAGTGCGTTATCAATTTTACGAAAGTTTGAAAAATTTTCAAAATTCGGACATTTATCGACATCAAAAAAGTGATAGGAATTGAGAGTTTTCAAATCAAAAAACTTATCGGAAGAATTGGCTTTTTTTGATTGAATTTTCTTGAGTGTTTGTCCACACAAATTACCGTTTTGCAAAAGAAAATTCACAACGCCAAGAGGTGCGCCAAAATAATTGTAGAAATGCACTTTTTCTTCCCGCATATGAACATTCTTATATAAAAAAACTGGCGTTATCTTGAATAATTTATACAAGGCTAAGTGGTGCAAAGTCTTTTTGTAATTTGCATAATCAGAAGATGAAAAAAGCGAAAAAAATACGCTTTTTTCATAACTTATATTAATTTGTTTGCACACTTTCTTAACTTTGTCGAACTGTGCAAAATTTGACAGGCTTTTGTTGTTTATTTTAGTGGCTAGCGCGGTCAAAAATTGACGTTTTTGCGCAAAAAACTTGATACTGAACAAGTGTAGTGGCGCTTGTAATTTTTGTCGCGCGTTGTTGTGTGAAAGCTGCAAATTTAGGTGCGTTTTGTGCATTGAATTACACTTAAAAACAAGCGACAAGTGATGCGGCGTTGCTTCCCTCAAAAAGCACTGGGCGCTTGTGTATTTTATACTCGTTTTGCCCACTTGCACGCACGAATTCGCGTGCTTGAGTATGGCAT
>JBNMHN010000043.1:0-10353 GCA_050872805.1 Clostridia bacterium
AAAATAAAAAGAAAGAAAAAATTTTTATAATTCTTTCTTTGCTTAAATTAAATATTATACTGAAATATAGTAATTATAACATATGGATACTAAACTAATAATTGATTATATTTAAAGCAGAATGCAAATGATGCCACCTTTGCCTTCGTTGACAATTTTTGTCAGTGTTTTGCGCATTTTGCGTTGCGCGTCTGTTGGCATTCCTGAGAGTTTGTTTTTCATCCCGTCACTGACGAGGTCACTGAGCGAACGCCCGAGGACGTTGGTCTCCCACAGTGATTGCGGGTTGCTTTCAAACTCTTTTTGTAGGTAATTGACAAAGTCGGTGGTTTGCGCTTCAGTGCCGACAAGTGGCGATAGGTCGGTTTCGATATCGACTTTCATTATATGCAGGCTTGGCGCGCTGGCGTGGAGTTTGACGCCATAGCGGCTACCTTGTTTGACGACGACGGGTTCGTCGAGTGTCATATCGGTGAGTTTTGGATTGACGACGCCGTAGCCTGTTTCTTCGACTGACTGCAGAGCGTCCTTTAGTTTGTCGTATTCCGTTTTGGCGTGCGCAAGTTCTTTGATGTTGCTAATCAACTCAAAGTCGTTTTGAATTTCCATTCCGCATTGTTCGCTTAGTACATTATAAAATAAATGCGGTTTTGGCGTAACGGTGAAGTCGACGCGCCCTTCCCCCATCTTGACAAGGCTTGCATTGATTGGCTCAAATTCTTCGCAGTCTTCAAACAATGCGCCTTGTGAGAGGTCGCCCACTTTTTCGACATTCAAGAGTTTGTTTTTAAATTCGTCAACTACTTTTTCAATTAGTGGGTGCGCAAACGAAAGTGCTTGCATCCAAAGTGGCATTTTGATTTCAATTGCGACAAGCGGAAATTCTTCAAGTAGGTTTGCAAAGATTGTGTTAATGTTATCAATGTCCAAGTTTGTGACGTCCATTGCCATAACTTTGACATTATGTTTTTGGCTTATTTCGCTTGCAAGTACCTTAGTTTCTGGCGCTTTAGGGTGCGCTGAATTAAGAATGACGACAAATGGCTTGTTGATTGATTTCAATTCGTTGATAACTCGCTCCTCCCCCTCAATAAACGATTCGCGTGAAAGTTCGCCAAAACTGCCGTCACTTGTCATCACAATGCCGACGGTTGAATGTTCTTTGATTACTTTTTCCGTACCGATTTCCGCCGCACGTTCAAGCGGCATATCTTCGTCACTCCACGGCGTTTTGACGAGGCGCGGACGTTCGCCCTCTTCCGAGCCGAGAGCACCTGTGACAAAGTAGCCTACGCAATCAATCAAGCGGACATTCATTTCAATATTATCAATATTGATTTTAACCGCTTGCGACGGCACAAATTTGGGTTGCGTTGTCATTATTGTTTTTCCATCCGCCGACTGCGGAAGTTCGTCTACTGCGCGAATTTTGACATTTTTATCCTCAATGTTAGGTATAACAAGTTTTTCCATAAAGTTTGTAATAAATGTAGATTTGCCGACGCGGACAGGTCCTACAACCCCTAAATAGATATCGCCATTAGTGCGTTTTGCAATGTCTTGATAAATGGTGTTTTCCATTGCTCCCTCCTAGATTTATAACATTATATGAAGGAACTTTTTGCATTATTACAAAAAAAACGCCTTAATAAAAGGCAGCGCCCCGCATTATTGCGAGGCGCTTTTGAGTAAAACAGTATCACTTATACTTTGCTAGTACATTTTAGTAATAGTGCAATTGCACTACGCTATGCTTTTCTTCACAAACTGCATACTCTAACAATTTGCATTTTTATTGCTTACGCTGGGATGCAAAAAGCAATATTCATTAGTAATAATTTTAGATATTCATTTTTCGACAAGTAAAATTTGTCTGCTACCCTACTAGCATACCAATTTTACCATTATCGCAAATAGGAAAAACCATTTCTAATGCGGTTACATTTTACCACATCACAAACAAAAAATCAAACCTTTTGGGCACTTTTTTCGTCGTTTTATGACTTACTCTCAAATTCTGTGGCTTTTATCGTCTTTTTTTTGCACGCATTTCGCGTTTTTGGCTCTTTTTCAAGGCTTTTAGTTCTTTCGTTTCCATTTTGCGCGTTTTCTTTTGTGATTTTTTGATTGCTTTTTGCTGCTTGTGCCCTGCTTTTTTCTCTTGTTTGCGCTCCTTCTTTTCTTGTTTTATAATCTTTTTCAGCGCTTTTTTGAGGTTGGCTTTGTTCTCTTTGCCGACAAGTAGGCGCTGAATGTTTGCACGGTGGGCAAACCACACGAGTGTGAACATAACAAAGATTAGTAATCTAATTGCGAGGGCAACACCTGAGATTGCGTCGTCGGGGATTTTATAGACTTCAACGATTGACATTGCTGTGACAATAAGCAGTGATGCAACTGAGACATACTCAAAAAATAAAACATACACAAATGCGCCAGCAAAGACAATCAACATTATTAGTGGGTCGGCAACGGCAAAGACGCCGAGCGTGGTTGCAACGCCTTTGCCCCCTTTGAATTTATAGACAACGGGAAACATATGTCCAACAACCGTGGCAAGCCCGCAAGAATAGAGCCCGATTAGTTGCCACGAGCCACCCATTGTGTAATAGAATGTCAAAAAGCCCATCAATGACGGAATGACACCCTTGATAATGTCCAAAAACAGGGTTAAAAAGCCTGTTTTTGCTCCATATGTGCGCAACATATTTGTTGAACCCGGATTTCCGCTGCCAACTTTTGTTATGTCGCCGTGCTTGTGCTTACTGATTATTCTTGCAAAACTGATGTTCCCTATAAAATATGATATTATTACTTCGATGCCCAATATTAAGGCGAAATACCACTCCATTTTTTACCCTTCTAATGTTGCTATTAGTCATTTTATATTGATTTAATCAATTTTTAAAAACTATAAATAAAAACAAATCAAATTTTATTTACCCTCTTTCAAGTTCAAGCAAAAGCCAATTCAAAGATTGCGCTATTACTTAATCTTTGGTTTTTGAACGCGTAATCAACACTATAGGCGTACCGCTAAAGTCGACGGCGCTACGCAATTGATTTTCAAGATACCTTTCATAACTATAGTGCATCAAATTACTATCATTTACAAACAAAACAAATGTTGGAGGATTTGTTTGTGCTTGCGTCATATACTTGATTTTCAGCCTACGCCCGCTTTGTGAAGGCGGTGGCGTTATGGTCGTTGCGTCCATCAAAATTTGGTTTAGCGTGCTTGTTTGCAGACGCTTTGACGCGTTTTCGTAAACTTTCAAGACTGTTGGCATAATTGATGACAATCTTTGCCCTGTTTTTGCGGACAAGAAAAGCGGCACATAGTAGGACATAAACTTCAAATCTTCGTCGAGCTTTTGCTTGTAACGGCGACTTGTGCTTTCGTCCTTTTCGACTTTATCCCATTTGTTGTAGATGACGACGGATGGTTTGCCTTGTTCGTGGACAAGCCCTGCAATTTTGACGTCTTGCTCGGTGACTTCTTCGCTTGCGTCAAGGACGATTATGCAGACGTCGGCGCGCTTGATTGCGTCGAGCGAACGGATGACACTATAGTATTCGACGCTGTCCATTTCGATAGAACTTTTGCGGCGAATACCTGCTGTATCAATCAAGATATAATCTTTGCCGTCGTAGCGGAACGCGCTGTCTACACTGTCGCGTGTCGTGCCTGCTTGGTCGGCAACAACCATTCTATCGTCGCCAAGTAGTCGATTTGTCAAGCTTGATTTGCCGACGTTTGGACGCCCGACAATCGCGATTTTGAGCGGTTGTTCTTTTTCGTTTTCATCATCGACTGGCGGAAAATCTTTGACGACAAGGTCGAGCATATCACCGAGCCCGCGCCCTTGTTCGCCCGATATAGCGAGAGGTTCGCCAAGACCAAGTTCATAAAAATCATAGAGACTATCACAAACATTGTTGTCCACTTTGTTGACTGCTAGTACGATAGGCTTTTTTGAGCGGCGCAAAATTTCGGCAACTTCGTGGTCACCTTTGACGACACCTTCTTTGCCGTCGACGAGGAATATTATTACATCCGCAATTTCGATTGCAAGTTTTGCTTGATACAAAATGTGTTGTTTCATTTCGTCTTGACTTTTTAGGTCGATGCCGCCTGTGTCGACAAGCGTGAATTTGTAGTTGAGCCATTCGGCGTCCATAATGACGCGGTCGCGCGTGACATTTGGCTCATCCTTAACAATGCTGACGCGTTTGCCAACAAGTTTATTAAAGAGCGTGCTTTTGCCGACGTTAGGGCGTCCGACAATCGCGACTGTTGGATTTGTTTTCATTTTTCTCTCTCCTTTTAAAATACTAAATATTGTGTATTCTTTTTTTATAATACACCACATTTTGTATTCGCAGTGTTTTATGTTTTTTGTTGTGATTTATCAAATTATATTAATTCTTCTATAATTGAATTGCTGATATAAAATGCGTTTGGGGCAATTTTTAGGTTATCTTCACTGACGATAATTAGGTTTTCTTTTTGCAAATTTGCAATTTGTTTTTGCTTTAGTTGCAACAAATTTTCGCCAAACTTGTCATTGTATTTTGTTAGGTCAAGCCCCTGCTCTGTTCGCAGCGCGAGCATTATCATTTCTTCTTTTTGCTCTTGCAAAGACAAGGTTTCTTCAAATGCTTTTGTTGTACCATTTAGGTATTCTTTCATATTAGTTGTGTTTGAAAATCGAACACCGCTTTTGTATGAATGGGCGGAAAGCCCAAAGCCTAGGTACTCGCCGCACGCCCAATAATTTTGGTTGTGTTTGCACTCAAACGGAGGTTTTGCAAAGTTTGAAATCTCATACCTTTTAATATTATTTTGGTTTAAAATTTGATAGGCTAGGTCATATTGTTTTACAACTAAATCGTCATTTGGCAGCACTAAAGTTTTGTTCGCGACCATTTTTGAAAGTGGCGAGTTTGGTTCTAAAATTAATGAATACGCTGAGAGATGTGGCGGATTATATTTTAGCACATCTGTGAGCGTTTTTTCAATATCTTTGAGTGTTTGATTTGGCAAACCTAGCATTAAGTCAAAGTTATAATTGTCAAAGTTTGCTGCTACTATTTCAGCCGCGATTTGGAACTCGGCAAAATTGTGTATTCTCCCTATTGCTTTTAGCAACTCATTTGATGTTGTTTGAACGCCGAGACTCACGCGATTGATGCCAAATTTTTTATAGTCATTTATCTTATCTTTTGTCAATGAGTTTGGATTGCATTCCATTGAAATTTCGGGGCTTTCGGCAACTCTATAATTTTTATAAATTGCGTCCATTATTTTGCCGATATATGTGCTACTGACGCTGCTGGGCGTGCCGCCGCCGATAAAGATTGTTTTGATTGTATCGGCTATGCGTGAACGCGTTATTTCATCGACAAGTTTGTCAAAATACTTTTCAATGACGTCATTATTATATTTCCCGCTGCAAAAATCGCAATAGTAACATTTGCTTTCGCAAAACGGTATGTGCACATATAAACTTGTCAACGCGTTTCTCCTTTTGTCATTTTGTAGTTATTAAACAAGTGTAAACATCCAAATTGCAAAATAGTTTTACAATCTTTTCATTTTATTATTACACATCTTATTAATGCATTAAAAATTATCTTGAGTAGTCCCTATCAATCGGAATTAGTTTTCAAGATTGACAAGAATGCTTCGCTTGGGAGTTCGACTGACCCAATTTTGCGCATCTTTTTCTTTCCTTCTTTTTGCTTTTCAAGCAACTTGCGCTTGCGGGTGATATCGCCGCCATAGCATTTAGCGAGGACGTCTTTGCGGAACGCCTTTATTGTTTCGCGCGCAATAACCTTGTTTCCGATAACTGCTTGCACTGGCACTTCAAACATTTGGCGCGGAATGACTTCCTTAAGTTTTTCGGTTATACTTTTGCCGCGCGCATACGCTTTTTCTTTGTGAACGATTAGGCTCAAGGCGTCACAAACTTCGCCATTTAGCATAATATCCATTTTGACAAGGACACTAGGCTTGTATTCACCAATTTCATAATCGAGGCTACCATAACCTTTTGAGCGCGACTTGAGTTGGTCGAAAAAGTCGTAAATTATTTCGTTGAGCGGCATATCGTAAGTCAATTTGACTCTTTGCTTATCGACGTACTGCATATCTAGAAATGTAGCGCGCTTTTCTTGGCACAAGTCCATTATTGGACCGACATAATCGGGCGGCAGGTAAATGTGAAGATTTACAAAAGGTTCTTCAATATGGTCAATTTCAACGGGCTTTGGAAGATTTGCAGGGTTGGAGATTTCAAGCACTTCCCCGTTTGTTTTGTATACCATATAGTTTACCCCCGGCGCAGTTGTGATGACGTCGATATTAAACTCGCGCTCAATGCGTTCGGTAATAACTTCCATATGCAATAACCCTAAAAAGCCGCACCTAAAACCAAATCCTAGCGCTTGCGAAACTTCAGGCAACACTTGCAGTGATGAATCATTGAGTTTCAATTTTTCTAGTGCGTCTTTTAGTTCCTCATACTTTGCGCTATCGACTGGGAAAATGCCACTGAAAACCACAGGAACAACTTGTTTGTACCCTGCAAGCGCTTCGACATTCGCGCCTGCATCTGCGAATGTTCCGCCGACTTTTGCGTCCGCAACTTCTTTGATGCTTGCGGCGATGTACCCGACGTCGCCCGCTTGCAAAACATCGCATTTTTGTGGGCGTGGCGCAAATATGCCGACTTCCGTGACTTCAAATTCTTTGCCCGTTTGGATAAGTTTTATCTTTGAGCCGATTTTGACGCTGCCGTCCACGACGCGTACAAGACATATCGCACCTTTGAAGTTGTCGTAATACGAATCAAATATTAGGGCGCGCAGTGGTGCGTTTTCGTCACCTGTTGGCGCGGGGATATTGTCAATGACCGATTCAATCACTTTGTCGATGTTCAGCCCTGCTTTTGCCGAAATCAATGGCGCGTCCTTTGCGGGCAAGCCAATCAATGTCTCAATTTCTTCAATGACTTTTGGCGGGTCGGCACTAGGTAGGTCAACTTTGTTAATGACTGGCACTATTTCAAGGTCGTTTTCCAAAGCGAGGTACACGTTTGCAAGCGTTTGCGCTTCGACACCCTGCGTTGCGTCGACGACGAGTATTGCACCTTCACACGCGGCAAGCGAACGCGATACTTCGTACGTGAAGTCGACGTGCCCTGGCGTATCAATTAGGTTCAAAGTATAAGTTTGTCCGTTGTAATCATAGTGCATACGCGTTGGCGTGAGTTTTATTGTTATACCGCGCTCACGCTCTAAGTCCATACTATCAAGCAGTTGCGCTTCCATATCGCGTTTTGCGACTGTGTTCGTGAGTTCTAGCATACGATCCGCAAGTGTTGATTTGCCGTGGTCAATGTGTGCGACAATGCAAAAATTCCTTATATATTTTTGTCTATTTTCCATTATTTCTCCAATCTATTTATTATACATTTTTTTGACATTTTCGTCAAGTAAAATCTTTAGTTTTTCTTCAACGGCCAATATCAAGCGTGACAGTCAGTGTTTTTAAAGTTTTGATGAATAAAATTTGAGTTAAAATTCACTTTGTAAGTTGACGCAAAATAGCAACTATATAGATTAATACCTTTGGTTTGCTTTAAAAAAAGTAAAATTGTCGCTGCGTTTTGGCGGTTTTATAGATAATTTTTGCTAAATTGCAACTATACCTGCCAAAATAAGCAGGAAAACGACAAAAAAATGCAACTTTCTTGCATAAAACACTAGACAAAAGAATAATAATGTGGTATAATGACGTATAAAATTTGAACGTAACGCTTTATGCGAATTAATATACAAAAGACTTTTGGCTAAACTCTGTGCCAAATCTATATTCCCCTTTAGCCAAAGTTTTATAGGAGAATTTAATGGATATTCAATTAGACGAACCATTTATAACAAAAAACTTTATAGCACACAAAGGCCTTTTTGACCACCAAACACCTGAAAACTCTTTGTCCGCTTTCAAAAAAGCGATTGACAACAATTATATTATCGAATGTGATGTTCGACTTATTTCTGACGGCACAGTTGTCGTTTTTCACGACGAGCAGTTATCAAGAATGACAAATCGCGACGGATATGTCAAAAATTTGACTAAAGAAAGCCTGACAGACTATAAATTGCTTGATTCGAACGAATGCATCCCCACGCTTGAACAAGTACTTGAACTTGTTGACGGCAAAGTCGGCATTTTGATTGACCTTAAGGACACTCAAATTAGGGTTGGGCAACTTGAAAAGGCTGTTTGCAAACTCATTCGTCATTATAAAGGTGACGTTGCTATTCAATCATTTAACCCCCTTTCGCTGGAATGGTTTGCTAAGTACTCACCAAATGTTTTGCGTGGGCAAATTTCAAGTTTCTTCAAAGGCGACGAATATAAAGGTATTTCATTTATTAGAAAATATTTGTTGAAACGTATGAAATTTAACAAGCGCTCAAAACCAAACTTTATTTCATATGACATCAACGACTTGCCAAATAGGTTTGTTAAAAAATACAGCGATTTGCCTTTGATTGGCTGGACTGTTACCTCTCAAGAACAGTACCGCAAATCATTTAATGATGTAGACAACATTATCTTTGAGGGCTTTGAACCTAAAATTGTTCCTGCTAAATTAGAAACTCAAATAGATGCAGTTGATCCTCAAGTTAAACCTGTTGCGACTGAATCTACTACACCAAACGATACGCAGGCAGTTGCGACTGAGGCTGTTGTAGAAAATAGCGCCGATGAAGCATCAAGCAACTAATGGCAAAGAATGAGTAATAGAATTACACAAAAATTAGCACCTAGTGTGCTTTTTTTGTTGCAAATTTGGATGATAGAATGCAAACGCTACAACAAAAAAAGCGAAATTGTTGCTACAGCGTTAGTTAGTTAGTTAGTTAGCTAGTGCTACTATGTGATTTCCCATAAAATTTGTGCATAGACAGCGCAAAACTTTATGTTCGTTTCTTACCCGAATATATAGCAACTACTTAACCACCATTTGTCTCATTTTAGAGAATATAGTATCTTCCTAATAAATGACGACAAAAAAACACAGGACAAAACCTGTGTTTTTCGTGCATTCTAACGTTTGCTAAATTGTGGCGCACGTCTTGCTTTGTGAAGACCATATTTCTTTCTTTCTTTCATTCTTGAATCTCTTGTCAAGAAGCCTGCTTTTTTGATTTCTGGCTTAAGTGATTCGTCCGCTTTTACAAGCGCTCTTGCGATACCGTGGCGAACTGCACCTGCTTGACCTGAAACACCGCCACCGATGACATTTACGAAAATGTCGTACTTATCTTCAGTGTTTGTGAGTGTCAATGGTTGACGAACAATGAATTTCATTGTGTCCATTGGGAAATATTCGGAAATATCCTTCTTGTTGATTGTAATCTTACCGCTTCCGTTAGGCAAAATTCTAACACGTGCGATAGAACTCTTTCTTCTACCTGTTCCAAGGAATTGAATCTTTTTTGATTTCAAAACTGCTTTACCTGCCATTATCTTTTGCCTCCTTTAATATTCAATGCGATTGGTTGTTGTGCTTGGTTTTCGTGTTCTGGACCAGCATACAATTTGAGGTGCTTCAACATCTTTCTACCAAGATTGTTTTTAGGAAGCATACCTTTTACTGCAAGTTCTACTGCGTATGTTGGCTTTTTAGCAACCAAGTCTCTATACGCTGTTTCTCTGAAGCCCTTTGCATAGCCTGTGTGTCTTCTATAGAGTTTGTCTGTTGCCTTCTTTCCAGTAACGCGAACCTTGTCGCAGTTAACGATGATTACATAGTCTCCGCAATCTACGTGTGGAGTATAAGTAGGTTTGTTTTTTCCGCGCAAAACTGCTGCAACTTCACTTGCTAGACGACCCAAAATCATATCTTCTGCGTCAACTACATACCATTTGCGTTCAACATTTTGCGGATTAGCCATAAATGTTTTCATTTAATTTTCCTCCGATTTATATAAAAACTTTTGAATTTTGCACAATCAAATGCGCAAAATCAATATGGTAAATATACCGAACAACTAGAAGCACGCTGCCCGCTATATCAATGTCGCACTTTCGATTAACTTGGGACTAATCAAGTATATCCAGCCTGACTTGAATATTTTACTAGAAAATCGCAAAAATGTCAAGTGTTTTGCCACATTTTGTTTGTTTATTTGCTAGATTATGCGCAAGCAACGCATTAAAAAGTGTCAATATCATTCATAGTCGACGTGGTCGAGGGTTAGACCTTTGGCGGGGAGCGTTTGCCCTGCGCGAGCGCGGTTACGGCTTGCGATTATGTCGGGGATACTATC
>JBNMHN010000044.1:0-10001 GCA_050872805.1 Clostridia bacterium
GATTATAATCTAGAAACAAAAGAAGCAATCGAAAGTTTGAGGACATACCTTGACGGCTATGATTTTGCCCTTGGGGGTTCTGCGGTTGAGACTTCAAGCAATCAAGATGCAATAGGTAAGGAACTAGGCATCATATTGTTGATTGCAATTGCGATAGTCATCTTCGTGTTGTTCCTCACATCGCGCTCGTGGCTTGAACCGCTTGTATATTTGATTGTCATTACTTGTTCAATCGTCATCAATATGGGCACAAATCTCATTATGGGCGAAATTTCGTTTGTTACGGAGTCAATTAGTTCTATTATGTTGATTGCGCTTGTAATGGACTACTGCATTGTGCTTTGCCATAGATATAGAGAGGAATCTGAAAAGGGCGTCGACGCAAAAACGGCAATGACGAAAGCGCTTGCGGGTTCATTCCTTGCGCTTGTCGCAAGTTCGCTAACAGTTATTGCGGGCTTGGTTGCGTTGATGTTTATGGAATTTACAATCGGCTTTGACATAGGTATGGTTTTGGCAAAAGGTGTGTTCATTGGAGTTTTGGCAGTATTGTTCTTTATGCCAAGCATAATTATGATGCTTGCTAAAGGCATTGAAAAGACTCGCCACCGTAGTTTTATGCCAAAAATGGAAAAGGTCGGCACATTTGCGAAAAAGACGCGCTTTGTGATGCCAGTATTGTTTTTGTGCATAGTCGTAGTTGGCGTATATTTCCAAAGCAATGTCAACTTTACATATGTTGTTGAAGGCGGGTCAAAGGGAAGTGCGGTTACCGTAGACCAAGCGAAAATTGAAAAGACATTTGGCAAACAAAACACGCTTGTTGTTATGACAAAGCAAAACAATGACAAGGATAAAGAAGTTTTGGCGGAACAAGCGCTTTATGCCTACATTGACAATTACTTCAAAGGCACCGACAAATTTGATAGAAATTATATTACATCAGGGAAAGGACTTGCAGTCAGCGAACTCTACACAACAAAGTTGACAAAAACTGAAATTTTGACGAAATTTGAAATCGCGGACAGCGAAACAATTGCAAAAATTGATGGATTATTTGCAAGTTTGGGCAAGAATGCGGAAACTGATTCATTGTTCCTTGCCGATATTATGACGGCGCTTCACAACGCCCCTGAAATAATTACTTCAGCAGTAAACAATAACATAAATGCACAATATAGCGCACTTGAGGCGAAAAACTTGTATGTTGAGTTGAACGCAACGAGCGCGCAAGGTATTTACAAACTTTCAAGCCAAGACGCAATGAATGACGTATTCAAAGCAATTTTGGGTGTAACAGATTTAACAGAAAATGCGACGATTAAAAACTATAAAGTTTTGGCATATCTATATGAGCAAAACATCGAAAACCGCGCGCAAGTAGACGCAGTCAGAAACGCGTACGAATCAGTAGCGTTTGAAAAGTTGACAGCAACTGCAATTGCTGAAAAATATGGTTTGACAAGTGAACAAATCACTGCAATCTTTGCTAATTACGGCAAAGATGCAAGCGCAGAAGACGCAACAATCTACGTTCTAGAATTTGCGGAGTTTGCAAAAAACAACGCTACAGTTCCAGCGCGCATTGCGGGCGTCAAACAAGCAACAGTTGACGGAATATATGCACAACTTGCAACTGCACAAAGTTCTCTCGTTGGAACAAATTATAATAGAATGATTTTCAACATTGATTTGGAAGTTGCAGATGAAAAGGCACTTGACTTCATTCGCGATTTGAGAGTTTATTTGGAAGAAAATTTTGAAAAAGCGTACATTGTTTCAAGCACCGATAATGTAATTGACACAATGGACGTGTTCAGTACGGATAGATTGAGGACTGACCTCATCACAGTTTTGTTAATTTTCCTCATTGTATTGTTGACGTTTAGGTCGCTCAGCATACCAGTAATCTTGGTACTTGCAATACAAGGCGCAATTTGGGTCAACCTCGCGATTTCAAGCGTTGTTGGAGATAGCGTTTACTTTATCTGCTACTTGCTCGCAATGGCAATTCAAATGGGCGCAACAATCGACTATGCAATCTTGCTCACGGATAGATATATGACCGCGCGCCGTACGCAAGACAAGTTTGAAGCAATCAAAACTGCAATCGGCAAGTCATTTACGACAGTCATCACAAGCGGTACGATTTTGGTATTCGCCGCATTTACAATTGGGTGGGTATCAACGGTTCCATTGTTGAAGTCAATCGGTGTGCTTGTTGGTCGTGGAGCATTGTTATCAGTGATTACAATATTGTTTGTCCTTCCACAGTGTTTGCTAATCTTTGATAAAATCATTGAAAAAACGACTTTGAAAGCAAAGTTTGTGAAAGCGGGCGCAGTTGCGACAAACGATGGAGCGGAAGTTATCGAAACAAATATTGAAACAAATGAAAGCGAAAATGTTGACATAGCGGACGGAAACATTGAAACCGCAAACGCTAATGTTCAAGACAGCGCAAAAGCGAAAAAATCTTCAAGCAAAAAAACTAAAAAGGAAGAGCCAATCTTAGTGGAAACTACAACTGAGAACAAAGAACAGTTGGAAGAAAAGATTGAAGATAAAGCGGAAGAAAAACCAAAAGCAACAACCGCAAAGAAAACGGAAGGTAAAAAAGTCAGCGCAAAAAAATCGACTAGTACAACAAAAACTACTAGCACAAAATCCGCGACAAAAAACACTTCCTCAAAAAGGACTAAAAAATAGATAAAGAAAACTGCAGGCATTTTGCCCGCAGTTTTATATTTTTAATTAGGTTATTATTTTGTCAATAATTAGGTAATTAATTAGTAGATAAAGACTTAATTAATATAATATTTATTTATAGACAATGGTTCACAATAATTTGATGTTTTAAGTACAACAAAACAATTTTTAAAGAATTGAAATGCACAAGCGCAAATTTGGGAATATCGGCTCAAACATTTGCTAAAGTGGGCAAATTGTGGTATAATAAACTTTGATTTTAATTAATTTAGGAGTAAAAAAATGCAAAGAACTTATATAAGTGAAACAAAAGCGGGTGAAACCCAGAAAATTCAAGGGTTTATTGATAAAATTCGCGACCAAAAAACAATGCAGTTCATTGTTGTGAGAGATACGACGGGTAAAATTCAAGTTACTGTTGTAAAACCTGAGCAACCTGAGATTGCTGAATTATTTACGGGGTTGAACGTCAACTCAGTTGTCACAATTGAGGGCAAGGTAGTTGAGAACCCAGCGGTCAAAGCGGGCGGAAAAGAGATTTTGCCGACAAGTGTTGTTGTTGAGAGCGTGGCGGAGGTTTCGCCAATTGACGACTCGACGGCAATTGATATGCGCCTTGATTATCGTTGGCTTGACCTTCGCGACGAAAAAAAATCGTTGATTTTCAAAATTCAAACTTGTTGCACAAAGGCGCTTCGCAACTTCTTGCTTGAGAGAAAGTTTGTCGAAATTCACACGCCGAAAATCATAGCGACGGCAAGTGAAAGCGGTGCAGATGTTTTTGAACTCAAGTATTTTGACCATAAGGCATACTTGGCACAAAGTCCACAGTTCTACAAGCAAATGGCTATGGCAGCGGGGCTAGAACGTATTTTTGAGTGCGCACCAGTTTTCCGTGCAGAACAAAGTTATACGTCACGCCACGCAACCGAGTTTACGGGCTTTGATATCGAGTTTAGTTATATCGAATCTTTTGAGGACGTAATGAAACTTGAGGAAGAACTTTTGACTTATATGCTCAAGTGCGTCAAAGAAGAATACGGCGAAGTGATTGCCAAAGAGTTTGGCAAGGAAGTTATTGTGCCAACAACACCTTTCCCGCGTATGAAACTCAAGGATGTTTATCAAGAACTTGAGGAGCGCTACGACTATATTGTCGACGACATTGAAAAAGGCGACCTCACAACTGAGGCGGAAAAACTTGTCTACAGACTTGCGCAAGAAAAGTACAACAGCGAGTTTATGTTTGTGACCGACTACGACGCAAAGCAACGCGCGTTCTATCATATGAGAAAGGACGGCGTGCCACAAGGCTATGACCTCATTTGGCGTGGCGTCGAAATCACGACAGGTGCGCAACGCGAACACAGATACGAGATTTTGAAAGAGCAAGCGGAAGAAAAGGGCTTGAAGAAAGATGTTGAATTTTATCTTGAGTTCTTCAAGTACGGCTGCCCACCACACGGCGGTTTCGGTATTGGGCTTGACCGTATCACAATGCTTTTGCTTGACATTCCAACAATCAAAGAAGCGATGTTTATCTTCCGTGGGCCAAACAGATTGCTTCCGTAGTTTTTATTGATTAGATATTGTTTAAACAACGTTTTAATAAATGCTAAAAATTGAAACATTAAAATGCGGCACAAGAATTAGTATTCTTGAAATTTGCGAAACAATAGAATATAATCATAACAATTGATATCGCTTTCATTGTGATTCGCTTTATAAGTGTTTTATCTATATAAATATGAATAATAATAGGAATATAAAATGGAAATTAAAATTGAAAGATTATCTCCAATGCAATGTGCTGATATAATTTTGGAATATTTAAATGGCGGAAGTTGGGATGAATATATAAGAACAAATCTACAGAATCTTTCTAAACACCCTTCAAAAGCTGAAATTGCAGGGCTTGTTGAAAAAAGAATGGAAATTCAAAAAGAAAAATACGATAAAAACATACAAAACTTTCTAGATTGGTGGGAAAATGATGGTGAGAGTGATTACCAAGAACTTTCAAAGATAATGGGATTTGAACACTCTAAAAACCGAAATGCTATTACTTGGCAAATCGGCGATACTTTTATTTGCCCTAGAGATATTGAAAACTGGTCTTTCGTAATGTCCGCGGGGGCTTGGAAATGGGATGCGATAAATATTGCTTTGCACGAAATAACGCACTTTATTTGGTTTGAAAAAGTGAAACAATTTGATGGGATAAAACATTTTAGCCAGAATCAAGACGATGAAACATATTTGCCTTTTTGGCTTTTAAGTGAAATTGTCATTGACCCAATTTTGAATTCGACTGAATTTGCAAAAAAATATGAAATGACGTGGAAATCTTATAGCGAATTTTATGATATTACTATACAAAATAGAAATCTAATGGAATATATAAGTTGTTTATGGAATAAACGGAAAAGTTTTGAAGATTTTTATAAAGAAAGCAGTTCTTTTGTTTATGCAAATAGTAAAGAAATCTATGAAAAATATCTATATTATTATAATCACGAACAAAATGAAATAGAGAAATAATTATGTTAGTTAATAATTTTGAGTCATATTTATTAAAAATTGAAACGTTTTTAAACGCGGGGCGAGTTCTAAAACGATTGAAAATTGTGAAATAATTTATTAAAACCGAAATATTATCGTTTTGTTTTTCTAAAAAATGAAAAGACGAAAATTTGTTTATATGATAACAAAAATAGAAATGAAGTTGTTTTTGCAACTTTATTTTTTATAAGTATTGAATTTTTTGATATTTATGTTATAATAAAAGAGTCATAGCGAGGTTTAAGTGTTATCAAAAATGATTTTTTATATGTACAGTTCAATTAATGAAAAATCTAACGAAGGAAAGTTTTTTTCATTATCTTGCATAGGAGATGCCTTAGTAGATTTTGTTATATCTCAATTACCAGAAAATATACAAGAAAAAGCAAAGGAATTGTATACGATTGGAGAGAAAGTAAATATAAATGGAGAGAAAATAGTCGTAAACGGAAAAGTAAAGATTATATTGAATATGTTTTATGATTACGTCAAAGCGGTAGAAGAAAAAACGATTGTTGAAAGAGATTTTTTTGATTTTATATATGTTTATACTAAAAATGGACGTATAGATTTTAGAGATAAAATGAGCATAAAATATTATTTTTCTAAAAATGATCTCAATATTAAGTGTTTTGATAAGAAAACGAACACAAAGATTGTAATGGATTTTTCAATAGATGATGAAGCGATGTGTGATTTATCTAATTTTGCTTATACTATTGAAAAGGGAAATACACAACAAAGAGAAAAAGAATCTAAAGATGAGTTTGACCTAGCATAGTTTGAAATTTATCAAATAAGTAGGTAGAGGTGTTTATTAAACTGGTCAAGCTCTTGGTTTGACTGCAAAGAAAGTATAGAGAACAAAGTTCTCACATTTTTTAGGAGAATATATGGAATTAAGGAATAGAAATGAAATTGAAGAAAAGTATAAATTTGATTTAACGAAATTGTGTTCAAACACAGATGACTATTACAAGCGATTGGAAAAGGTTCGCAAGCAAATGGCGAACTTAGGATTTTATAAAGGCAAACTGAATAATCCTGATACATTATTTGAATATAGCAAATATACTGAAAGTATTTATTGTGAGTTTGGAATTCTTCAAAGTTATGCATACGCGTTGTTTGATGTTGATAGTCTTAACAATGAATATGTGAAGATGTACAATGCGACAAAAAATATTGAAGTTGAACTTGGTATTAAGACGAGTTTTTGCAATGAAGAGTTGCGCAATTTAGGCGAAGAATATTTGAGAAATATTGTTGCAAATCCAAAATTTAAAGACCACAAGTTGGAGTTTGAAAAATTTATTGAAAACTTGCATCATACATTGTCGGAAAAAGATGAATATATGATTTCTGAAATGACGAGATTTTCAAATTTCTCTGAAATGTTTACTACGTTTCTTGATGCTGAAATGCACATTGACAAAGTTGCTGACAAAGATGGAGAATTGCACGAAATGCGTGTCTCAACATATGCATCGTTTATGCGCAAAGAGGATAGAACTTTGCGCAAAAACGCATTTTATTCTATGGCGCGAGCTATAGAAAATTCTAAAAACACATTGTTTGCGTATATTACGAATAGTTTGAAGTGCGATGATTTTATTAATAGGCTTGAAAAGTATGATAGTGTACTTGAAAGTGCTTTAAATAATAATGATTTACCACAAAAAGTTTTTGACAAAGTTTTGAGCAAAGCAAAACAATATGGATATTTGAAAAAGGAATATCAAATTGCGGTAAAAAACATTTTGGGCGTCGATGAACTTATGCCGTGGGATATGGGTCTTCCGCTCACAAAGTATAACCCAGATGTGACTTTTGAGGATGCTAAAGGGAAACTTGCTGAGGCACTCAAGTGTTTGGGCAACACATACACGGATGCGCTTGAAAGAGCATTTGCGGAACGCTGGTGTGATATTTATCCTAGCAAAGGCAAGAGTTCTTCAGTATATTGCAGTTTTACGTATGGCAAAACTCCAATAATACACCTTAATTGGAAAAATAGTGCAGACGATATTTTAACGTTTGCACACGAGTTTGGGCATTCTGTACAGTCTTTGATTACAAATGCAAAACAGCCATACAATCTTTCCGAAATGCCTTGGTGCTTGGTAGAAATACCTAGTTTGACGGTCGAAACAATCACGTACTTATATTTGGTAAACAACGCCCAAAGTGACGATGAAAAATTGTTGCATATGCAAAATTATTTACAAACATTGCGTGCAAACATTTTTTCAGGTGCGTTTGATGCTGAAATAGAAAGATATATGCGCACAAACATACGTGAGGGGGAAATTCTTGACGTCGAAACGGTCAGCGACTTTGTTCAAAATTTTGATAAAGAAAATACGATTTTGCCAAAATTTAAGGAAGCAAAATATAATTGGATGAGCGACGACCACATTTTTTACCAATATTATAATTATAACTACACACTTGATATGCTGATTGCCTGCTACTTTGCGCAAAAAATTTATGCAGGTGATGAAAAGGTTTTGAACGACTTTATCACACTTATGGAAAACGGCGGCAGCAAGAAAACAATGGACTTACTTGCTGACAGTGGCATCGACTTGCTTAGTGACAAAGTTTATGACGAAGCGTTTGCATTCTTTGAAAGCACATTGAACGACTTTGTAGCGCTTTCGGAGAAAGTGAAAGAAAATAATGCGGCAAGTGTGGCTCAAGTAAATAAATAATTAATAAATAAGTAATAAAATTATCATTATAATTTAGCACAAGCAACGACTCATAGCGTTGCTTGTGCTTTTTTTGTGCCGAAAAATTTACTTAGTGAATAAAATGAACTAGGAGAAAATTATGGCAATACTAAACAAGGCAAGTTTGCTCTCAAACATTGCCGACCCAGCAGGGCAAAAAACGCAGGTTACAAACCAAAGCAATACGCACAGGGCAAACAACGTCAGCACGGATATTTAAATTCAAAAAACCGTGTCAAAAAGTTATGTCGTGCCCGAAGAACAAATCACAGTGACTACAATGTTCACAAACAATACGGATGTCGACATTTCAAATTTAAAGATTAAGGACACTTTGGGCGAGGGCGCGCAGTTTGTCGAAAAAAGTGTCAAAGTGGGCGGTATCGCGCGCGAGGAACTAAACCCAATAGACGGCTTTGACCTAGACGTCACAGTCGGTGGTTCGGGCGGCGACTTTAGTATAGAGTATCAAGTTTTGGTAGATAAAGTGCCGACTGAGTGGAAATTTAGTGACGTGACGCAAGCGCAACTCACGCTCGACGGCACACTTTTCACGCTAAATTCAAATGAGGTGCAAGTTACTATTTTGGAAAACGAAATTTGGCTGACAAAAACCGCCAGCGCGAAAGCGGTAAAGCAAGGCGATACCTTGACATACACAATCGAAATCGCAAACACAGGCACGCTGAAAAACACCGACCTATTCTTCAGTGACCCAATACCCGCAGGCACAACCTTTGTCGACGGCAGCGTGAAAATTGACGGCACAACTATGGCGGACTACAATCCCGCAACAGGTTTTGCGCTTTCCGACCTTGACCCCGACGCGACAATTACAGTCGAGTTTTCCGTCACCGTGGACTAAAATGGCGCAAACAAAAAAACAGTTCAAAGTGTTTTTGAACTGTCTTTTTGCGATTAGTAATATCTTTTTGCGATTGATAAATTATTTGATATTAATTATTTAATATCAAAATTAAATTTAATAAATGATAAAACTAGATTATGCAGTAAAAGTTTTTTCAAATGTTTCGTCCGTGCGTTGTCTGTTTATAAAAAAAATTATAATTTACCAAAAATTGCACATAATTTAGTTTGAAAACATTGATAGATGTTGTATACTTTATTAAAGCAAGTTGCTTTTCAAGGAGACTTTTATGAAAAAAATTAAAATCGGTATTAATGGATTCGGTAGAATCGGTAGACTTATTTTGCGCGCAGCGGTCGAAAATTTTGACGACATTGAAGTAGTCGCAATCAATGACCCGTTCATCAGCGCGGAATATGCAGCGTATCTATTTAAGTACGACACTGTTCACGGCACATTCGGCGGCAAAGTGTCAAGCAAAGAAAACGCTTTGATTGTCAACAACAAAAAAATTGCGTTCTATAGCGAACTTGACCCTGCAAACCTTGACTGGGCGAAAGACGGCGCAAAGTATGTTTGTGAAGCGTCAGGAAAGTTCACTAGCGCGGAAAAGGCGCAAGTTCACATCAACTCGGGCGCAAAACGTGTGGTAGTTACCGCGCCGGGTAAAGAAATGCCAATGTATGTTTTTGGCGTAAACGACGACACGTATGAGGGGCAGGCGATTGTTTCAAACGCAAGTTGCACAACAAACTGCTTGGCGCCGCTTGCTAAAATCATTGACGACGAATTTGGCATTGAAGAAGGCTTGATGACGACAATTCACGCAATGACCGCAACACAACTGACGGTTGACGGAACAAGCAAAAAAGACTGGCGTGGCGGACGTGCCGCAAGCGCAAACATTATTCCGTCAAGCACGGGCGCTGCAAAAGCAGTGGGCGCAGTCATTCCGCATCTAAACGGCAAACTCACAGGTATGAGTTTTAGAGTGCCAACTGTCGATGTTTCAGTTGTCGACTTGACTGTCAAATTGAAAAAACCTGCTAGCCTTGAAAAAATTAATAAGGTAGTCAAAAAGGCTAGTGAAACGACTATGGCTGGCATTGTCGAATATGTCGATGCGC
>JBNMHN010000045.1:0-9973 GCA_050872805.1 Clostridia bacterium
AACGGACTTTCATACAGCAAATTTATGCACGGCTTGAAAGTTAACAACATCGAACTTAACCGCAAAGTGCTTGCTGATATGGCTATCAGTGACCCTGAAAGTTTTGCAGAACTTTGCAAGAAAGTTAGCAAATAATAATGCGCTTGCTAACTAAGCAAGAGTTTAAAGAGAGCAATTAAATTGTGTAACTTTTATATAAAAATTAAAACACTTGAAGATTTTTTTCAAGTGTTTTTTGTATTTATTATATTATTATTTCATTGTATATATTTTTTGTGTGTTTTATTTGATGTGCTTAAACGATGAAAGGGGAAACCGCTAAAGTCACTCCGTCAGCAAAGTCGGGTCATTCATTTCTTCAAGGTAGTCAAGAACAACTTTCAAGTCATAGTCCTTGAGGTTCAAACCACGTGCCAAGTAGTCAATCTCCATAGGTTCGCCGTATTTCCTCACAACCGCCTCTTGCATATCATTGCGCTCATACAGTTCAATGCCCGAGTATAGATACTCAAGTTCAACGGATGCCATATCTTTTGCGAAACTCTCAAGCAAGCGTGGCGCAATGTTTGCGACTGTGCCAACGCCTTCGTACAAATAGTCAAAGGAACCATCCTCCGCTACAACACTTTGCAAACCATTTTCAATTATCATTTCAAAATCGGTGTCAGCGCGAAGAGTCGTTTCGCCGTCCGAATTTTCTAAATCAAACCTTTCGTTGAAACGCGTGCGCGCTAGCCCCATTATGTCAATATCAATGTACTCATAAATTTGAATGAGTAGCGTCTCATAAAATTTCGCGAGCAAGCAGCAAAATATACGCGAATAATTGTCGACTAGATTGCGAAAGTGCATAACCGTTGTTTCAAGTTTCTCATCCGCGATAGGGCTGTCAACAATAAATACTTCATCTCTATAAGGCGTGTAACCCTCATTTTGCATTTTCAAAAGTTTTTGATAAGTTTCCCACGTGCTCATATTTTTCTCCTGTATAAGTGTAGTATAACCTAAATAACTAAATTTGTCAAACAATTGTGCTATATTTTTTGATAATGCGCAAACTTGCCTTGACTTTGCGGCGTTATTGTGCTAAACTAAAAGCGGAGAAAAACTTATGAAAATTGTTGACAATATTTTGATGAAAGCAACCGAAAACGACGTCGTTAACGGGGAACTTCGCATACCCGACGGCGTAACGGAAATTGCGAAAAACGCCTGCGCTCAAAACTTTGACCTAGAGCGCGTAATTATTCCCGCTAGCGTGCAAAAAATCAATGACGGCGCTTTTTGCGAATGCGACGAACTGCGCGAAATTGAGTTTGAGGGCGAAGCGCTTGATTATTTAGGAACATCCGCATTTTGTGAGTGTTCAAGCCTCAAACAAATTGAACTTCCAAATATAAAGAAAATGGGCACATATTGTTTTGAAAAATGCGAAAATTTGCAAATGGCAACGCTAAATGGGGCAGTAGTGGGCGCAAACTGCTTTAGCCGCTGCGAAAATTTAATTCAAGTTGACCTCATGAACGCCGACGTTACAATCAAAGAAAGTGCA
This sequence comes from Clostridia bacterium, assembly GCA_050872805.1. Taxonomy (GTDB): domain Bacteria; phylum Bacillota; class Clostridia; order Christensenellales; family UBA1242; genus CAKVOD01. Next base: position 1,553 of record JBNMHN010000045.1, read on the forward strand.
TTTGAAAATTGTCGTGGATTAATGTATCTTAGCGCACCTAATGGCATAAGTCGAATTGAAAACAGCGCCTTTGACGGCTGCAAAAATCTATTTTCGCTTGAAATAAACTCAAAAACAACCGCAGCCGAACGCGCGTTTGACTTGAGCAGTATTAAGGAACTCACCATTGTCGATAAAGGCATAAACCTACCGCTTGACTACAATGTTTTGTCACTAACAAATAGTGAAAATGCAATAACATTAAACATCGGCGAAAATGGGCAATCAAAGCAAAATGTATATGTTGATTTAAAGAATAAACAAGCCTATAAATTTGACTTTGACGACCTCAATACAAAAATTAAAGACTTTAGCACTGTTCACGAAATCGTGGGAACAAAAGCGCTTGTCGAATGGACAAATTTGGTAGCAAAAATTCAAAATATTGACCCGCAAGCCGCGCGCCTACCGCAAGCGGAAGCGCTGCTGACACTTGAAACGGACGAAGAAAAGCGCGAATTTGTTGAAAATCTAGGAAAATATAACAAAATTAGCGGCAAATATAGAAATTTGAACCTCTATGACCGTGCGCAAGTCTTAAAACTTTGCAAACTTTTAGGAGTCTTTGAAAATGATGACAAACAGTTCATTGTAGCGGCGAATACCTTAAGTAAAGACTTGCCAAACTTCATAGAAAAAATGAGTGGCGAAAATATCGCCACTCACAAAGGTTCTAATTTCTTGATTGCGGATTGGTTCAAGAAGATAGACTATCCGCAAAATTTCAGCGCAAAGCGCGCAAAGTTTTTCATTGACAACTACAAAGCACTTTTGGAGAACAACAAAACCGACTTGCTTGCAATCGCAATCAACAATTTTGACGATTTTTCAAAGTCAATTAACGTCGTAACACCCGAAAAAATCGAGCAAATTTTGGTCGACGAAATGTCAAATGATGTTCCCGAAAATCGCAGGGAACTAGCGCACCTAATGGCACTGCAAGGTGTTGTCGGTGGCGAAAAGTTTGCAAAACTTAGCAAAATTATGTCGCAAGCGGAGCAAAACTATCCAAATATCTATGACGATGTCGCAAATATTAATTCAAAGAATTTTGACCGCAAAACTGTCACAAAACTTGTAGATAACACGGATGCAAATTTCCAATATGAGTGGCTAGAAAAGGACAGTCCATATAATTTGCTCATCGGCAACATATGCGGCTGCTGTGCAAAACTTGGTGGCGCAGGCGAGGACATAATGTACAAGTCCGCTACGCACCCCGACGTCCAAACAATGGCGCTAAAGCGTAAGGACGGCGAATACATCGGTAAAGCGACAGTTTATCTCAATCGCGGCGAATGTTATGCGGTATTTAATAACATAGAACTCAATCGCAACTTTTCTTCGCGTACAAAATCAGCGCAACTAAATGAAGTTTTGGACGCGTTTTTGCGCGGAGTCAATGCTTTTGTCTACGCATATAACGCGCACGCTACCGCGCCACTAAAAATTGTTACAGTCGGTGCCGACCGCAACAAGGTTATCGACCAAATGCGCGCGCGCCTGCCACAAAGTGGCAAACTTTTTGCATCAATTGACTACGAAAATTACAAAAAGGGCGGCGATTGTGCTTTCCAGCAATTTGTTGCCTATGATTGCTCGCGACCTATAAAGTCAAAAGATGAAGTAGAAATGAAAAAATAGTTTACAAATGGGGAAAAATATTAGGGGAAGAACTAATGAAAAAAGAGAAAACAGAAAATCAAAATAGCCTGTTTTACTATATAAAGCAAAAGAAAGGCACATTTTGCGTTTTAATACTTGCGTACTTTCTAACTATGTGTACAAGAGTTGCCGCTACATTTGTTGCTGCACTCGCCCTCAATGCAATTGGGGCAGGCAATTTTGATGACATCATAGTTTACGCAACAATTGAATTTGCGTTGATGATTGCAATGCAGTTGCTAAGAGGACTTGGATATTATTGCTGTGCAATTATGCAAGCGCATTGCACTATGGAGATTCAAAAATCTTGCAACAACAAAATGTTTGAAATTTCATCGCCCACATATTCATCCGCAAACAGCGGTGTTTTTATGAACCGCATTGCAAACAAGCCCATCATAGCCTTCAAACTGCTTGACTTTGTGATGAACGGAATCGTGTTTTTATTAATGGATGTAGCAGTTGTCGGCTACATCGCGTTTTCAAACTGGGTTTTGGGGCTAATTGTCGTTGGAATTTTGGCACTAACGGCTATAATTATCTATGTCCACAATAAAATACAAGCCAAAGTGTTCACCGAATTTGACGAAAAAGACAACAATTTTAGTAGCGCAATAATTGAATCAATTAGGGGTGCGCGTGACGTAAAATGTTTGAGTTTGCAAAACAGTGTTGAGGCTGAAATTTCGCAAAAAAATGCCATATTTACAAAAACTGCTATCAAATATAATACGGTTATGGAATCAGTGGAAATGTTTGAAAGAATTTTCACCCTAATCGCGTCAATTCTCCTGATATACGTCGGTATGGTATTGTATGAAGATTCCTTCATTACAATGCTAGCGCTTGTCTATATCGTGACGAATTACGAGCAAGTGCAAGAATTTGTGTATGACGTAATTAGCGTTTTTGACCAAACAAAGCGCTATAAAATGGAAATGGCAAGGATTTTTCAGCTTAGTAATGAAAATATCTTCAAAATTGAGCATTTTGGCACGCAAGAACTTGTTAACCCGCAAGGGAAAATTGAATTTAGAAACGTCCACGCGGAATATAAGCTGCTCCCGCTAAACACCATAGCAAATGCCGACCTTGAGCCAAACAAAAAGAAAAAGACGAAACTTTTGGAAGAAATTAAGCGTGAGCAAGAAAAGCCAGTCAAATCAACGCTAAACGGCGTGTCATTTACGATAGAACCAAACACGCGCGTCGCAATCGTCGGCAAAAGCGGCGGTGGCAAAACAACAATCGTCAGCCTGCTAAACAGACTCATCGACCCTACAAGTGGCGAAATTTTGATTGACGATATAAATGTTTGCGACCTCTCACGCGACGCACTCCGCAACACAGTGACAATCGTCAACCAGTTTCCGTATGTCTATGATATGTCAATAAAAGAAAATCTTAAACTTGCAAAACCTGACGCCACCGACGACGAAATTGCTGAAGTTGTGGAAAGGGCAGCGCTCAATGAATTTATCGACCGATTACCATTCAAACTTGATACAATTATTGGTGAAAACGGCGTCAAACTCTCAGGCGGGCAAAAGCAGCGCCTCGCAATCGCGCGCGCTCTTTTAAAGGATACAAAAATTATAGTATTTGACGAAAGCACAAGTTCTCTTGACAACTTTGCGCAAAAACACGTCCAAGAAAGCATCGACAATTTGCACAACAAAACAGTAGTTGTCATAGCGCACCGCTTGAGTACAATCATTGATTGTGATAAAATTATCTTTATTGACAACGGGGAAGTCAAAGCAGTTGGTACATTCAAACAATTAATGAGCGATTGCAAAGAATTTAGCGACCTCTACGCGCTTTCAGGAGGTTCAAAATGAAAAACAGTATTTTCAAACAAACACTAAAAGCCAACTGGCTCGGCGTGTGCGCATTTGCGTTGCTGCAAATCGCAGGTATTGCCGCCTTGTTGCTAGTTGCCACATATGTTTCTAAAATGATTGCAGCAGTCACGGGCGCGGATATTTCTTCCGCAAAAAATATACTATTGACAGTAGCAATTGTTTCGCTGCTTTCTTGCGTTCTGCGCACTTTAGGCAACGTAACAAGTCGCTATGTCACAAACAAAATGCAGCAAATGGCAATGAACAAAGTTTATGCACATATGCAAAAACTTTCAATCCAAACGATGGAAAGTTTGCCAACAGGCGCAATGTTCAACTTGATATATTCCGACACAAAAAATATGTTTGGCAATTTCTTTGGAATGGTCGAAATTTTATATGACGCGCTCTATGTCCTTGCAATCATTTGCTACATTTTTGTTTTCAGCCCACTGATTGGCGGAATCTTGCTCGCTGGAACTGCTATTGCAGTCGCAATCGGCGCAGTGCGAATGAAAAAAATCAATTCATATGTTAGAGTTCGTAGGCGTGTTACAAGCAAATACAAAAGCATTGTCAATGAGTGCATCACAAGCGAAAAGGATGTCAAATCACTCAATTTGAATGATAATCTTAATTCTTCATTTGACGGGTTTTATGGCTTGCGTAAAAATCTCAAAATGAAAGTGGAAAACACCCGCAATTTGACCTTTAGAATTACGTATGTTTTTATACATATCGTTGTATTTTTGGCGCAAATTTTGCTAGCATTTCTACTTCGCGATTACGGCTTGCCCGCAGCAATGGCAATATTTGTCTACAACTATGTGTATATTGTAGTAAATAAGCTTGTCGTACTGATAGATATGTTTGATATCTACCCAGAGTTCAAAACTTCCTGCGAAAAAGTTGATGAATTTTTTGACGAATCTATCTACAAAGTGGAAAAATACGGCAACAAAAATCTTGACAACGTTAAAGGAAAAATCGAATTTAGTAACGTCAATTTTAGTTATGAGTACAAGTATTTTGAACGCGCCGATAACTTTGAAAATATGAGTCTAAAAGAAATGATTGCCGAAACGAAAGAAAAGCCGCAGCCCGTCGCAATTAGCGAACAGGTGCTAAAGGATGTGAATTTTGTTATCGAGCCGAACACAAAAGTTGCGTTTGTCGGCTTCAGCGGCAGCGGCAAAACGACAATCTTGAACCTCATCACCAAACTAATCGACCCAACAAGCGGACAAGTGCTAATCGACGACCACGATGTCAGCACTTTGAGCGAACAAACTTTGCGCAGCAACATTGCAATGGTTTCGCAAAGCACATATATCTTCAGCGGAACAATCAAAGACAACCTCTTGTTAGTCAAACCCGACGCCACAGACAACGAAATAAATTCAGCGCTAGACAAAGCATTCTTGACCGACTTTATCGCGGAGCAGCCAAACGGAATAATGACAATGGTCGGCGAAAACGGCTTGAAACTCTCAGGTGGGCAAAAGCAGCGCCTAGCAATCGCGCGCGCGTTTTTAAAGGACAGCAAAATTGTCGTCTTTGACGAAAGCACTAGCGCGCTAGACAACGCCGCGCAAACCTACGTTCAAAATAGTATAGACGAATGCAATGACAAAACGGTCGTAATCGTTGCGCACCGTCTCAGCACAATTATCAATGTCGATAAAATCTATTTCCTTCAAAACGGTTCAATCGTCAATAGTGGAGCATTTGACTACCTAATGAGCAATGACGAAGCGTTCAAGGAACTATTTTTGACCGAACTTGCCTAGTGCGCAACGCACAAAATCAGACATCCAACAACTGCTAAAACAAAATTCAGTTTCAATTTTATAAATAGCCAGCAAAACTGTGAATGTGATTACAAATAAAAGCAAAGGGGAACAACTTTATAAAGTTGTCGCGCCTTAAAAGCAAAATGCCACCTAGCGTGCGAAATCCAGCAAAAGACAAAATTTGTGTTTGTCATTCACAAATTACACGCTTTACAACACAAATTAGGAGCAAAAATGATTATAACATCAAAACAAAATGAAAAAATAAAGTTGATTGAAAAACTGCACACCAAAAAAGGGCGTGCCGAACACAAAAAATTGATAATAGAAGGGCGCAAAAGCCTTGTCGATTGCAAGAATTTCAATGTTTCATTCGACTACATCTTGTACACTCCCGAAAATGCGGACTTTGTCCGCGATTTTTCGTGTGAAAAATACGAAGTTTCCGTTGAATTACTGAAAGAATTGTCATCACAAGTGACGCCGCAGGGCGTCCTTGCCGTCGTCGCGCAGCCAGCGCTTGCCACCGAACGCCCCACAACAAACTATCTTGTCGTGGACGGCGTCCAAGACGCGGGCAACCTTGGCACAATCTTGCGCACCGCACTTGCCACGCAGTTTATGCGCGTCGTTTTAATTGATTGCGTCGATGTTTTCTCGGAAAAAGTGATAAATTCATCAATGACCGCAGTATTCAAACTAGAACTAACAAAATGCAAGCGCGACGAGTTTGCTACACTAAAGAATGAGTATGGGTTTCCGCTGTATGTTGCCGACTTAGATGGTAAAAACGCTTTGCAATTAGGCACTAAATGTGGTATAATAGGTTTAGTTGTTGGCAACGAAGGTAACGGCGTATCTGCACAAACTAAAAGTGCGGCTGACGAAGTCATAACGCTGCCAATGGATAAAAATATTGAATCATTGAATGTCGCAGTTTCAGCAGGCGTTTTGATGTATATATTAAAGTATAATTTGAAAGGAGAAAATTGATAACTATGTCAGGTCATAGCGAGTGGGCGAACAAAAAACACAGAAAAGAAAAATCGGACGCCCAAAAAGCAAAATATTTCACAAAAATTGGTAGGGAAATATCAGTCGCAGTCAAAGTCGGCGGCAGTGCTGACCCTAATCTTAATCCCCGCCTTGCCGCAGCAATCGCCAAAGCAAAGCAATATAATATGCCTAACGACAATATCGCGCGCAGTATTAAAAACGCAGCAGGGCTCGGCGACAAAAATAATTATGAGGAAGTCACATACGAGTGCTATGGACCTTGCGGCACCGCGTTCATTGTCCAAACACTTACAGACAACAAAAATCGTACAGCAGGCGACGTCCGCCACATTTTTGAAAAAAGCGGTGGCAGTATGGGAACAACCAACTGTGTGTCATTTATGTTCGATAGACTCGGCGTCATCAGCGTCAACATTGATGGCAAATCGGCTTCCGACCTTGAGGACGCGTGCATTATGATTGACGGCGTGCAGGACTTTAAGTCAGGCGACGACAGTTTTGTCGTGTACACTGACCCAAGTTGCGTGCTGGATGTTGCAAAGCAACTTGAGGAGCAGGGCTACAAGGTTGAGTCATCGCAAGCGGAAATGGTCGCACAAAGTCTTTTGGAACTCGACGATGAAAAAATGGAAAGTTTTGAGAAACTTCTTGAAAAACTTGACGACAACGACGACATTCAAGAATACTATCACAATGTCAAATTGTAATCGCACTAAAGGAATGATATGTTGATTTTAGGAATCGACCCGGGGCTCGCAACTGTCGGCTTCGGGCTTGTAGAAAAGCAAAATTATGATTTTGAGGCGGTCGACTATGGAATTATATCCACCCCCAAGGACGATATTTTCCCCGAGCGCTTGCTTTCTATTTATAACGCCGTTAATGCGCTAATTGATAAGTTCAAGCCCGACGCGATTGCGATTGAAGAATTGTTTTTTATGAAAAACATAACAACAGGTATCCCCGTCAGCCACGCGCGCGGCGTCACATTGCTTGCGTGCTATCAAAAAATGAAAAATATTTATGAGTACACTCCAATGCAAATCAAGCTCGCGCTGACTGGCACGGGTAGTGCGGACAAGCACCAAATGCAGTATATGACGAAAAGTATTTTGCAGCTTTCGGACATTCCGCGCCCCGATGACGCTGCGGACGCGCTCGCAGTCGCGATTTGCCACGGGCAAACCAATCAATGCCTTGTCGACAACCTCATTAAATAAAGCGGAATAAAAACATTGTTAAATTATAAGGAAAACTATGATAAATTATATTGAAGGCAAAGTCATTGCCAAAATCGAGGGTTACGCAATCATCGAAAACAACGGCATCGGGTACGAAATCAATGTTTCAAACACGACATTAGTTCAACTGCCCGCAATCGGCGAAATTGCGCATATTCACACTGTTATGCTTGTCAAAGAGGACGACATTTCGTTGTTTGGGTTTGCCACACTAGAGGAAAAGGAACTGTTTAACAAACTGACAACGGTTTCAGGCGTCGGCGCGAAAAGTGCGCTTGCAATTTTGTCAAGCCAGTCCTACGCCTCACTTGTCGCGTGCATAATTAATGGCGACGCAAACACCCTCGCCAAAGCAAAGGGCATCGGCAAAAAGACCGCCGAACGCATAGTTTTGGAACTCAAAGATAAAGTTAGCGCCGTCGACGCACTCAGTATACGTGCCAACTGCCTCGACGGAAGCAGTATTATGATTAGACAGGACGTCGCGGATGCAATCGACTTACTCGTAAGCCTCGGCATTCCAAGCGGACAAGCGACCACGCTAGTCAAGCGCTTTGCCGAAGAATACAAAACAGCGGAAGAACTTGTTAGTCACGCTCTCCAAAATCTCAACAGTTAATAAGCAAACAAATTTAAAATTTGGGTAAAAATATGGATTATGAAGATAATAGGTTTATAACCAGCACAAAAAAAATGACCGACATCGACGTCGAAAACAGCCTGCGTCCAACCTCGCTAAACGATTATGTCGGACAAGAGAAACTCAAGCAAAATTTGCGCATCTACATTGAGGCCGCAAAAAGCCGCAAAGAGCCACTCGAC
>JBNMHN010000046.1:0-9803 GCA_050872805.1 Clostridia bacterium
CACGAAAAGCGAAACCACGCGCGACAAAGAACGCCTCTACCGCAAACTGCGGCGCGGCGCATAAAGGAGAATTATGGAAAACGAAATAGCAGGGCTCGAAAAACTGGCGCGCGGCTTTGACAATGTCGAAACAATCGACGAATATGCGCTTGACCCCGACACGGGCGAACTCAAACTCATCAAGCGCCGCGTGACAACAAAATACGTTCCGCCTGACCTTGACGCATACAAAATGCTTTACGGCGCAACAAATTTTGACGCACTCACCGATGAAGAATTGCAAGAAGAAAAAGTGCGACTGATAAAATCACTAATTGAAACCACAAAAAAGCAACCAAAAAAGGAGTGAATTATGGAAATAAGAAAAACAATTTTTGTCAAACAATGTGACATCGTCGGCTGCGGGAATATCGCGGAATACGTCGTCACAAAAAATCCCGAGGACGCACGCACACACCTGTTTTTGTGTGAAAACTGCGCAAATGAACTAAAAAAATGCCTAAATTCAATCAAAAAAAGCGAAAAAACAAAATAGGAGATTAAAATGGAAGAAATAGTAAACGAAATTTTAGAAGAATTTGAGCGCCGCAAAATGGAGCGCAAACCCTTTGAAAGACAATGGCAAGTCAACCTAAACTTTGTCGTCGGCAATCAATTTTGTTCCGTCGATGGGCTAGGCAACACCTGCAATCTTGAAAGTGATTTTGAATGGCAAGAAAAACAAGCCTACAACTACCTTGCAACAATGTACGAAAGTAGACTCGCAAAACTTGCGCGTGTCCGCCCCAAAATGACCGTCTTACCAAGCACCAGCGAGGAAAAGGACATCAAGTCCGCAAAAGTCAGCAAATGCATCCTAAAAGCAGTCGAGCACAAATTGAGTCTGTCAAGCCTCATCGCAAAAGCGACAAAATGGAGCGAACTTTGCGGCACGTCATTTTATAAAATTGTTTGGGATTCAAATAGTGGGCGCGTCGTCGGGCAAAACGAAAAAGGAAAGAAAATTCACGAAGGCGACGTCAGCGTCACGATTTGTCCGCCGTTTGAAATATACCCCGACAACTGTGCGTGCGAAAGTATTGACGACTGCCGCTCAATCATCCACGCCCGCGCATATCACGTGGACGTCATCAAGCAAATGTGGGGTATTGACGTCGCAGGCGAAAATATCGACGTAATTTCCGCCGATACTGCGGAAATTACAAGCGCAGGTCTTGGCATTGGAACGCTCAATAATAGCGTCATCAAAACGACCAAAGCAAACCACGCAATCGTGCTTGAATACTATGAGCGCCCGTCAGTCGCGCACAAAAACGGACGATTGATTATCATCGCGGGCAAAAAACTTGTATATTCGGGCGAATTGCCGTTTGAAAACCTAGACGACGGCGAGCGTGGACTCCCATTTGTGCGTCAAATTTCGCAAGAACAAGCGTCAAACTTCTTTGGAACGACGATAATTGATAGAATAATTCCGCTCCAGCGCGCGCTAAACTCAACAAAAAATCGCAAGCACGAGTTTATGAATCGCATCGCGCAAGGCGTCTTGAGCGTTGAAGACGGTAGCATTGACACCGATTCGCTTGAGGAGGACGGCTTGCGTCCGGGGAAAATCCTTGTTTATAGACAAGGTTCAACGCCGCCACACTTTTTGCAAAACGGCGGACTGCCAAGTGATTTTTCAAACGAAGAAGATAGATTGATGAACCAAATGACCGTTCTTTCAGGGCTCAGCGACTTAACAAGTGCCATTAGCACATATGCAAATATGAGCGGAACTGCACTTCAACTCTTGATTGAGCAAGACGACGCCAAATTGACAACCAGCGCCGAAGAAATACGCAACGCAATCAAACTAATCGGCAAGCACATTTTGAGGCTCTACAAACAATTTGTAGCGCGCAAACGCGTTGGCAGAATTATCGGCGGCGACAACCGCGAAGTCGAACTGTTTTACTTTGATAGTTCGGACATTAGCAGCGAAGATGTCGTTTTTGAAACCGAAAACGAATTGACCGAAACCGTCGCGCAGCGCCGCAGTATGGTCTTTGAACTCTTGAACGCAGGCTTGCTATCTAACGAGGACGGCAAAATCGACAATCGTATGCGCAGCAAAGCGCTAGAACTTTTGGGCTTTGGTATTTGGGAGCAAGGGCAGGACATCGCAAGTTTGCAGCGCGGCAGAGCGCAAAAAGAGTGCATAGAGTGCCTAAACGACGGCAAAACGCCAAAAGTTTCGCAAATCGACGACCACCAAATTCACATAACCGAGCATACCGCATTTTTGCTTTCGGATACGCTTGACGAATCAAATCCAAAGCACGCGGAAATTCGCGAGCAAATATTAAAGCATATCGAAGAACATAAAGAAGCAATATCCGCACTTTCGCTCCGCGAAGCCGCACGATAAATGTTTTATTAATTTCAAAAAGTAAAATATTTTTCTGCGATAATTGATTTTTCAACCGCAGAAAAACAAACGAACAGGTGTTCAAAAATTTTGAGTCCAAAAGTAGTAAAAAATGACAAAAAAGCAATGAAAATTCAGCACGCAGTGCAAAATTTGAGGTAAGGGAATTAATATGGAAAATAATGAAGAAAAAATTGAAAACATCAACACAATTAAAAATCAAAATGACATAACACAAAACACCGTTTCGCGCGCGGAAAATGAGATTGAAGAACCCGTTATTCAATTCCTAAACGCCGAAAATGAAGATAACGAAAGTATTGCGGAAAATCCCCAGAGTGCGAATGAAGTAACTGAAAACTGTAAAGACCTAGAAACACGGGACGCGCAAAATATGAACATCCTCGGCAAATTCAAGAGCGTGGAACAGCTTGCAAAAGCGTACGAAAATTTGCAAGCCGAGTTCACGCGAAGAAGTCAACTACTAAAACAACTTGAGCAAAACAAAGTGGACAATCTTAACAAAAAGACCGACTTAGAGTCTTGCGAAAGTGAACAAAGAAACATAGTTCAAACGCAAAGCGAGTGCGAACAAAACAGTGAAATTTGCACACAAAATGTAAGCGAACAACCAACCGCCGAAAACGATTTTCTTAGCGAAAATACTGAAAAAAGCGCAAAAAACACTGAAAAAACACAAAAAAACGATGAAAATTCATCAAATTTTGATGAAAATCAAATCAACACACAATTAAAAGCGTTTGTCGAAACAGGACAAATTAGCAAAGAAACATATCTTGAAATTGCAAACAAGATTATGCAAAACAGCAAACTTTTAGATGACGCAAGCGGGCTTGCGCAAGCAGTCTTGACTATTCTTTCCGAGAAAAAAACGGACTATGAGACAAAGATTGCAGACCCCGCATTCATCGTGAGTTTGGCTCAAAACAACAAACAAGCATACGATAAAATCATCAGCGAATATGTTGACGGCTGCCAGCGAAAAAATTTGCCGTTGTTTATGACGAAAAATTTTGGCGCGAGCATACCTGCTTCGACGCCCGCCGCGCCAACGACACTAAGCGAAGCACGCGTAGTTTTGGAGAAATTATTATCCGACTAAAATGCAAAATGTTCAACTACCGCTTCGCAAATCCGTGATTTTATCAAAAAAAGGAGCAAAAAATGGTAACATTATCAACAGCAGAAAACGCCTTAAAAACAGTTTACCTTGGCGTGGTAAGCAATCAACTTAATACAAAAACAAATCCGCTTTACAATATGATAAAGCAAACAACGCAAGACGTATGGGGAAAGGAAGTCAAAAAACTTGCACCAGTCGGCATTAACGGCGGTATTGGCGCAGGCACTGAGGACGGAACACTCCCAACAAGTGCGCAAAACAATTACGTAAATTTCACATCGACATTGAAAAACTTGTTCGGCACAATTGAAATTTCCGACAAAGCAATTCGCGCATCAAGCAACAGCGCGGGCGCGTTTGTGAACTTGCTAAATTCTGAAATGGAAGGCTTGATAAAGGCAAGCAAGTTCAATTTTGGACGTATGCTTTTCGGTGACGGAACAGGTACGCTCACAACTTTGACTGCGGATGAGGACGTCCTCACTTGCGGCATAGTTGCAAGCACACAAAACTTGATTGAAGGTTTGGTTTGCGACCTTGTAACAAACAAAAACGCCGTTGTTGGCACAAAATTGCGCATCACATCAATCGACCGCGCAAACAAAAAAGTTTACTTTGATAAAGCATTGGACCTTGACAAAGTAACTGACACGGTTTACGTCACAGTGCAAAACTCTTACAAAAACGAAATCACTGGGCTTGACGGAATTTTCAGTAACGCGACGCTTTATGGACTTAGCAAAGCAAGTTACGGCTTTATGAAACCACAATCAAGCACATCGACGACTATTGACGACATCAAAATGCAAAATATGATTGACCTTATCAACGAAGCGTCAAACGGCGACGTTGACTACATTGTTTGCTCAAACGGTGTCAAACGCGCATATCAAAAGTACCTCAACTCATTCAGGTCAAACATTGACGTGCTTGATTTGAAGGGCGGCTACAAGGCAATCAGTTTCAACGGGATTCCACTTATTTCTGACCGCTTTGCAAAGTCGGGGAATATGTATTTCCTTAACACGAAAGATTTTGCTTTGCATCAACTTTGCGATTGGCGTTGGCTTGAGGGCGAAAACGGCAATGTATTGAAGCAAATTGCGGGCAAGCCAGTATACACTGCTACGCTTGTAAAATATGCGGAATTACTTTGCGACCACCCTGCGGGCCAAGGCGTCATCACTGGCATTACCGAAGCCTAGTGCGAAAGCGCACGGCTGCAGGTAAAAAAGGAAGATTATGAGAAGAACTGAAATATTTGACGATGTGCTAGAAATTGTGCATCAAATAAAGAGTATAGACGGCGGTTACCGCGTGTTTCGCAACCACACCACACACGCTTTTGAGGTAATGAAAGAATATGGTTCGCGTTTGCAAACCGAAGTGACCTACACGGGCGCACTCGATGAGCGTTTTTTCCGCAAGGTGTGGGCAACGCGCAAAGAAAATGCGGAAAAAATCTTGAAAGAAATGGAAATTTCTAACAAAAAACTCGAAAAAGAAGAAAATTATCAACTTTTTCAAAAAATTATGCAAGATGTCCGTCTATAAACTTTCAAATACAATGTGATTTTCGATGTGCTAAATTGCGCAGCAAAAACAAAAATAAGGAGAAAATAGCGCACCTAAAGCAATTCGGGTGCGCTATTATAAAATAAAATGAAAGTAAGTGATATTTTAAAACGCGCAGGCGTCTACCTCTCGCTCAGCGAAACGGAGTCACTCCCAACGCTCAGCGAAACCGACACCCGCGCCCAAACTGAGTGCAACACACTTTTGTTTTGCCTCAACGAAGTTTTGTCGGAACTCTCGACCGACTATTTCCCGCAAATAATTGAAGAAGAATATCAACTCGTTGGCGGAAAAATTAATTTTGACGAACTTAACAAGTCAATCAACAAATTGCACGCTGTCAAAAATTCGCGAAATGAATACCTAAAATTTTCGCTCAATTGTCAATCGGCAACTGTTGAAACAGGGCAGCGCAAAGTGATAGTGCGATACTCGTATTTGCCAAGCCCGCTTTCCTCATACACGGCGGATATTGACTTTGAGGCACTGGGCGTCACGCCGCGCCTCATCGCGCTCGGCGTCGCAACTGAGTATTGCCTCTACAAAGGGAAACTTAGCGAAGCGAATATGTTTGACGCGCGCTACCGCGACGCAATCAAAGCGGCGCTAACGCCCGCGCGCAGCCTCAGCATAAAATCGCGCGTTTGGTAGCGTGCAGTACCCCCAAAGTGAATTTCACTAAAAGGAGAAAAAATGTATTACAACAAAAAACAAACACGAAAAAATTCAAAGTCGTACACATATAGTCTTTCCGATTTCAGTAAAGGCGTCAACCGCGACGTTGACGAAAACGCGCTTTCAATGGACTATGCGTATATGGCGTACAACGTAAAATATAAGGACAAATCATTAAAGCAGGGGCACGGGTTCAAAGACTTGACGACGCCGGGCATAAATGCAGGCACGATGCTGACGTTTCAAGCCCCGACCTCCGACGCAAAGCCGCTTCGCATCTGGAACACGCACATCACGGCGCAAACCTCAGGCACCGAAAGAGATATACTGCTTGTCTATTGCGACGATGGCTATATGTACAAGTCGTTTATGCCAACAATTGCGCCCGTGTTCTCGCAAATTTTCACAGCGCACTTCACGTCGATTCCAACGGTCATAAACTACAAGTACAACGGCAAGTACGTCTCAGTTATTTGCAGCCCGACCGATGATATGTATCTCTGGAACCTCGACACAACGCCCGTCAAAAGCACGAAAAATTTGCACCTAACGAGCCTTTGTTCGCACTATGAGCGTCTTTTTGCCACAACCTCGACAAACAAACGACAAGTGCGCTTCAGCAAAGACTTTGACATCACTAACTGGAATGAAACAAGTGAAGCAGGTGGCTTTATCGAATTAGTCGACGACCGCGGCAACATCAACAAAGTGCTGAGTTTGAACGACTATGTCTATCTCATCCGCGACTTTGGCATTTCGCGCCTGTCCGCTTATGGCGACCAAAGCGAATTTAGCGTCACGCACATTTGTCACACTTCAAACATCATCTACGCAAACACCGCGACCGTATGTGGCGACCGCATAGTTTATCTTGCAACGGACGGACTATATTACTGTGTTGGCTCAAGCGTGTATAAATACAATATCAAAATCAATGATTTGTTTGACAAATCCGCGCTAAGCAGTGCCTGCGCCTGTTATTACGACGGCAAGTATTATTTATCCGCGCGTATGAATTTTGACGACGGCAAAAATATTTCTTGCGAAAGCGAAACCGATTATAAAAACAATGTACTAATTGAATTTGACCTGCAAACACAAAAACTAAACATAACCCGCGGCGTCGACATTTGCGCAATGGCAGCATTTGTTTTCGACGGCTGGCAAAGGCTCGCCGTGCTCTTTAACGGCGCAAACAACCAGAAAATCGGGCAACTGACCGACGACGGCAAATTGTTCAACGTCGCAACAAAAAAATGCTGGCATTCACCCGCAACCGACCTATCGACGCTTGCGCAAAAGTCTGTGCGGAGTATCAGCCTCATTTCTCCAACAAATGTCGATATAACAATCAAAACTGAGCAAGAGTCGCAAACATTGCACGTCTTGGGCAGTGAAAAACTGCAAAAAATTGTTTGCAATGTCAAAGGCGTCAAAATTAGTGTCGCGATTGAATCTAATTCGCCAACACTCCACATTTCAAACCTCAGCCTAGACATCGACATTTTAGAGGAATAAAATTTGAACAAAGCCATTCAAAAAGAACTAAAACGCGGGTTTTATCTTTCTCTACAAAAGGGAAGGGCAAAAATCAACATAACAAAAAAGGAGCAACAATATGACAGTAGTAAATTTTTCTGAATCAGACCTTTTGGAACTATCTAAAAAGCGCAAAAAAAAGGACGACGAAAACCAAGTTTCCGCAACCGAAAAAGTAGAAGCGCCAAGCCAAGTTCAAGAAAGTTTGACTCAAAATGCTGAAAAAAACGCAAAAAATGATGAAAAAACAGCACTTTTTTCAAAAAAATTGCAAGAAAAACCAAACAACGAAAATTTGAAGCAAGAAAACAATGTCTCAAATTTGACGGAAAATAGCAAAGAAAAAGCGGAAGAAAAAGTGTCCGCAACAAACGTCGCGCCCGCACAAAACAGTGCAGTCAGCGACGCATTCAAAAAGTTTTTTGACACAATCAGTTCAAGTGCGACGGATGACAAATCAAGTGCAACCGAGAATAAATCAACTAATGAAAACTCGTCTACACCTGAAACGCCTTCTCAAAAAGATGTTATGCTAGATGACCTCAAATCACAAATTGAAGGTATCGACACAAAATATGACATCTTTCCAAAGAAGGGTGACAAAATGAATGAGGACATTAGTCTCGCGCGCAAAGAAACAATCACAAAAACCGACGACGAATTGAAAACGGAAGCGGAAAATTCGCTTGCCGATTACGCTAAAGCGCAAAAGGACGCAATCAACAACGCCGCCGACAAAAAGCTTAGCAACTTTGACGGCAAGGAAGAGAGCTTGCGTGCGCAAAGCGAACTAGACAAAGCGCAACTGCAAAACTATTATAACACCTACAAGCGCAACGCGGAAAACGACGCCCTAAAACGCGGCTTGCAGCGCAGTAGTATTGTGATAAACAACCTCAACGCATTTGACAAAGAACTTGTCGAAAAATTGATTAACATTGATAAAACACTCGGCGAAAATATTGCCTCAATCAACGACCAAATCAATTCACTTAATGAGGAGCGCCAAAAAGCGCTCGACGAGTTCAATATCACATACGCCGTCAAAGTGAACGATAAAATTAACGCGCTAAAAGAAGATTTGCAAGCAAAAAACGACGAAATTTTGGAATATAACAACAAAATTGCGCAAATCGAAGCCGAATATAAAGCGGACGCACAAAAAAGAAATCAACAAGTCGACGAAGATTACTTGAATCAAATCTACAAATATTTTGCAAATCAAGACACAATCAAAGCAAACAAGCAAAAAGAGTATGAAACAGCAGTCGACAAATATCTTGATTCACTTTCCAAAGACGACGCGCTTGCTGAATTGTCAAACAATTCATTCATTCGCGATATTTTAGGAACAAACCTTTCCTACTATATCTACAAAACTAAGGCGCGCTAATATGTGGGAAGAACTAATACAATTAGCCGTCGGCAACGGCATTTTCGCCGTGATGTTTGTCTACCTATTAATGTTTGAACTAAAAGATAGCCGCACGCGCGAAAACAAGTATCAAAACACAATCGACACGCTTGCGCAAAATCTCGGCGCCGTCGAGAACATTAGCCAAGACGTCAAAGAAGTGAAAAAGGACATCAGCGAAATCAAAGCCGAAATCAAACAACTGCAAACAGCAATCATAAAAAACCGTATCTGCCCCCTCCATTCGTGCAGCCACGCGCCCGACCTCTCCGCCGACCGCGCCAACGCCGCGTGAAAAGTGTTGCGTGGGAACATCTTGCTGCATACACTGCAATAGTAGGATTTAGTGCAAAGATTTCGCTTTAAAGCGAGGTAAAAAATTGAAATTAACCGAAAAAATGAAACACTACAATTTTTGGGTCGCACTAAGTATGGCATTTTTGTTGTTGTTAAACACCGTCGCACGCGCATTCCATTTGCAAATTGACAATGCATTGTACAACGACATCGTAATGGCAGTGCTAGGCGTTGTAACCGTGCTAGGTTTTGTCCAGAAGGACGGCTACGAATTTACCGACACGTCAAAAGCGGACGCCGACAAAGAAACGGACGACAATAAGAAAGATACGGCGGAATCAAAAGAGACAACTTTGCCTCAAAAAGAATCCGCCACCGAAACGCCTGCGCACGAAATTGAAATTGTGATAACGCCCGACGACGATTTGAAAAACGTCGAAACCACAGTTCCAACCGTCGCAGTTGTAAACGACGCAAAGAATAACAATACAAACAGTTAAACCCAAAGGGGAAAAGTGCCTAACCATTCGGCACTTTTCTTTTGTTTTGTCACGTATAGCGAATTTTATTTGAAATCATTGCAAATATTACTTTAAAATTAATTTCTTAAAAAATAATAAAAACTTCAAAAAAATAAAAAAAATCACATAAAGCGCAAAAATCGTTTGATATTTTTTTTCGATTGTGGTAAACTAAAAACGAAAATTTTATCAAGTGAGGTTTACAAAATGATTAAGCACTTAACTAAA
>JBNMHN010000047.1:0-9499 GCA_050872805.1 Clostridia bacterium
CAATCAAGCAAGAGGTTTTGCCTGAACAAACAAAAGGTAGACTTGATTTGAGAGATATGCTCATTTTCACAATCGACGGCGACGACGCAAAGGACCTTGACGACGCTATCTCGCTATCAATGAACAACGACGGCACATACCACCTCGGTGTTCATATTGCGGATGTTTCGGAGTACGTCAGACCAAACGGCGTCCTTGCTGAAGAAGCCTACGAAAGAGCAACCAGCAACTATTTCCCACGCCTCGTCATTCCAATGCTTCCAAAGGAACTTTCAAATGGCATTTGTTCCTTAAATCCAAACGTCGACCGCCTCGCGCTCTCAGCGTTTATGGACATTGACCATAAAGGAAACGTCATAAATTTTGATATTCATAAATCAGTCATCAATTCAAAAGAAAGAATGACATACAAAAACTTCCAAAAAATTCTTGACGGCGACAAAGAAATGTGTGAGCGCTACGAACACTTAGTCGATGTCGCAAAAAATATGGAAGGGCTTGCCGACATCTTGTCGCGTCACCGCCAAAAACGCGGCGAACTTGATTTCGACATCCCTGAAAGTCAAATCATTTTGGACGAAAACAACGACGTCGTAGACATTCGCCCATATCCAATTGAAAAATCGAACCAGTTGATTGAAAGTTTTATGGTCGTCACAAACGAAGCAGTTGCTGAATATATGGGTAAAATGGAAATTCCAGCAATCTACCGCGTACACAATATTCCAGACCCTGAAAGACTTGAAGCGTTCAACCGCTTCCTAGGACAATACGGGCTCGCAATTAAAACTCCAAGCAATGATTTGGCGGAAATACGCCCGCTTGACTTCCAAAGACTGTTGAAAGAAGTTGAAGATAAGGAGTATGGTGAAGTTGTCCGCAAAATCGCGCTTCGCAGCACGAAAAAAGCGTATTACGACATTGAAGATTTGGGACACTTTGCACTAGCAAACCACCACTATTGCCACTTCACGTCGCCAATTCGCCGTTTGCCAGACTTGATTATCCACACAATAATCAAAGAATACCTTGACGGCAACCTCACGCCTGAGCGCAAAAAATACTGGGAGCGCACAACAATCGAACTCGCACGCAACGCAAGCGAAAAGGAGCGCAACGCCGATGAAGCGGAACGCACCGTCGACGACTACTATAAATGTAAGTTTATGGCGCGTTTCTTAGGACAAGAATTTGAGGGAAAAGTCAATGGTGTGACAGCGGAAAAAATCTTTGTCGAACTTCCAAACACGGTCGAAGGGGCAATCAAAATCGCCGACCTACCATACGACAACTATGTTTTGGACGAAGATTTGCATAGGCTCGACGGCGAGCATATGTCATTCAAAATGGGGGACACCGTCAAAATAAAGGTTTTGGCAACAAACGAAACTGCAAGAACAATAGACTTTGGACTCATCCGCAACTATGAAAAAGACTATAACACCGACGCTGTATCATTCGATAAAGAGCCAACAATCAAAAAGAAAATGTACGACACAAGCGGCGAGGCATATTATATAGAAAGACGCTCTAGCGACGAAACGCGCAAGGAGTTCTACGACCGCATCGGGATGAAAGACCCGCGTGAAGAACGCCGCCCACGCGTTACCGTCAAAAACGGCTCAAACGGCAAAGGCAAAAATAAACGCAGAAACTTTGATAACTACCAAGGCGACTCAAGACAATTTGACAACCGCGGTAAAAAAAAAGACGACGAAAATAAAAAGCAGCGCCGTCAATTCCAAGACATATCAAGGTTCTTGAAAAAGAATAAAAACAGTAACGAAAAAACTGATGAGCGCGAGCAACAACGCTAATAAATGTTTAAAAAAAAGTGTAAAAAGTCGAAAAAATGCTCAAAAAACAAAAAATTTTTAAAAGGGTATTGCAAATTTTAAAATTTGTGGTATAATATTGGAGTAGTAAAAGTGAAAGTCATTGCAACAAACAAAAAAGCGTTTTTTGAGTATGAGATTTTGGATACCTATGAAGCAGGCATTGTCTTGATGGGCTGCGAGGTAAAATCAATTAGAGAAGGACACATTAGTTTGCTCAATAGTTTTGTCTCCGTCAAAAATGGCGAAGTGTGGTTGAAAAATTGTTACATCAAAACATACGAAAAATCAACCGCATTCAACCCCGACGAAAGACAAAAGCGAAAATTATTGTTAAACAAGCGTGAAATTCTCAAAATTCAATCCGAAATCAACGAAAATGGCTTGACGGTTGTTCCGCTCAAAGTATACCTTAATAAGGATAATAGAGTGAAACTTGAAATCGCTGTTGCAAGGGGTAAAAAACTTTACGACAAAAGAAAAGCGATTAAAGAAAGAGAACAAAAAAGGGAACTTGCAAGGCAAATTTAGTCTTGAATCCCTAATCCAAGGGGGCGACTTGGATTCGACGCACCAAATTTTGCGTGAAAAAGCGTGCCGAAGCCCATCTTCGTTAAAAGGGAAATTAAATTAAACGCAAATAATTCAAATGTTGCACCTATGAGTGCAATGGCTGTTGCTGCTTAATTTAGCAACGCCGAGTCTAGCACATTGATTCTCATTCGTCGATTTGCAGGCTTTAAAACAGAATGATAGTTTGAAAAATGTGATTGAGTTTTCAAATGAAATTAAATCTATAGCAAAGTGACTTTTGGTCGTCGTCAAGCTTTGCCGAACTTTGAAAATGACCTAGCGCACGGAGAAAAGCACAGCGGAATTGGTGTGGACGCGGGTTCAATTCCCGCCGCTTCCACCAACGCTTTAGGTGGCGAAAAAAAATAAGGAGAAAATATTATGACATTTGCAAATATTTTGGAAAGTTCTACAGATTTTTGGGGTGCATTCCTAAACATTCTTGGCATTATCGGCATCGTTGCTATCGCAATATTTTTGGTAGTATTTGTTTCCGACTGGATTTTTTCGACTATGTCAGATAGACAAGGAATATTCTTCAAAAAACACAAAAACGACAATACAACGGTTACAAACAACACAACCAACATCACAAACAACTATGCTGAAAGAGAACCAGTCGTAGAAAAAGAAGAGGAAAAGAAGGAAGAAGTCGACTTTGAAAAGGCAAGACAAGAAGAAGCGCAAGCTAAGCAAGCGTTTGCTTTTGACGAGCCTGTCCAACCAGAACCATACGTTGAACCACAAGTCGAAGCAAAACCAGTCGGTCCCGACTACGACGCAATGATTGACGAAATCAATAACGATGCTCTTTCCGCATATAGTAAAGTGAAAAGTGAGGAGTTTGCGCGCCAAATTCTTCAAACAAACGAAGTAAAGGACGACGAAGTTAAACCACAAGTTGTTGAAGAACCTGAAGACGACTTTGAAGACATTAGTTTCAATGACGAAGAGGACGACTTTGAGGATATCCCTGAAGTTGAGGAAGAAGTAGAACAACCTAAAGTTGAAGAACACAGAGAGCCAACTGAAGAAGAAAAACGCGTTCAAAACGAAATTTTGAAGCGTTTGGAAGAACAAGTTGCCGAACTTCAACAACAACTTCAGGCACAACAACAAGAAAATGAAGAATTGAAACGTATTGCCGAAGAAGAAAAAGCCAAGTTGAATGAACTCATTGCTAAACGCAACGGGGATGATGACGACGAAGGCAGAAGAATGAAAGATTACGTCGGTAACCTCGACGAACTTGAAGCACGCCTTGAAAATCTCAAAGAAAGACTCAAAACGAATGAGAAAGAATTGAGAATTAACAAGAAAGAGTACATCCCACTTTCAAGAGTAAAGAAAACACTTGAAAGCGATAAAAAGAAATTGCGTCGCCGTGAAGCAATTGTTGCAAAACGCAAAGTATTGCTCTACGGAGTAAACAACTATGCCGACATCGACGAAGAAAAAGCAAAAGAACTTAACGAAGAACTTGACCTCTTGGAAGGTTTGAGATTGAGTGTTGCACATTGTGAAGAAGTTATGGAAGCAAACAAGGATAGATATCCAATTCTTGAGCAAACAAACAAAATCTTGACAGAAACAAACGCGCAAATCAAGTCAGACATCGAACAAGTTGAAAAAGACATAGAACTTGCAAAAAAGATGCAAAATGAAGAAAACTAATATTGAAACTAAAAAAATCAAACGAACGCCCTTCGTTTGATTTTTTTGTCGAAAGTTAATTTTGTCTACAAACAAACTGTAAGTACTTTAAATTGTGGCGCTGGCATAGTAATTGCAAAATATGATTTTGCGTTTAATTTGAATTGATACTATAATTAACTCTATTTGTGAAAAATATAATGTACTAAAATACATATAATAGTTACGGACTAAAAATGAAAGCCACTTTATGGTTGATTAGAAAAACAGATATGTGACAAAACTGCAGTTACTTGATTTTTGCGGAGTTATGTGTTAAAATATCATTATAGGAAAATACATTATGAATTTTATAACGAAGATGTTTAGGCGCAAAAATAAAAATGAGGTTGTCGAAGTTGCGGTTAGACCCAAAGTAGGGCTTGCCCTCAGCGGGGGCGGTGCGCGTGGTTTTGGGCATTTGGGTGCAATCAAGGCGTTTGAGGAACTTGGCGTCGAGTTTGACGCCGTCGCAGGCACAAGCGTCGGCGCGTTTGTTGGCGCTCTGTACTGCTATGGCTACAAGTCGGACGAACTTATTGAGCGCGCTCTCAAAATGAAGATTAAGGACATTCGCACATCGAAAATCGTGTTTGTTCCGTCAAAAACATCAAAATATGAGGAATTTATCATTAGTTTGATGGGTGACATTGATATTACCGACCTAAAAAAGAAATTTGGTGCCGTTGCAGTTGATATGAAAACGGGCGAAGAAATTGTGTTCACTGAGGGCAGGCTTTGCAAAGCAATCGCAGGTTCGTGTGCAGTGCCGATGGTTTTTGATTGCGTACAATACGAGGGTATGAATCTTATGGATGGAGGGCTTGCGAACACAATACCCGCGGACGTGCCAAAAATGCTTGGTTGCGACAAGGTAATTTCGGTCGACATAAACAAGTATCGCGGACGCGGTACGGAAAGCACAAAACTGTTTGACCTTGCGCTTGCGTCTATTCGCATATTAATGAAAGCAAATTGCGTTAAGGGCAAACTTAACACTGACATATTGATTGAACCTGATTTAAAGGATTTCAAAGCGACGAGTTTTGAGGGCGCAGAGAAAATGGTTCAAGAGGGGTATGATGCGGTTATGCGTCAAAAGGACGAAATTTTGCAGTTGTTTGCGCCGTCTATTACTGGGCAGCAGACGCCTCAAAAACCGAAGAAAATCAAGGAAAAGAAGAAAAAGTTTGGCAAAAACAAGTCTGTTGACATTGAACAGGAAATCGAACTCTTTGACAACGATGTGGCGGGATAGCCCGCGGCTGCAGGCACTGTTCCTACAAGCAAGTCACTTTAATGGACGGCAAAACTTTGCGCATTCTATGCACGATAGTTCTCGGCACGGTAGCACACGGATGCAAGTGCGGTTTATACAAAAATTGCAGTAGTTGGCGGTGCGCTGTGATTGTTTCTATGTAATTAGTTTTTGTGTAAGTCCTCGGCTGCACAACAAAAAAAGTTGCAAAAAAAAGCACAAGTTTGTTAAAATGTTTGACACAAAATTAAAAGTTCACTATAATATTAGTGTGAGTTTTGAAGGCATGCAAAACCGCACTAATTTTTTTTATAAATAACGAGGGATAAATATGGCAGAAACAAAAAAGAAAAAAGTCAAAAAGAAAAACGTTCGTATGACGTTTTCGTGGATAAGGTTTATTATATTCTTGATGCTTGCGACGATGATTGCTTGCACATACTTTGTCAAAGAGCCAATCGAAAAGTTTGTTGCAGACACCTTGAATGTCAGCATCAAAAACACCGAATATGGCAACGTCGTCTCAGCGGGCGACCTTGAAGTGCATTACATAGATGTAGGGCAGGGCGATAGCATAGCGATTCGTTTTCCCGACGACCAGACAATGCTCATTGATGCTGGTGACTCAAAAGCAAAAAAGCAGTTGATAAATTACCTCAACAGCGCGTTTTTCAAAAATGACCCAACGCGCGAATTTGACTATGTTTTGCTCACACACAGTGACTCTGATCATAGCGGAAGTATGGTCGCAATCTATGAGGAATATCAAGTAAATTGCAGTATTCGCCCCTATGAGTACTCAACCAAAAGCGCACACGAGCCAAGCGGCAACCCAAACAACGCGCGTGTCAAAGACACGGCAACATATGGCAAATATATTGACGCCGTCTATGAAGAAAACGATATTGCCGACGATGCAGATGTTTTGTACGCACATAAAGGTTTGAAAATTGAAAGCAAAATTGAAAGTATTGTCTATAATTTTGAATTTTTGACACCAAATCTTACATACTATGACGATGCAAACGACTATTCGCCAATGATATTGCTTGAGTATAAATCACTCAGTTTCCTTTTCACAGGTGACGGACAATCAGAACAATTTGGCGAATTGCAACAATTGATTGATGACAACGAAAATAATTTAAAAGCGCGCCTTTCAAACATAACAGTTTACAAAGCAGCACACCACGGGAGTTCGCTCCACAACTCCAACAATCTGACAATTTTGAAGGAACTAAACCCCGAATTTGTAGTCATCGAAGTTGGAAAGGATAACAAATACAAGCATCCACACCAACAATTTTTGGACTGGCTTGCCGAGGCTAACATAACAAAAATATATAGAACCGACCAAAATGGCAACGTCCTAATGGGCGTCAGCAAAGCAAACGGCGGCTTGAACATCGTCACGGACGTCGAAGTCGCGGACGCGCCGCAAGTCCTCTACTACAGTTGGGAAATAATTGCAGGAACAGCCCTGCTAATCGTGTTCATACTATGCTTCTATGATTACCGATACAAAAAGCGCCAGTTAATGAAACAACTATCATCAAATAAACCCGTAAAAGTTTCCGTACTAACCGAAACAAACGAAGCAAAAGCAGCAAAAAACAAAAAGAAAGCTAAATCAAATTCATCAAAGTCAACAACGAAAAAGAAAAATAGTTAAATAAAACAGTGTGAAAAAAAATTGAAAAAGCGGTAATAATATGAGTTATGAATGTTTTTTAAGAGATTATGCGAAAGAAAATTGTTTCTGTTTGACACAAATTGATAAAAACACATTTAAAATGAATAGTAGGAATGGGTTGCTAAAAATCTATTTTCGAGATAACTTAAATTACTTAGAATGTTGGGGGTGTTTCTTTGACTTTTCAAAAAATATCACTATGGAAGAATTGAAAGAGATGCTTGATGAAAAATTCAAGGAAAGTAAATTATTATTTTATCTTGATTCTAATTTCAATGTTATTAATCGAAAAGAAATTGCAATTAGCGAGACAGTAAATGCTAATGATTTTATTGATGAAGTTGAATATTGTTTAGAAAGTGATTTCTATTTTCCTGCGAAACTTTATGTTTGCTCTGGTGCTGTTGTCAGCGAAACAAAAATGCCAAAGATAGAAAATACAATTCTAAAATTGAAAGAAATACTTGAAAAAGACAAGATAGAGTGTAAAATTCAGCCAGTCTATATGGGCGAACTCGAAACATTTGATTGCTTGATTGTGGATCAGTCAAAAACATTTTTGAGAATATCAACTAATGTTTGCGGAAACATATTAAGAATAGAAAAAGAAAATAAAGATTTAAATTTTGAGATATATGAAAATAGATTTATTCGTTTAGAAAACGGACAAATAAATTCATCAAATATTGAAGATATTTTACGGTGAATTGGATGCAAGAAAGACAAATGATTAAACCGAAGAATAGGCATGAAGTGTTTGTAGTTTGTTATTGTATTTTTGTAACTTTGCTTATGTGTATAAATTTTCTTATTTTATTTACTTTAGCAAATGAAAAATCGAATTCAAATTTTTGATACGATTATTGTTAAGGATAATAAAGAAAATTTACAACAAGCATAATAACAAAAAACGCGTGCGTTGAGCAAGCGTTTTTTGTTGTGGTATGTAATTGTCGGTGCGCTAAGCGTTTGGCGTCGGCGCAGGTGTTGGGAAGAGCGGTAAGTCGAAGTAGCCCGAGCAAACGTCTTCCGTAAAGCTTTGGCAAGGTGGTATCAAGCAGTAGCCGTAACTAGGTACAAGAATTTCCGCATCAGCCACAACTTTCAAAATGAGCGCTAAGCAGCAGTTTACCGTGAGCGGCGAACTTGCGTTTTCAGGGAAAGTGCCTTCAGTCAAAATAACTCCGCCCGAAGCCTGTATGCGATACGGCATAATCGACGGTTGCGGAACATACAAAACGACGTCCTCATCAACAGTAAATTCGCCTTGCGTCGTGCCCGCCACATTGTTTGCGTCCGTGTAAACAATGTCCACAGGAATCGTCACCGTCGCACGCACCCTCGCAAAGTTTGGTCTATCCTCAAGCCTCTCAATCGTAAGGTTGGACACAGTGAAAGGCTGATTTGCCGAATTTTGCCCCGAAACAAACGTCAGCGGCAATGTCGGATTTGCGGGATTGAAGCCAGTCAACGGAATTGATTGCCCCTCAATCTGTGTTTGCTGTAAGCACGCGTCAAAAACTTTTTGCGTTTGAATGCAAATTCTCTCGCACAAACCATTGAGTGCATTGCCCTGAATCACACCGGGCGTCCTGTCACCGCGAATGTTTCCAATAAAAAATGACATATTTTCCTCCTTATAGTTTCTAATAAATAATATGTGACACCCGCCGCGTTTGTGATAACATTTGACATTTGTGCCGAAAATTGATATACTTTACTAAATCAAGTTTGCAGCCGCGCTCAAAAGCGCTGCGTGCCACCGCATTGAAATAATTATAAAGGAAAACTTTGTTTGCACCGCAAAATCTCATTTGCCCCGCAAAAGTTTAAAAGGAACATACTATGAACATAAAAAAAGCAGAATTTATTACAAGTTTAGCAAAAATTAACAACTACACCGACTACGACTTGCCCGAAATTGCCTTTGTCGGGCGCAGCAACGTCGGCAAATCAAGTCTCATCAACGCATTGACAAACCGCAACAAACTCGCCAAAACCAGCAGTATGCCGGGGCGTACACGCCTTGTCAACTACTTTTTGATTAATGACCGCTTTATGCTCGTCGACCTACCGGGGTACGGCTTTGCCGTCGCTAGCAAGGAAGCGCAAAAAGAATGGCAAACACTAATTTCAGGTTACTTACAAAGGTCGGACAACCTCAAAATGGTATTTGTCCTCGTCGACATCCGCATAACACCAAGCGACCTAGATAAGCAAATGCTTGAATACTTGTATTACTACAACATTCCGTTCAAAGTTATCGCAACTAAAACCGACAAAATCGGCAAAACCAAAATCAACGCGCAAGTGCAAATGATTGCGGCAGAACTCGGACTCGGCACCGCCGACATTATCCCAGTCTCCGCCTCGGAAAAAGCCAACCTCGGCGCCGTGCTTGACTTTACGGACTCAGTCCTAGCCTACGAAAAATTGCACATCGACAAA
>JBNMHN010000048.1:0-9438 GCA_050872805.1 Clostridia bacterium
AATATTGAGTACATAAACCGCCATTGCAGTACATAGACTGCAATGGTAGCATATAGACTGCGATTGTATTTAGTCACAATAAACATCGTTTTATCTAAAAAAGACGGCAATTTTATGCCGTTTTTTGTCATTATTGCAGTGCGTCAATTGCGACCTTCAAGCGGCGCATCGACTCATCCTTTGAGAATACATTAAATAGTTCATAAGCGCCGCCCGCACTGGACATTTTGCCCGAAAGTGCCGCGCGCAATGGCCACAAAACTTGCCCGTTTTTGTAACCCTTTTCTTCAATAAACGCCTTGATGACGTTTGTCACATTTTCTTTTGAAAAATCTTCCGTATTCTCCAAAATCGGCGTAATTTCCTCCAAAACTTGGCGTGCAAGTGGGGCATCTACCTTGAGTTTTTGGTTTACAAAAATGTCGTTTTCATATTTTGGTAATTCATTCACAAAGTCTAGCACCGTGTCAATGTCGTCAAAGCATTCAATGCGCTTTTGTAGCAAGTCCGCAAGTTCTGCGTGATTGACATTTTCGCCAAATCTCTTTTGCAGTTGCGGTTCAATGAATTTTGCAAATGTCTCAAAGTCCATAGCCTTGTAGTATTCGCCGTTAAGCCACTTAAATTTGGCTAGGTCAAACACAGCGTTTGACTTGTTGACCCTGCGATAGTCAAAGTTTTCGACAAATTCTGCAAGCGAAAACTTTTCGACACCATTTTCAGGGTACCAGCCAAGCATAGAAATGTAGTTGACAATCGCTTCAGGCAAAAAGCCGCTTTGAAGAAGGTTGTTCACACTCGCGTGTCCAAGCCGCTTTGAAAGTTTTTTATGCTCCTCGTCCGTAATGTGCGGGCAGTGGATGTAAATTGGCTCTTGCCAGCCAAACGCCTTGTAAAGTAGGGTGTACTTTGGCGTCGACGACAAATATTCGCACCCGCGCACAACGTGCGTGATGTTCATCAAATGGTCGTCAATGATGTTTGCAAAGTTATAGGTAGGGTAGCCGTCGGACTTAATCAAAATCATATCCTCAAGTTCGCTGTTATCGACCTCAATCGTTCCGTAAATGGCGTCGACAAAACTTGTCTTGCCCTCAGGAATTTTTTGGCGAATGACATACGGCTTGCCCGCAGCAAGGTTTGCCTCAACTTCCTCGCGGCTCAACTTCAAGCAACGCCTGTCGTATTTTCCAAACGGCTGCTCGCAGTCCTCGCACTCGTCGTGTTCCTCGTGTCCGCAAAAGCAGTAATACGCATCGCCACTCTCAATGAGTTTTTTTGCATACTCAATGTAAAGGTTTTGTTCCTTTCTTTCGCTCTGCTTGTAAGGGCCATATTTGCCGGGGCAAAGCGGACCCTCATCATAATCAAGCCCGCAAACTTTGAGTGTGTCGTAAATGACCTGTTCAGCGTCCGCAACATAGCGGTTGCGGTCAGTGTCCTCAATGCGCAAAACGAATTTACCTTTATTTTTGCGTGCAATCGCGTAGCAGTAAACAGCCGTGCGCAAATTGCCGATGTGCATATATCCCGTAGGACTTGGCGCAAACCGCGTCCTCACAACATAATCTTTTTCATTTTCCATTCTATTATTACCTCTTTTTTTCAACGCTCCATTATAACAAAATACGCGCCAAATGTCAACCTTATTTTATATGATTAAATCCAACCTTTTTTCACAATCAAGTGCTAGCACATACTCCTTTGTCATTCAGAGCGAACGTCAAACCCGCGTAGTAGGGTTTGACGCAGCGTAGGAATCTCGCGAACCGCGTGCTTTGCGTGCGGTATCGCGCCCTCAAGTCCGCCTCGCGCCAGCATTATAAAAAAAAGAGCACCTTTATGTTTTGGTGTGAAAAATTAAAATTCTGGGTTAAAATGTTTTGAAAATGCACAAAATAATGTTAAAATAACCAACAAGGAAGATTTTTTTATGGATTCAAAAGACAAAAACAAAGTTAGTGACAAGAAAATGCGTGTCCGCGACTACATTTATTGGGCGTTGTCGATTTTGCTCATCGGGCTACTGTTAGTGTGCGTCATACTTTTTGCAATCGGCTTTCGACCCGCAGTTGTTTTGACGCCTAGTATGAAGCCAACAATCAACCCTGGCAGCCTCGTGCTTGTCAAGTCGATTGACGCAAGCAAAATCAAAGTCGGCGATGTCGTTATGTTTTGGCCTAGCGCGGACGGGGGCACTGACTCCGACGAAATTTCAGTTACGCACCGCGTCATTGAAATACAAACTGATGAAGCAACTGGTAAATTGATTTTCATCACTCACGGTGACGCGAACGGCGAAGGCTCAAACGAAAGAGTGCCGCAGTCGCAAATCATCGGCAAAGTGCATCTATCAATACCTGTCGTGGGCATCCTGTTCTTGTTCATCAAAAACAACTTGTTTGTCGTCATATTCAGCATTATCGCAATCATATGCCTGTGGTATCTCATTGCAATGATAATCAAAAATAATAAGGAAAAGAAAGCCGCCGTAACACCAAACGGCAATGTCGTCGAAACAACAGGCACGATTACCGAATCAAAGGATGATATTGCTAAGAAAAACGATTTGAATGTAAATAGCGCACCGAATAATGATATTCAAAATGTAAAAGATGACAATAAACTCGCCAAAATTGACAACATACCCGCCAAAAAAGACAACAATACTACGTAAAATTGACAACATAACCACAAAAAGACTGCATTCGCAGTCTTTTTGTATATTTTTTTCATTTTGTAACACACTAATATGAAAAGGTGTGATATGAGTGAAAAAATAGGAAATTTGATAATAGCACTACTTAGTGTAGCAATACTTGCCGTGCTGTTATTATACGCCACACTACCAAGTTTTTCGTATTATAGCAGCAATACGCAGGTACAAGGAACAATCACAGTCGGAGAGGCAAACTTTGAGTTTGTCAACGACTTGCCGTTGTTTGCAAATCTCACAAATTTTACGGGCGGACAAATTGACGAGAGCGTCAGCGTAATCAACGCACGCGACAAGGCGGGCAAGAACACGACAAACTTGATTGACTGCTACTTGCGCTTTAGCATAACCGACAACGCCGCTTTGAGCGTCAACTATGATGCAAGCAAATTTTTGCAATCGGGAAATTACTTTTATTACAAAGGTGTTTTTGCAGTTGGGCAAACGGTAAAACTGATTGAAAGTTTTGACGTAGACCCAACAAATGATGAAAGCGTATATGAGAATGGGCTTAGTGTTAGCGTCAATGTCGATGTTATGCAAGCAACCAAAAGTATGATTTCCGCAAACTTTGTCGGCGCGCCGCAAGAATGGGTTTCTACCTTGCCATAACGATTAAATCGCACAAATCGACAAAAAATTGCAAAAAGTGCGTCAAAACGCTTGCTTTGAATTTAAAAAAAGTATAAAATAAAGAAATTAAAGTCAGTAGGAGGGAGAATCGTGCAAGACGAACCAATCAAACCAACCAAGACTACAAAGCCAACTACACCTAAAGCGGCTGCAAAGCCAGCCGCGCCAAAGGTGAGCGCTCCGAAAGTAACGCCAAGTGCCGCTGCCAAACCTGCTGCCCCTAAAAAGGCGCCTGCACCAAAGAAAGCGCCAACAATAGTAGATAACGCAACCGTGCCAAAAGCACCAAAGGCTGCACCAAGTGCAAATGTTTCGACTGAGGCAGCAAAACAAGCCGAAATTCAAAGCGTAATGCAAGGCGCAAAGGGTGGTAACGACCCGCAAAAGAAAAGAACAGTCAAAAAACTTGTGTTCACACTTGTTTTGGTTGTGCTTATCGCGGCAATCGCGGTCGGCGCAGCGGTTGTTGTTCCAATGCTTATGAACAACGGCGGGGACAAGGAAATTATTGTTGACATTGACGAGGGTATGGATTACGGCGAATCTGTCCGCAAATTTAGTGAAGAAGTCAAAGACTATCAAATGGGCGACACTATTGAAAGAGGACTTTCTGTCCGCAACAACGGCGAGGGGGATGTTTTTGTTTGCTTCAAGATAGAAATCTACGACAAGGGGCTTGATGACACGGAAGAACCGCTTCCTATGAATGCAACGCCAACTATAAGTACGGGTATTTGGACTGTTGGTAATGTCACTGAACGAATCAATGGTAAAGGGCCTTTTACTACTAAATATTATTACTACAATTATGTTCTCACTAATAAAAACAGCAAAACAAACACTGCTGTGTTGTTTAAAGAATATGTTGTCGATGCTGAATCGGCTATTGCAAACGAATATGCAAACAAGTCGGTTACGGTTAAGGTTACAACTAAGTTTGTCAACGCAAATGTTTCAAACTTGAGTTCTCAAGCGGACGCTTGCTGGAACAATGCTCCTGAAACTTGGAAGGGCATTATGCGCAAAGCCACCAACAAATAGTGGTGCGGGGATAGCCCCGCGGCTGCAGGTTTGGTTTGTGGCTCTATATGTTATTTAGGTACATAGTCAATAAACTATGTACTTTTTTTGTGCGGTGCGATAGTCCCGCGGCTGTGTGTACTGGCGGGAAAGCCCGCGGCTGCAGGTTTGGTTTGTGGTTCTAGCGGGAAAGTCCGCGGCTGCAGGTTTGGTTTGTGGCTCTATATGTTATTTAGGTACATAGTCAATAAACTATGTGCCTTTTTTGTTGCAAACGCCACAGGTGCAGGTTTGGTGAGTGGCACTATACAATTTGAGTACATAGTTAATTAATTATGTACCTTTTTTGTGTTTCAGGGCTCAATTTGTTTGACTTGAATGCCGCAAAATTGGTATAATAAAATCATAGTATGAATAGGCAAAAATCGGCGCAAATGCCGACCCCTATTGCATAATAAAAAAAATAATGAAAAAACTATAACAAAGCGAAAATTGTTATTGAGTTTGGAGAACTTATGAAGAAATTATATGCGTTGTTGATAACATTTTTGATAAGCGTCGCTTGCACGCTTTCCGCTTGCGGAAATCCTTATCAAAAAATGAAAATGGAATTGATAACCGATTCGAATATTGAAATTCAACTCACTGAAAATGTTGAGGTCAACACGCCTGAGGGCGAACTTGACCCAAATACGGCTGAGGTTAAGGTTAGGATTTCGGGAGTCGGCGAAAAAGTTTCCAAAGAGGCGCTGTTTACGTCAAGTGACGTGTCAAAGTTGTACGTCAAAAGTACAAGTATTGACGGAGACACAACAACGGCGGAAATCATTGCCAAAAAACCGGGCAATGTAGAACTTTACGTAAACTCAAAAGAGGGCGGCAAGAAGTTGACTGTCAAAGTCAGCATTGTGCGCAAAGTGTCCGCTTTGAGTTTTGAAAAGGACTACAAACCTGCGGTTGTCGTTGGTGGTGCGCCGACAAAGATTGATGTGACAAAACTTGTGTTCACGCCGAGTGACGCAAATGTTCGCGATGTCGAGTTTAGCCTTGCGGAAGATGTTGCTGGTGCAAGCATTGACGGCGAGGGTAATTTGTCGGTTACGGAAGCAACGGCGGAAACAATCCGCGTTCGCGTTTCTCCAAAGTTCAAAGAAAACGCGGAAGTTTTTGCGGAAGTCGATGTCGCAGTTTTGCCAAACGTTGATGTTGAGCAAATCGCTTTCTACGGCGTTTCTAATGAGGACAAGCAACCTTTGGAAGATGTTATGCAGTGGGTGAAAAACGACCCGACAAAGGCGCTGTTTACTGTGTTATTTGACTACAATATTGACACCGTCAAAGATATGCTCGCGATAAGAGTCGTTCCAAGCGACACGCGATTTTTGACTGAAAAAGAATCTGCGCGCACCAACACGCAAGTAGTTCTCAGCCCAATCGACGCGGGCGTCACAAGCGCCGTGTTTGAGGTGTACTACAGCGGATACGAAAATATGGTCGTTGCAAGCCATAAAGTTGATTTTACAATCATTGATGCAGTCACTGAAATAGTTACTAGCGCCGACGATAATGAAATCACAGTTTTCAACGCAAGCCGCACAAGTATGAATCGCGGCACTGAATTTATAGTTACGCTCAAGCCGAACAGTGCTAGCAACGCAAAATTCAAGATGGTAATCGGCGAAGAAATCAAAAGTCATTTGAACATCGTTGATTCGCTTGGTGGAACAGTTGGCAATGAGCAGGGCGAAATTGAAAGTGGAACAAAGATGTTCATCAGTCACGACGGGACGCTTTCAAACCAAACATTTACTTTTGAAATCGAACCAGTCGGCGAAGCGCTTTGCGACCCACTCACAGTCAAAGTGAATTGCTTGACCGCAGTTGAAAATGTCACCGCGGCGCAATCAGTTATGCTTTGGTACAGCGAAACAAATGGCTGGGGTACAGATACTGAACTCAATTTCACTGTCGAGCCAGAGGGTGCTAGAAAAACGACTGTTGAGGTTATTTCAAATAATCCCGACGTTGTCCAAGTCATCTATGATGAGGAAACTCAAACACACCGCATTTATGCGCTAAAGACGGGTTATGCAACGCTTTCATATGTTTCTAGCGGCAATACTTATGCGCGCACGGCGGTAGAAGTTGTCGCCCCGTTTGAAGATTTTGTCACAACACTTGCTTCGCCAAAAGATGACGACCAAATCATAGAAAGAAAGATGATTGACTACACTTCAGGCAGTGGTATTGCAATCGGGCAGACGGTCGAATCTGCAGTTATCGTTGCTGGCCGCAATGTCAAATTGGGTGTTGAAAACTATCCTGCTTTGTCAAGAACAAAGAGTGTGAAGTATGAAGTTACAGAAGTAAACGGTGCAAGCGCTGGACTTGTTAGTATTTCCAAAGATGGCTTTTTGACAACGCAAACAGTTGTTGAGAGTTTTAAAGTTGTTGTCACGGTTATCGGGCTTTCTTATGATACTGAAACAGGCGACATTATTGAAACAAACGAAATGAAAAAGGAAATTCAATTTACTTCAATCATTCCAATTGAAAGTGTTTCGCTTTCGTCAAGCACAGTCATTTTGACGGATATCAACACACTTGGTATTTCTGAAATAGAAAAATCGCAAGCAACAATAAGCGCAAGCATTGTTCCTTCAAATGCGACAATCAACAAGCAAGACATTGTTTGGACGATAAAGGAAACACAATATAAAGATATTATTGAAGTTTTGGCAAATGGTAATGTTCGCGTTACGGGTAGACTAAACCTTGCCGACGGAGATTCTCGAACTGTTACGCTCGTCGCGTCAGTTACGGAGTATTCGCGTACATTCACGGTTGAGTGCTTGGTGATAATCAAGCGCGCAAAAACGGTCGAAAGTATTTTGCTTGAAAATTATAACAACTTACGCGGCGTATACTTGAAAGGTACAGCAATTTCAGGCGCTGCAAGTCGCGATAGTTATCAAATTAGGGCAACCGCTATGCCTGCCGACGCGGCAAATAGAACGCTCATTTATCACGCGTTTGACATCGCAAAAACAGGCGGCGGCGACGACTGGTTCACCGATGAGGCAAATTACAGCCGCAGTGAGTCGACACTAATCGACGTAACTGGAAGCGGACTCATCACGCCAAAGAGCGGACTCGGTGGGTATGCAGTTGTTTGGGTTATTCCAGCCGACAACATTAAATCCGAAACAATAAATTTTGACCAAATCAAGAAAAAACGCGTCATTCTCGTTCGTGTTGCTGACGGTTCAGTCGATGCGCCATACGAAATTGAAAGTTATGGCGACTTGCTAAACATTTCGCAGGCAATGGACAAAGCATATGTGCTTGCGCAAAACATTGACCTTTCAGCGGTCGATAACTTCACGCCAATCGGCAGTGTGGAAAATCCTTTCACAGGTAGATTGAGCGGTAAATACATCACAAACGACGGGAAAGAAATAATTAATGGAATCACTAACCTCAAGTTGAATATCAACGGAACGGCGGACGGCTACTACGGGCTATTCGCTTGCATTGGAACAAAAGATAAGGGGCTTCTTGAGGACGCAACAATTGAAAACTTAACAATTTCCACTATTGCAAGCAACTTCAATGTCGCACTCGGCGCAAACGAGGTTTCGCAACTTGGCTTTGTTGCGGGTGTGAACTACGGCACAATTAGCAATGTCAAAGTTAGATTCAACGGCAACCTTGTTGTCAAAGCGACCAAAAACGACACGCAAAGCACATTAGGCACCGCGCTTGTCGGCGGCATTTCGGGCGCAAACTACGGAATTATCGAAAATTCGGGCAGCATAACATACGGTGAATACGGAATCCTAGTTGACGATGAAACGACTGCAATCGTCAAAGTTGGTGGCGTATGTGGCGAAAACCA
This sequence comes from Clostridia bacterium, assembly GCA_050872805.1. GTDB lineage: Bacteria > Bacillota > Clostridia > Christensenellales > UBA1242 > CAKVOD01. Next base: position 8,268 of record JBNMHN010000048.1, read on the forward strand.
CAAAAATATTGTCGGGCAATTTGAGTTTGTCGGTGACACTTTGACTCCGTCAAGTAGTGAGACAAACTATAATGTCGATTACAACGACGAAACCGTAAACTCAAGCATCTACTTTGAAAACAGCACACAAAACGCGATTATCGGTGGAATTAGCGCCGTAAACTTCGCGTTAATCACGGGTGCTTATTCAAAAGTAACGATTGCAAGTCCACAATATGTCGGTGGTATTAGTGCAATCAACTACGGCAGCATTGTCAGTGTTAGATTCACGGGCGTTATCAAAGCAAATAAATTTGCGGGTGGTATCGTCGGCGAAAACGCAAGACTTGCGGCAAGCGCCATTGCGGGGACAATTACATTTGGTATTGTCGAAATTTGCGACGATAAGGTTCACTTTAAAAACTACGACGATTCAGAATTTATTATTAATTATGGTGGCGTCGTCGGTGCGAACACTGAAGGAACAATCAAGTATAGTTTCATCAATTCATATTCAGCGCAAAGAGAGAATAACAACGAAAATGCCGACTTTGTAATTTCGGCTAGCAACATCAGCCAATTTGGTGCGTTTGCTGGAAGAAACGACGGCACAATTTCAAAGAGTTTTGCAAATGTTCAGTTAAATACGGACATTCAACACATTTTTGTCGGTTCAAACAACGGCACAATCGCTAGTTGTTATTCACTCTCATATGTGGGCGATTTTACATCGACAAATCAAACGATGTATGGTGAAAATGCTAATGATTTCACAACTGAATCGGGCGTCAACTTTGGTAAGAAGATTATCAAAATCGACGCTACTGAAGAAAGCGGTCGCGGGGACATTTTGCTCACGCAAAGTCCAACAAGTTTGCAAGCAAAAGTTTTCGGCGAACTTAATAAGGCAAATCGCGGACGTATGGGCAACGGGAACAAATACTATAAAAACAGCGACACGCAGTTAGTTTTGTTCTATAGTACTGGTTCAAACGCTACAGAGGCAAACAATGTTTACTATCTAAAAGATATGTTCTCAATTGTCGTTTCGCCGAACACAAACCGCAACAAAAATGTTATTGTCAAGGTAATTGAAGGACAAAACGTCTTGAAGGTCGAAGGTGCTTCAATGACAACGCTCGGGCAAGGACGCGCAGTGTTGCGCTTTGCTAGTGACCTCGATGAAAGTGTG
>JBNMHN010000049.1:0-9234 GCA_050872805.1 Clostridia bacterium
ACAGTATTTGTTTTATTATAAAAGAGAAATGAAGGAGAAATAATAATGGAAGATAAGCATATAGCAGTCCTCGTGGACGTCGACAACGTGGATGTCTCGCTCGATAACTTTCACGAAATCTTGAAAGTCTTGAAAAAGCAAGGCACAGTAGATTACGTCAAACTTTATGGTTACAACGAAAGAAAGCACACCAACTGGGGTGACACAATTTCGTATATGGGCATCGACACCTGCACAACAATGCGTTTTAGAAAGCGCAACAAAAGTCAACTCGACTTGAGAATGGTTGTCGACGCTTTGAACATCAACTACACCGAGCCAAGCATAAATACATTTTGTATCGTAGCAGGCAAAGGCGACCTCGTACCGCTTTTGGCAACGCTCCGCCTCAGCGGAAAATACTTGCTTGAAGTTATGAACTTTGGTTCCGAAATCAATGGGCACCTCTTCAATGAGAAAATCTTGCTTTCAAGTGAAGTCGATGTCAAGCAAAAGAAGAAAAACGAACTCGGTAAAAAGTTGCGTCAATTTTCTGAAAGAACCGCCGCAATGGCAATGGAAGACAATGTCAACAAAAATGAGCGCGACAAATTGATTAAAGAAGTCGAACAAGCAATTGCCGAACTTGAGGAAAGCGGACAAGGTTCTAAGAGCGAAGACCCTGAAGAAAGAGAAATCTTTGGGAACCTTCAAAACATTGTCGAAATTTTGAAAACAACATTATAACATTAGTAATATTTAGGAGATAGAAAAAATGAACATTTGGCACGATTTATCTAGCGATAGAGTTAAAGAAGAAGAATTTACAGCAGTGATTGAAATCACAAAAGGCAATAAAGCGAAATACGAACTTGACAAAGAAACAGGAATGATTATGCTTGATAGAGTCCTCTCAACATCAATGGTCTATCCAGCAAACTATGGTTTCATCCCAAAAACATTAAGTGACGACGGTGACCCACTCGACGTACTTGTACTGTGCAGCGAACCGCTTATTAGTTTGAGTCTCGTCGAATGCAAACCAATCGCAGTAATTAAGATGATTGACGGCGGCGAAAATGATGAAAAAATCGTCGCAGTCGCAAAAAGTGATAAATTCTATAACAAATTTAGCGATATGAGCGAACTTCCAGCACACATTTTTGACGAAATGGTACACTTCTTCAAATCATATAAAGCACTTGAAAACAAGTCTTGCGAAATCACAGGTGTCGAAAACAGCGAAAGCGCAAAAAAATACATCCGCGAAGCAATCGCACGTTATAATAGCAAATACGCAAAATAATTGTTTTTGATTATAGTTTGCGTTCCGCAAACAAATTGCAACGTAAATGTTGAAAATTGCTTTCAAATTTTGCAATTTCAATATATTTATATTACAATTTTGTTGTAATTTCTAGAAAGTAACAACAAAAACCAAGAAAAAATATCAAATGCACCCAAAACATTTGATATTTTTTTGTTGTTGTGGTACACTATCAATGAAATTTTATGTGAAAAGGAGAAGATTATGAAGTACTTAACTAAATGGGGGGGGGGGGTCTAAAAGTTCTCCACAATCTCATAAAACAACCTTAAGATTAGTTTTTGCGTGCCTACTAGCGTTTTTGGTGTCCACTTGCCTGCAACCGCTATGCGCGCAATTTCCGCCACAAACAAAGCAACTTATCGCGACGGACGCAAACACAATCTATGTCGCCAGCGCGGATGAGCTTTTAGCAATCGCAACAAATAATGATACAAACAACGGATATTCAGGCAAAACAATCGTCGTCACCAACGACATCACCTTTACAGGCTCTTGGACATCAATCGGCACAAGTTCTGTGCCTTTTGTCGGCACCTTCGACGGCAGCTTCCACACGATTGAAATAAATTTTAATAACGACTATTTTCATGGTTTGTTTCAATATGTTGGAGCGGGAGCGAATATTCAAAATATTAAATTTAAAAGTAAAAAAAGCTATCAGACTTCTTACGCGGCATTAATTCAATATTCAAAAGGAACAGCCGAAAAAAGTGTAACGATAAAAAACTGTGCAAACTATGCAGACACTGGGCTCAACGCATGGTCTTGCGCTGCGGGTGGAATAGTTGCTGAAGCCGAATATACAAATATAAACTCTTGTGCAAATTTTGGGGATGTAACAAATTTTAAAGCGGGAGGTATAGTTGGTAAGTGGAATAGCAAAGTATATGTAAATAATTGCTACAATTTTGGGAATGTTACAGCGAGTGGTTCAGAATCATGTAGTTCATATGGTATTGGTGGCAGCAACGTAACCAATAGTTATTGCATTTCAAACCTTACATCTGATGGGGAAGAGTTGAATTACTGGGGCGCCATTACTGGCGGCTATACTAGTAGTACACCATCTAATTGTTATTTCAAAGGAACAATAACCAAAGCAGGTTCAAGTCAAACCCCCGAAAGCAGTGTAACAACCGTAACAGACGGCGCAAATCTTTACAATCTAGCAAAAGCTGCTGGGTGGGATTTTGAAAACACGTGGATTTATGACGACATCCACAACATCAATGGCTACCCACAATTGCGCGCATTTGTCGAAGAAGTTACAGTCAACATAGACTTAAACGGCGGCACTTATAGCGGTTCAACCACAATATCAAACGAAAAATACAACACAACTTGCACCTTGCCAAGCAATATCACAAAAGCAGGTTATACTTTCAATGGCTACATTGTCGCAAGTGGTGACGGCACAGGCAGCGTGAGCGGTAACACATACACATTTGGCGCGGCAAACGGAACAGTGCAAGTTCAGTGGAAAGCGACAAAATATACAATCACATACAATTTAGACGGTGGCTCTATGTCGGGACAAAAAACTACCTACACAATCGAAACCGAAACATTTACTTTGCCAACGCCAACCAAAGCAAAATACATTTTCCTCGGTTGGACAGGCAGCAACGGAACAACGCCGCAAACAAGTGTTAGCGTCACAAAAGGCACATACGGAAACCTATCATACACCGCGAATTGGCGCCTTGACTTCGTCAAAATTAATATATCTGTCACAATCAACAACAACCGCGCGTACATAATCTATCTGCTCAACGCAAATGGAGATGTAACGCGTCAGTTTGTCGTCAAAAACGGAACAAAAATGTGCTTTACTCTTGACGGAGAGACAACATTTTCGCTGAAAGTCTATGAAACATTGTACCTAAGAAGCACAATTGATGGCATCGAAACGCGTTGTGCCGAATATAAAAACATTTCTGGCACAAACCTTGACATTTCAATCATTCTTTCGGGCGCACACGACGTCAACAACTGGCTCGTCGTGTGATATGATGTTTAAAAGTCAATAGGATGTGTGATATGATGGTTAATTGTTAATGTGAATAATTTATTAAAACTTAAAAGCAAGCAAAAGAGCGACACTCCACATTTTGCTTGCTTTTTGTGCGTTGAGTGTAATAATTACATATTGACCGCGCCAGCATCTAATTGGATATGACCGCTTTTTGTGGTAAGGGACTTGCCCTCATCGTCATTGCGAGGGACACCGTAGCAATCTCCGGGAACGGCAACACGATACATTATGGGCGCCCAAATATCTTGACCGCGTCAGCGTATAAAAATAATTCTCACACTTGTGCACCACTTGTCGAAAAAAGGCTTTTTATGAAAATTCAATCGTATAAAATGTCGACGCTTGCCTCAAAATGTTTGACTTAAATTGCTATAATTGATATAATAATATCAAATTTGCAAATAATAATCAAAACAAAGAGGAAAGTATGAAGAAAGCGAATTTTCTAAACGCGTTAGCAACTGTTGCGTATTGTTTTTGCGCAATTATATTCATAATTTGGACATCAATCATAGTGGCATTTTGTTTGGGTTATTATACGCCCAAAACAGTATATGCTGAAGATATTGCAATCGAAAGTGAGGACAACCCCCGAATTGAGTATATCAACAATCAGCCCGTGCTGCGCCTCAATGGTATCACCGAAAGTGACAACCCTAATGTTTTGGTGGACGCAACCTTTATCGTAAAGGGCAAAACAACCCCCAAAACTGACGCGGACGGCAACGTAATCGACGACAACGAGGTCACGGAAACAAAAATCTACCTTTCCTCGACAAATGAAGATGTTGCAACCGTTTCGAAAGAAGCAAATCTCAACGAGCCGATCACAATTACCGTCGCAAAGAACGCGGACGGCACAAATAAAGGCGGATTTTGCTTTATAAACATTAAAAACGAGCAAGGCTTGTTTATGAAATCGCCGCTTTGCATTTTTGTCGACATTCCCGTTACGGAACTTGAAATCAAAAGCACAAATATGCAAACCGAAGAAGTCGACGGACAAAAAAAATACTACATATATGAGAGCGAAATAGGCAACATAACAACAAATTTCTTGCCCGCAAACTCTAAAGACCCAACGCACCTAGACAACAATTCTTCATTTGCTAGATTTAGAAAAAATGCAAAAACAGTTGAATACTATTTTGACGAAGAAAGCGCAAAAGATGTCGTTTCAATCGACGCCAGCGGCAAAATTACCGCATTGAAAGTCGGCGAAGCAAAAATTTGGGCGCGCACCTTAAAAACATACGACGACATTGACTTTGTCAACAACTATGTTCCCGACCAACCTGAGGACGCAGGCTACATCCCAGAAGAAAAACTTGTTGGGCGCTATGTCTATACAAGTATAGTTGTTGAAGTCAAGGAAGTCACACTCGATGCAATCGAAATGAACCAAAGCGGCTTGATAACGCTTGACCTCTTCAAGACAAAAACTCTTTCCGCGGCAGACTTGGGCATAACTCTCAAAGCCAGCAACGGCAGCAGCACATACTTTGCCACATTGCTAGACGACCTAATCATTACGTCGAAAAACAAGGAACTAAAAATCGAAAAGGACACGAAAGCAAAGGTTTGGAATTTTACAGTACTACAATATCCGTCAAGCGGACTTACAATTGAAGTAACTTTGCCGAATTCGTCACTTTCCGTCACATCGTCGTCTTTTGACGTAAATCTTGACAATGTCAAAGCACTAAATTTTGAGGGGACAAGCAAATCAGACACAAACAAAACCTACAACGACCAAGTGCTGAAAAATATCACCAAGTATGGCGAAACAATCACAACTACCTACAATGACACCATTTGGGAATGGGAAAACAACACCGAAATAGTGCCTGAAAATGGGAAAACATCAACATCTTATTTTGAAGTAAAACTCTTTGCCGTCGGCACATATCACTATGGCGCGCAATATAAAGAGGGCACCTTTACCAACGAGCAAGGACAAGAAATCATCGGGCTTTCAAACGTAACATTTGCAAATTTTGGGCGTGAAGTGCGCGGCAGCAACCTGACAGATCCAAGTGTTGTGCAAGCGCTTTCAAGAGGAACAATCGTTCTCCGCGCGTGTGTCATCAAAACCGACATCGACGGCAACCCCGTTGACCTTGACGGCAACATTATAAAGTTCGACCAATATGGCAACGTAGTTGACGAAAATGGGGAAATCAAAACAACGGATATGCCGACATTCTTCTCAATTGCGCAAAGCCAACTCGTGCTATTTAAAGTCGTCGAAAATCTTGTCGACATTGAAGGGTATTTTGAAGGTTTGCCTGAATATAACGGTTCATCTGAAAACACCGCAATTGGAGTAAAACCCGTCGCAGTATCTTGCGGCAGTGGAGTATCAATCAAACTTGAAGGAAATAGCGATGGCGCATTGTTTGACGCATATAACAATACAACGGCCAAAGGTGCGTGGTTGCGTGCAACAACAAACGCGAAAGATGAAGCCACCGTCAACCCAACATTGACAGCAGTCGAGGACGAGGGCGGACTACAAAAGTATTATCTCAATATTGAGTTTAACGCTAGCAATCTTTCAACCGAATACATTGAACAAGGTGTCCAACTGATGTACTATACAGGCACATCAAAAACACCTGATGGCTACGAAAACTTGGGGTTGTTCCAATTTTATGTAATTGAAGTGCCAGTTGAAAAAATCAAAATCAATACCAACGTCGACCCAACTGAGCTCACCGGAAATTACGAACCTGTCTACAAACTCACAGGCATCATCAACTACAACCAGAAAACAAACGGCGGAAAGAGCGAAGTAACATCACTCAGTGTCGACTGGGGTACGCTTGATGACGAAGGCAACTTGACTAAATTTGAACTTTACAAACCGACATTGACGGCGGGCGAAGTCCAAATCTTGAAAGGCAAAATCGTAGGCAAAGACTATATCTTGCCAGCGGAACTGCAAATTTCAAACGTAAGTTTTGAGCAAGACGTAACAAGCGAAACAGCAGCATACGGCGCAATTATTCCGTATACACAAGGCGGCGAAACCAAAAAAATTGGCGACATTATGATAAGGGAACTCGGCAAAGAGTTCGACATAGTATGTGCGTCCTTGAAAAATGGTTCAACAATCGTTTCTGACACCATACACATTAGCGGTACGCTTGTAGACGATGGCGCAATCAGCCTTATGTGGAACACAAATGCAGGTGCGGAACCCGAGGACGACGCATATACCTTGACCGTATCAAGTGCGTTGCTACAAAACATTAATGACAAGGGCGGCTTGGAATTGCGTGTTCAAGACTTGTTTGGACTTAGACTTGCCGGTGCAGGCGTCCAATCACAAGACGTCTACATCTCAAGCACATCGCAATTCTTGAGTTTTGAAGTCCCGAGCGAATATACTACGCTTGTAGAAAAAACAAGTGATGATAGACTTATCTATCGTTCTGTGGCATTTGATAAGACAACAACAATTGAATTAAATGTCATCCTCACCACCGAAAACGGACTAAATATTAGACAAAAATACAAAATAAAATTCACTGTTAAATCGTAAAGGAGAATTATGCAAAGGTTTATTCCAAGAAAAACAAAAGTTAAGATGCAGTTTTTGAAAAACATAACTCTTAGCGATATGATTTTGGCATTGATTGCAATTATAGGCTTCATCCTATTTTTGCAAAGCAACCTGCCATACAAAATATACATAGCGATAGCGTGGCTAGCACTTTTTGTGAGCCTTTGGATGCCTGTTGCAGACGGGATTCGACTATACCTCACAATCGGGCTCGCGTTCAGGTTTTTGGCGCTGAAAAAAAAGTTTAGCAAGCATATGATGCGCAAATATTCGCCAATGACTGAAATTATTCCGTACGACGCAATTGTTGAAGGGCGTTTCATTAGTTATCAACGCGAATATTACGCGCAAGTCATTGAAATTGAACCCGTTGAGTTCTTTATGCTCAACGACTATAAGCAAAATTTGCTCATCAACACAATCGGCAACGCGCTCAAGCGTTTGACTGAAACGCAGCAAGCCAGCATCGTCAAAATCAATAAAGCAATGATTTTTGACAAATACCTGCTCGCCGAGGAACGCAAGTACGACGGGCTTATGGAACTGCAAAGTGAAGGCGAAATGACCGCCGACGAAATCGAAGTGCGCTCCGAAATCTTTGAAGCGCGCCTAGATTACCTCCGCACAATTAATGACGATGATAGAATTTATAAGGATTCATACTATCTTGTCGTGTATGATAAGGATAAAGAACAACTTGAAATCACCACCGACGGTATGTTGACCGCGCTCCGCACAAGCTCAACGCCAATCTCAGCGCACGCTCTGCAAGCGCAAGAGTTGACAGTATTTTTGAAAGCCAACTACGGCAAGGACTTTGACGAGCGCGAAATTGAAATCGTACCACTTAGCGAACAAGTCAAGTGGGCAACGCCCGACAAGGTCGAGTTCAAAATGGGCAAAACAATAATTGACGGCAAACCATATAAAAACTTTGTCATCACCGACTATCCAATTACAGTCGACAACGGTTGGGGTTATAACATCTTCAGCCTTGATCGTACTAAAGTTGTCGTAAATATAAAACCAGTTCCGCGTTTGAAAGCGGAAAAGCAAATTGACCGCGCACTAATTGAAATGGAATCTCAATCATCATATTCACTAAAAAGTTCTAAACAAATTGAATATCAAACACACATCGGCACTTTGCGCGAGTTGCTATCCGACATAAAGAACGCGAATGAAGATTTGTACGATGTTAATATCCACATTGTGTGCGAAGAATCTGCTAAAAAGGAAGTTCGTGCAACACTCAAGCAAAACGGCTTTAGGTATTCCGAAATGTTTGGGCGCCAAGTCGACGAATTTGTCAGCAACAACATCTCAAAAATTGATAAAGTCAAAGACGCCGTCCGTGGCATTCACACTAGTTCACTCGCAGGAATGTTCCCATTCATCAGCAACGCGTTGCAAGACGAAAGCGGCTTCTACCTCGGCTATAACTCACTGCCAGTGTTTGTCGACTTCTACAAAAGAGACTCCGTCCGCGTCAACAGTAACATCGTCGTCGTCGGTAAATCAGGTTCAGGTAAGTCATTTGCAACCAAAACATTGCTTGCGAACCTCGCCGCCGACAACGCGCGCATATTCATTCTCGACCCCGAGGACGAATACGCTCCACTTGTTAAAAACTTGAAAGGAAAACTCATCGACGTCGGTTCCAGCCGCAGCGGTATCCTCAACCCGTTCCACATCAACGCGTCATTGCAAGATGATGACGACGAATACGGCATCAAAGTCGAGGATATGACGGAAGAAGAGTACGAAGAATACGAAAAGAAGAAAAAGGACAAAGGCGTCGGCGACGCATACGCCTTGCACCTGCAATTCTTGGAAGAGTTCTTCCGTATCATTATGGAAGGTATGCCTAGCGATGCATTCGAGCTTTTGAACTCGCTCGTCGCAGATGTCTATAAATTGAAAGGCATCACAATGCAAACCAACATCACAAAACTAAAGCCCGAAGATTTCCCAATCTTTGACGACCTATACAAAATGATTTTGGAGAGAATTGAAATCGAAAAGGACGAATATATCAAACGCAACCTTCAAATCATCGAAAACTACGTCAAAAAGTTTGCAACAGGTGGACGTAACAGTAAACTTTGGAACGGGCCAACATCAATCGAAACAGCGGAAAACTTTGTTACATTCTCATTCTTGTCATTGATTTCAAACCGTAACACAATTACAACCAACGCGCAAATGTTGCTTGTCTTTAAGTATCTTGAAAACGAAATCATTAGAAACAAGGACTTCAATACCTTGAACAAGAGTAACCGTAAAATCGTCATCGCGGTCGACGAAGCGCACACCTTCATC
>JBNMHN010000050.1:0-9205 GCA_050872805.1 Clostridia bacterium
CTATCCCACCGAGCGATAACCATCATAGACAGCACTTGCGTTCGCCGTCCGCGTAAATTACTTTGTCGTAGGGAAAGTACCTGCAGCCGCGGGCTATCCCACCGAGCGATAACCATCAGAGAAAGCACTTGCGTTCGCCGTCCGCGTAAATTACTTAGGCGTAGGGAAAGTACCTGCAGCCGCGGGCTATCCCACCACGGCCACGGCAACAGCGGTGTGGCGGGTGTGTGAAATGGACAGTTGTACATATGCGCCGCGGAACACGCACATTGGCGCGCCATTGTCGCCGTGCAAAATCTCACGCAAAATCTCCAGCCCCAAACCACTCAGCCCCAGCGCCTTGAACACCGCCTCTTTCGCAGCATAAATGCCCGCCATAACCTCAGTCTTGCGCGCAGCATTCGTCGCGCGATTAATGTAATCTAACTCGCGCGGCGTGTAAATACGGCTAAAATCACGCGCAGCAAAATCTTCAATCTCAACAATATCAATCCCAATCATTCTTCGTCCTCATAATTCAGTTTGTTAAACGCGCGCTTGATTGTGTCAAAATCAAACCCCTTGCCCGCCAAAAATCGATAGACTTTTGCCATATTTTCGCGCGTGCGCTCCGCGTTCCCCAACTTCTTGACCGCCATAGCATAGCAAACATCATCCTGCGGCTCAAGGTTTTCAAGCGCCGCGTCAATAACGTCGCGCGCAACGCCCTTTTCCATAAGTTTTTGACGCATCTTGTACACGCCCATCTTCTTTTGTCCGTACTCAACCACCTGTTTTGCCAAATTTTCATCGGACAAAAAATTGTATTCCTTAAGTTTGCCGATCACATATTCCGCCACCTTTGGCGAATACTTGCGCTCGCGCAAATAGCGCCTGAGTTCGCTCTCGGAACGATACGACGCCGTCAGCCAGTTCATCGCGCGACTGAGCGCAAACGCGCACGCGCTGTCAAACTCCGCCACCGCAAGCGCCTCATCGTCCACCGCACCCACAACTATGCCAAATTTTACAATCGCATCAGGCGTCAAACTAATATTTTCGCCGTCATACGTCGTAGCAATAAACTCGCGCTTGTTTTTTTTCATCTTCAATTCAATTATTTCCATATGTTAGCCGTCCTTGTCGTCATTTATAGCATCTTCACACAAATATAATTGCTTGTATCCGCTGCATTCTTCTATAAGTTTATTATGCGTGCCTACCATCGCTATTCTGCCATTTTCAACAAACATAATTTCATCTGCGTCGACAACAGTTGATAACCTGTGCGCGACAAAAATTATCGTGTGGTCTTTTTTCAATTTGTAAATTGTTTGCTTAATTTTTTCTTGCGCAATGTTATCAAGAGCACTCGTCGCCTCATCAAATATAATTATTTTACTATCTTTTAGTAAAGCGCGCGCAATCGCAATTCTTTGTTTTTGCCCACCTGAAAGGAATATCCCATTTTCACCAAGTAAAGTGTCATACCCGTCTTTAAGCCCCTCAACAAAATCTGCAATGTCCGCCGCTTGACACGCACTCCTAATTTCATCATCAGTTGCATTTTCCTTTGCTAAGCGCAAGTTTTCTTTTACCGACATATTGAAAATATAAGGCGACTGCGAAACATAACTAATTCCGTCGCTCAATGTTTTTTCGCTCAATTCATTCAAATCAAATCCATCAAGCAAAACTTTTCCACTTTGTGGCTCAACCCCTTTAGATATCAACTCAAAATCGTACTTTTGCCCGCACCGCTTTCGCCGACAAATGCGACAAAAGTGTTGGGCTTGATTGTAAAGTTCATACCATCCAAAATCTTTGTTCCGTCCTCATATGAAAAATTGACATCTTGAAATGCTATTGCCCCACACAAATCTATATCTTTATCGCCATATTTTTCTTTTGGATACTTTTCTTCGTAGAAGAACTCGAACACGCGTATTGCTTTCTTTTCCCCATTAGCAATGGTTGCTTTCATATTATTGAACACATATATCGAATCAGTTATTCGCCCTTTATACATATACAGCACAATAAAACTTGCTAGCGTTAACTCGCCTTTGTACATAAGTAGCGCACAGAGCGCAAAAAAGCCAACCTTAAAAAATCCGTCAATAACATTCGGTACAAAATGGAGCCAACTATACTCAATATTATATTTAACAGTTTTATCAGCCAAACTTTGATTTGCACCATCCACCTTTTGGCAAATGGCACGCTTCAGTCCCAACAACTTAATGTCCTTGATTCCGCGAACTGCCTCATTTTTCATACTGTTAATTTCGTCACTATATTTGTCGAGAACCAAAGATTTTGTCGCGCACCTATTTTCAACGAGCATTATAACGGTTAACTGTATCAGCGAATGCGCTATTAAGAAAATCGCCACCCAAACATTAACAAATAACCCTATTCCCAAGTATACAATACCCGATATCGACGTGCTGATTTGCGACAAAAGTATCCTAAACGAACGACTGAGTGCCGTTGCGTCACCCCCTATTCTTGATAACGCTTGGCCACTGGTTATCTTGTCGAGTTTTTCGTTTGTTGTGTTAACATAATTTTTAAAAACCGCAGACTGCAAATTGTTTGCTCCGCCACGTACCCACTTTTCAGTGAAAATAGTTAGCACAGGACTGAGCAAATCTGCTAGTAAATAACTAGCCGACATACAAATAAGATTGATGATTATTTTGTCATAGTCCGCGTCCGTGAACCCTATAAGAACTTGCGCCAAAAACAACGGAGCAATAACTGACAGCACAATCCGCGCAATCATAGTGACAATGGTTGCAAAGACCCACCCGCCATATCCCTTGTAATAAGGTAGCATTCGGCGCATATTTTTCATTCCACGAACTTTTACTTCTTCTTGATTTTTCATAATTCTTTTCCCCTTTCGTGCATTGTAACGCAAAATTATGCACGTGACAAGATGTAATATAAAAATAAAAACTATTTGACTCAGAACACAAAATAGTAATCCATATAAAAAGCGCACAAGCACGCCGCCCGCGATAGTCAGTTGGGCGTAATGACAGTACTTGCACCTGCGGCGTATGCCGCAAGGAGAGCGGCGGGGTCAGCAGTGCGCGCAATAATGGTGCAAACTGCATCAAACGACTTCGTGTACGTGATGCCCGCGCTGTCCAAAATTTTCAGCACGCGCGAGGCGTCGCTTAGCGAACACGTCAGGCGCACAGTCTCAAGGCGCGGCGTCAGGTGTGACTTCAGCAAAACCGCCGTTCCGCTATACGCGCGCGTCAGCCCGCCCGCACCAAGTTTGATGCCCCCAAAGTACCGAATAACCAGTATTATCGCGTTAATAATGTTTTCCTTTATCATAAAATTGAGAATCGGCTTGCCCGCCGTTCCGCTCGGCTCGCCGTCGTCGCTCGGTTTTTGGAACACTTGCCCGTCATCAATGCGGTACGCGTACGCAATGTGCCGCGCGTCGTAAAACTCTTTCTTTAGCACAGCAATCTTGTCGCGCGCCTCCGCCTCGCTCTCCACAGGGAACCCAACCGCAATAAACCGCGACTTTTTGATGACGTCCTCCGCCACCACCTTTTCATTAAATGTATAATCCATACCCACATTATACCAAAAATAAGCCCCCTTAGTCAATGACTAAAAGGACTTGTGTTTATAAATCAAATTTATTTAAATAACCTATTTCTATTTTTCGTCAAGCCTACCACTTCCCACTTGCGCAAGTTAGTTGTGTGTAGGGACAGTACTTGCAGCAGTGCGCTATCGCACCACACAAGAACTAGACAACATAAAATACACTCAAGCACGCCGCCCACAAAAGCCGCTTACTTGTAGGGACAGTACCTGCAGCCGCGGGGCTATCCCCGCTAGTCGATGACAATGGGGATTTTGAAGCGGTTGCACACAATGCTCAAAATGTCAAGCCACCACATCATAATCCAAACAGACCCACACATTCCCGCAACCATTCCGCTCACGTACTGGTGCAGCGCCCACGTTTCGGGCAGGCTCGCAAAGGTTAGCCCGATTATAAACATCGCCAAAATCGTGAACCCGCGCCCCATTCGCCCGACATAGTAGCAGTGTCCGCCGACAAAACCCGTGAATATGGCTAGCAGCAGCAGTTTCGTTTTGTTCACATCGTCAGGGCGATATGTCGACAAGAAAACCTTGTCACGCTGCCCATTTTTGAGCGCAATCTTCGCGTCCGCATTGCGCGCGGTCACAATAACCTGCGTTTGCAGTTTGCAATAAGGACAATGCTTTTCGCCCGTTTCAATTTTATTGCCACATCTAGGACATTTCATAAATAATCACCTAATAACTAATTAATAATCAATTTTTTGATTACGTCTAAACCCCAAGACGATAACAATCACCGCGAGCAAAGCGAAAATGCCAAGCACGAGATAGTTTATATCAAACGGCGCACCCACTTTCATCCCATTGAAAATTGTGAGCGGCGACAAATTTTCCACCCATTTTGCGCTGCTTGCTACGCTTGCCGCGATTGCCGAAACAAAGTACAGCACAAGCGGAAGCCCGATTGCAACGCCAAGCCCCAATTTTTGCGGCTTGCAAATTATTATACCAAAAACAATGCTTGCGACAATCAGTTGAACAATTATTCCAAACAAAACAAATGCCAAGATTGCGACAATGTCAATTCCTTTAAAGTCAATGATTGCCATACCCACGAGTTCGACTACTAAAAGGAAAACATTTAATATCAAAATAGCGGACACAAGCGCTGAAAACTTTGTCAGCAGCACTTGACGGCGCGAAAGCGCGTTTGTGTACAAGAGTTCGTACGTGCCGCGCTTGAAGTCGCGCGAAAGAGCAAGGCTTGCAAAGCAGCACGCAAAGAGCATTCCGCCGACGATGTGCGTTTGCACACACTCAAGCAAGAAGTACGCCGTGACCGAACTATAATCGAAAATCGCCCCCATACTCTCAAGTTCGGCGCGCTCCTCCGCAGTCAGCGAGCCCATAATCGAGTCGACGACGGGATATACCATAAGGCTGATAAAAATCAGCACAGCCAGCACGCCAAACCACCAGTAAATTGGCTTGACCTGCAGGCGCAATTCGTTTTTGTAAAGGCTGCCATATGCCTTTCTCATTTTTGTTTTTTCCACAATTCACCTCAGTACCAGCGCATAAATTCGTCGTTCAAATCGACATCCGTGATTGAAACATTGACAACATTTGCTTGCGCGATAAAGTCGTTTAGCGTTTTCATATCGCCGTGATAATCGAACTCGCACCTGTTGCCGTCAAGTTTGAGGTTTTCCACGCCGTCGATATATGGTTTTGACGCGGAATTGGAGAGTTCCAAAACAACGTGTTTCATCAACTTGTTCTTGAACTCGCCAATTTCCTTGACCGCGACCAAAACGCCGTTTTTGATAATGCCAACCCTGTCGCAGCAACGCTGAATCTCGTTCAAGTTGTGCGACGAAAGCAAAATCGCCACGCCGCGTCTGCGCTCAACGTCAATGATTTCAAAAAACTTTTGCTGCATCAGCGGGTCAAGCCCCGTCGTTGCCTCGTCCATAACCAAAATTTTTGGAGAATTAGCAAGCGCCGTCACAATGGCAAGTTTTTTCTTGTTGCCGAGAGAAAGTTCGCTCGTCTTGCGATTTTGGTTCAACTCAAAATAGGTGCAAAGCGGGTCGATGCGCTCATAGCCGCGCCCCTTTTGGTCGAGCATAAA
Source organism: Clostridia bacterium (assembly GCA_050872805.1). Classification (GTDB taxonomy): domain Bacteria; phylum Bacillota; class Clostridia; order Christensenellales; family UBA1242; genus CAKVOD01. The sequence goes on from JBNMHN010000050.1 coordinate 5,699, forward strand.
CTCAATGTACTTGCGCACGGTCATACTACCATACACATTGATTTCGCTCGGAACATACGACACCCTGTCGCGCACCAAATGTCCCTCAGAAAAAGCATCCTTGCCCGCAACATTGACAAGCCCACTGTCAGGCTTCAAAAGTCCCATAATCGCGCGAATGGTCGTCGACTTTCCCGCGCCGTTTGGCCCAATGAACCCAAACACTTCGCCGTAATTGATGTTGAAACTAACGCGTTCCACACCCACGCCCGTACCCTTGTATTTCTTTTTTAAATCTGCCACTTCAATCGCAAACATAAACGACTCCTATGTTGAACTGATATTTTAGTGATTATACCACACTTTGCCCCCAATTACAAGCATATGACAAAACAAACTTTGCCAAATTATCGACAAAGTTTGCTAAAAACCTTATTATATGGTATAAATCTTTTGCAGTTTGCTTTTTGGCTTATCGGGCATAGTATACGCGAGTTTGCCTTTAGCAATCAAAGGCTCAATGTAAGTTTTTACAACATAGTATTGTGTTTTATCCAAAAATTCGGCTATTTGTGCTTTCGTTTTTGGCGTCTTGCAAAATTCGCACAATGTCGCCTCAACTGAATTGAGCGAATAGGCTGAGGCATTGTTTTCATTGTTATAGAATACCACTTTAAACAAGCCTCTTTCGCTCACAAAAAGTGGCTCACGCAGTCCTGCCGATTTCATCAATTTTTTAATTGTCGGTATTCCAGAATACCTGTTTTCGACTTGCCCCATAGTTTCCAAAATTGCAATCAGTGTTTTGTTTCTCGTATCCGCTCTGAGACGCCCAAGGTCATCAATATTGACCGCGCCATAAAGTCCGCCCGTATTGACAATTTCCAGCCTATCTTTGTACATTTCTAAGCGAATAGGCATACCCTCAGTGTGAATGCTGTAATCTCTATGAACCAAAGCGTTCAAAACCGCTTCTCTTATCGCAGTGATAGGATATTCGGGAACATCCACCCTTTTGCCGTCCACGAAAGCAACGGCCGTTTTCATATTCCGCTTGACAAAATTGATTGCGCCATCCAGCATTTCGCCGATTGTACCTTCAATTTTTTTGTTGTCCAAAAACCTGTTATTGTCTGCGTCACAATCGCCAATGCTATATCCGGGTACAACAACTGCGGTTATGCACAACTGTGGGTAAAACGCCTGCGGATATTGCGAAAAGCACATCACTGCAGAAAGTGTAGGCAGTCCGTTTTTGTAAATGCCCATTAATTCTAAGAGTTCTTCATCTTTCAAATTTTGGGTGTTCGGTTTATCTGTCCTAACCTTATTTATAAATTCATTTAGCAATGCCTTGTTTAAATACTTTGCGGCTTCAGGAACCGACTCTCTAGTGTCGTCCTGCTTATGTTGTTTGTACGCTTCATAACTGTATACCTCATAATCGGTCATTTGCTCGTCCGCTTCGCCAACTCTTGAATACGACCCTTTTAAGATGCCCGCGCCCTTGTAGTAGACAGGCCTATCGTATATTTCCCTTGACGGAACTTCTACCGCAACGACAGTTTTTGAGTCAATGACACATTGAGTTGTGATAACCCTCAGCACAGGTTCCATTTGCTTGCATTGCTCAGAAACTTTGTGCAACAAATCTTGTGCGTCGTAAACGCCCACAACTTGGTAGCCACTCGACTCGTCTATGCCAAAAATAATTGTTCCCCCCTCGCTCTGGTTTGAAAACGACGATAGCGTATCATATATCTTTGGAAAGCCGTGTTCAGCCGACTTTATCTCAATATACTGACCCTCACATTTTTGTTCCTGAATCTTTTCCACTAGCGCAACAAGTTCTTCTTCCAACATAGCCCCACCTCCAAGCTGATATAATGATACCAAAATAAACAAACTTTGTCAAGAAATAAACCAAATTTTTCTAAAATAAACAAACTTTTGCGAAAATAAACAAACTTTTTGCGATTTAAACAAACTTTTGCCCAAATAAACCAAATTTAAACCAACTTTGTGGCAAATTTCTCAACTAAAAGTTTGTTTATTTTTTGCTAACGCGGCCAAGAATTTTATGTAACCCATAATGAACTGCGCTCCCTTCCGGCAAGGCTCACCTTGACTGCGCTAGCGCTACCAATAAGATATCCTTTTGTTGGTAAACAATGCACGCCCATTGTCATTTCAACCGAAAGCGGAAATGCAATTTCCGCTGCAGCGGAGAAATCTCCCGGAAGGGCAACCCGCTGTATTATGGGGTACAAAAATACATTGACCTCGTTAGCAATATTGTCAACGACATTCAAATGTATTCAAACAATGATTGTCGAGTTTATGCGTGGGTTGGCAAGCGTGAATTTGATTGTGGTGTCGGCAAATGATGTTATTGTGGCGGAACGATTGGCGGTTGTTATGTTGGTGTTTACTCCTTTTGTTGTGTCCTTTGCGTCAAATGTCAAGTTGCCATAGTACCCAAACACAAATGCGAGCCGATAGTTGTTGCTATAATTGCTAACGTACTCAAGTTCAAAGGAATATGCGGCGGTTGTCACGTAGATTTGTTTACAAATAGTGTCGCCTTTATATACATTTATCATATACCCTTCGCCACTAAGTTTGCAATCAAGCGAAACCTTTATTGTTTTGATTTCCCACTTTGCATAAAAGGTTTTATCTCCTGTTGCGTCCGCCGGAATCTCGGTCACTGGGTCACCCGTGCATTCCGCATTGTCGTACCAACCAACAAAATCGTAACCCTCACGTGTGGGCTCTTTAAGTTCCGCGCCATTCCCCTCAACATATGTTGTTGGAGCATCATTTGGAAGCGTCCCGCTGAATTCTGTCCCATTTTCGTCGAAATAGTTTATTTTAGTACCATAAACTGCAGAAAAAACCCAATAATACGCTTCACCATACAAGTAATCATGCGTGCTAGTATCTTTTACATTAAAAAGAGTATCATTTATGTATTTAGTTTCTCCCCTTTTTAAACAACTAAATCCATATTTCTTTTTCAAATAACTTACAGGTATACTAATGTTATAGCCACTAAAATTCGATGGAGAGCCTACATAAAAAGTATAATATATAGCAGCATCCTCATAATTTACATCCCCATTATAAAACGTTTCATTCATTTCCTTCCAATCATATGGGACATCAGTAAGCTCTTTGTCCAAAAAAACCAAAATATGACACGAAATTTCCGTTACCGCTGCATCAATGTTTTCTTTTTTTTCGTGTGCGCAAAATAAATTCACAACATTCGCAAAACACAACATAAACGCAAAAAGCCATACAAGCAAAAGTATGGTAAATGATTTAAATTGCTTTTTACTTTTATAACTATTTTGACGGCAACTAAATATGCAACCATTAGATGAGTGTTTTCCGTCGTTTTTATTTACATTAAAAGAACTATTATTTTTGCCATTTTGCAAAAATTGGCAGTTTTGCTGCACATTTTTGCGGTTATACTGTTTATTTCGTAGGGTTATGCTGTCATTTTTGACAACATTATAC
>JBNMHN010000051.1:0-9002 GCA_050872805.1 Clostridia bacterium
ATGTACAACATAGAGGGTGATGCAAATAGAAAAGAGGAACAAATCAACGACATTTTGACTAGAATCAAGCCTAGCGAAGTAATTTGCAATAAAGAAGTCTTGAGTTTTTACTCAAATTTGTCTAGTTTTGTTGTTGGTATTGCGCCTAGAGCAACATCTTATGATGACTTGGCTTTTACAGCAAGCAAGGCAGAAAAGCAAATTTGTAAGCAACTGAATGCAATGACGCTTGACAAGTTTGACATCGGAAAGTGCAAAAATGGAATCATTTCAAGCGGCGCTCTTCTTTCGTACCTAGAGGAAACGCAAAAACGTGCTATGATGAATATCACGCATATTGAAGTTGAAAAAGATAAAAATATTATGCATATCGACGTCAACACCCGCCGCAATTTGGAACTTGTCGAATCAATGAAAGATAGGAAAACGAAAGGTTCTTTATATTGGGTTTTGAATCGAACAAAAACTTCAATGGGCGCACGTATGCTTAGACAGTGGGTTGAACAACCCTTGCAAAATGAGCAAATGATAAATGCACGCCTTAATGCAATTGAAGAGTTGATGCACGACACAGTTGCGCGCGAAACAATCTCACAAACGCTGCGCGAAATTAGCGATATTGAGCGCATATGTGGGCGCATTTCATATGGGACAATAACACCGCGCGGCTGCTATGAATTAAAGTTATCTATTTCAAAAATTCCTCAAATTAAGAAAATAGTTAGCGGATTACAATCTGATTTATTCAAGCAATATTTCAAACAAATCGTCGATTTTGATGATGTAGTCGAAATGCTAGATAAAGCATTTGACGACAAAGCCCCAACAAACACTCAGGAAACAGGGTTTATCAAAAAAGGATTTTCAAAAGAACTTGACGAATTGAAAGATAAGGCAAGTGGCGGAAGAAGCGCACTTGCTAAAATGGACGCTCAAGAAAAGGCTAAAACAAGCATTAAAAATCTAAAAATTAGTTATAATTCAGTTTTCGGGTACTATATTGAAGTACCTAAAACACAATTACAGTTTGTTCCAAAAGAAAGATATCAGCGCAAACAAACCTTAGCTAATTGCGAAAGATATGTAACAGATGAACTCAAATTGCTTGAACAAGAAATTTTGTCAGCTGAGGAAACATTGCTTCAAGTAGAACAAGGAATTTTCAAAGAAATTAGACAAAGATTAATTAATAATATCCCTGGTCTACTTAGTACAGCAAAAGTCCTTGCAATGATTGACTCATTGTTGTCTCTTTCTCTTGTTGCACTTGAAAACGATTTTTGTAAACCTGTTATAAATTCTAGCATTAAGGAAATTAACATCGTTGATGGGCGCCACTGTGTTGTGGAGCAAACCTTGAAAGGTGATAGATTTGTGCCAAATGATACGCAACTTGATGACAAAGATAATCGAATTATAGTTATTACGGGTCCAAATATGGCGGGTAAAAGCACTTATATGCGACAGGTTGCTTTGATTGTTTTAATGGCGCACATTGGTTCATTTGTTCCCGCAAAATCTGCAAATATCGCGCTCACTGACCGCATTTTTACACGTATCGGTGCAAGTGATGACCTTGCTTTTGGGCAAAGCACATTTATGGTAGAAATGCTTGAAGTCAGCAATATTTTGTCAAATGTTACTGACAAAAGTCTTGTAATTTTGGATGAAGTAGGGCGCGGAACAAGTACATACGACGGCTTGAGCATTGCTTGGGCAGTTGTTGAATACCTTTCAAAGAACACCAAAGCAAAGGTTTTGTTTGCTACTCACTACCACGAACTTACAGAACTTGAAGGAGAATTGGCAGGAGTCAAAAACTATCAAATTTCAGTCAAAGAATTTAACAATGAAGTTATTTTCCTTAGAAAAATTGTTCGCGGTGGAGCAAACCGAAGCTTCGGTATCGAAGTCGCTGGAATGGCTGGTCTACCTGACAAAGTAATCAAAAGGGCACGTGAAATTTTGGACGACTTGCATAATAACGAAATAACTCACAAACATAGCGCTTCGCAATCGCAAACAGCAGCGCCAAAGACTGAAAACACTGATGAATTGCAAAAATTAGCGAACTTTATCAAAAAAATAAATGTCGATTCAATTACGCCGCTTGAAGCGCTAACAACAATTAATACTATGAAAGAAATTCTATCGACGAAAGGGGATAAATAATGGCTAAAATTAATATACTAGATTCTTCTATCTATAATAAGATTTCGGCAGGTGAAGTTGTCGAACGCCCCGCGTCCGTCATTAAGGAACTTACCGAAAACAGCATTGATGCAGGCGCAAAAAACATTGTCATTGACATAAAAGAGGGCGGCATTGAGAATATGACCGTCATTGATGATGGTTATGGAATTGAGTATGACAGCGTGAAAAACGCGTTTTTGCCTCACGCAACAAGTAAAATTACGTCCGCTGATGACTTGAACTCGATTTTGACGCTTGGGTTTCGCGGAGAGGCACTTGCGTCGATTGCATCTGTTTCAGAAGTTGAAATGCTTACCAAGACAAGTGATGACGAACTTGCCACGAAAATTGTTTTAAACGCGGGCAATGTTTTGAGTTGCGAGAGGTGTTCTGCACCAACGGGAACAAAGATTTCAGTTAATAATTTATTTTTCAACGTTCCAGCGCGCAAAAAGTTCTTGAAAAAACCAAAGCAAGAAGAACACGAAATAACGACGATTGTGCAAAGGCTCATTTTGTCAAATCCAAATGTTTCAATTCGATACATTGCCGATGGGAAACAAATTTACTACTCAACAGGTAAAAATCTTGAGGACGCTATTTTTTCAATTTACGGCATCAGTACATTGCAAAATTTGCTCAAATTCGACGAAAAGCGCAACGATATGCACTTGTATGGGTACATTGGAAAGCCAAGTTTTACAAAGGCAAATCGAACATATCAAACACTTGTAGTAAACAAAAGATTTGTCCAAAACTCGAATATCTCAGTTGCAGTAAACAAAGGGTTTGAAACGCATTTGATGAAAGGGCAATTCCCGTTTTTCATTATGTTTTTGGACATTAATCCTGAACGCGTTGACGTGAATGTTCACCCAACAAAAATGGAAATTAGGTTTGAAGATAACGGCGAAATCTTTTCTTTTGTTTATCGCACAGTTTCGGGCACAATTTTGTCAAATCAAGACTTGTTTACTATGGATATGATTGACAAACCGATAAATTCGCTAAACAAACTTGAAAAGTCGTTTGAGCCGCTTGTTCAAGGCGAGCAGCAGGACGCATTCAAAAAATATGACGACATTTTTAATACGAATGTCCAACCGCAAACTACTCAATCACAAAGTTACAGCAATAGTAACAATTTTGAGGCTGTATCAAACACTGTTTCGTCACAACCCGCAACCTCAGATATTGATGTATCGGCAATCATTAATCAAGTAAAATCAATCGTTAGCACCCCAATCGAGTCAGAGTCACCAGATGAAGAACAAGACGATTTTGCAAGTTTTAAGAATACAATACGAAGCACAATGCAAGAAAATAGCACTCCAAATAACAATTCTACACAAATGACAACACCAAATGCACAGGAGCCTGTTCCAGATGCCCCGCGATTTATAAATGGAAAGCAAGTTTTTACGGACGAACAAGGCTCGTATACTATTGATAAAATCAATATTTATGATAAAAACGACAAAGTTGTCGACGTCAAAGAAATTAAAATCTATGAAGATATGTTTGACCCTAACGAAATTATTAGGTCAATCAATATGAATGGACTTGGGATTGGCGATTTAAATGGCGACTTAATGTTCAAAAAGACTGACGGAACGCCTACAGTCGAAGATATGATTGCACAACAGGCAGCACAACTAGCACAATCTTCTAAAAAGGAAAACACAACCGCATTGTTAAAGAATGGATACAAGGTTGTTGGTAAACTTTTCAATACATTTCTGTTTGTTGAACACGAAGAATCTGCTATTTTGATTGACCAACACGCGGCACACGAACGTGTCATCTACGATAGACTCCAAAATTACTATGGAAACAAGGACCGCGCATTGCAACCTTTATTAATTCCATACATTTTGGAATTAAACTATCAGGAAAAGAATTTCATTGAGCAAAACTTGCAACAATTTATTGACCTAGGTTTCGATATAGAAGAATTTGGCGACAAAGCATATAAAATATCAGCAGTTCCATTACTTTTGGGTGGCAACTTTGATTGTAAAACGTTTTTTGACGACATTTTGAGACAATACGGCAAAGAAGTAAAAGTTAAGGAAAGCTTGAAATTCAATGAATACCTAATGCAAAGGGCGTGCAAAGCGGCGATTAAGGCAGGGAATGATATGAGCGAGTCCGAGATTTGCTATTTGGTCGATGCCGTCATTGAAAACAAAACAGAATTGTTTTGCCCGCACGGTAGACCAATAGCAATAAAAATCGATAGAAAGGACGTCGAAAAATGGTTCAAGCGCGTGCTGTAAAACCTAAATTGTTGATTATCGCAGGGCCGACAGGCGTTGGAAAAACAAAACTAGCCATAGACTGCTACAAACATTTAAATTGTGAATTAATTTCCGCAGATTCTATGCAAATTTATAGAAATTGCAACATTGGAACAGCAAAAATATCAAAGGAAGAGCAAGAGCTATCCCCGCATAAAAATATTGATATTGTAAATTTTTATGAAGAATACAGCGTTGCCGAATTTAAAAAAACTACATTAAATCATATTAACGAAGTCACAAACAAAGGCACATTGCCTATACTGGTGGGGGGAACAGGGCTTTATATTGAAAGTTTGTTATTTCCATACGAGTTTCAAAACTGCGAAAAAGATACTGCATTGAGAGAAAAATACAATTCTCTATATGACTCACTTGGCGGGCAAAAATTAATTGATGAAATTGCTTTGAAAAGCCCCGATTTGGCAAGAAATTTGCACCCAAATAATAAAAAAAGAATAATTCGTACGCTTGAAATCGTAAATAATTCAAATACAAGTGTACAAACAGATTGTAAAATGCACAATTTTGAGAATTCGGCTTTTGACTATCAAATCATCTTTTTAACAAAAGAACGGACTAATTTATATAATATTATCAACGAACGCGTCGATGAAATGCTAAAAAATGGCTTAATTAAAGAAGCACAAATGCTATACGATTATGAAAAACAAAACAACTGCACACTGCAGGTTTCTAGCGCCATAGGTTATAAAGAATTATATCCGTATTTTGATAAAACTTCAGCACTTGAGGACTGTGTTGAAAAGATAAAACAGCATAGTAGAAATTACGCTAAAAGACAAATTACGTGGTACAAGCGCTATACAAAAAATATAGAATGGCGCATAAATGAAACACCTGAAGATTATGAAAGTATCTTGAAATCTATTCTACTTAAGTATCAAGAGTATAGCAAAAATGGTTCGACATAACTATTACAATAGGGCAATAAGGAAAATAATCAAACAAAAAAACTTTATCTAAGTTATAACTCAAATTGAGTTAAGCTTAAATAAAGTTTTTTTTTCTAGAACTGGCGAATCAAGCCAATGACTTTGCCAAGAATTGCAATATTATCAAAATACATCGCCGACATAGTAGGATTTTGAGGTTGTAAACGGATTCTACCATCTTCTTTATAATACGTCTTGACCGTAGCGGAATTTTCAATTAAAGCAACAACAATTTCGCCATTTTCAGCAGTATTTTGTTGTCTAACAATGATTTTGTCGCCGTCATATATGCCTGCATCAATCATACTTTCGCCAATGACTGTAAGCATAAATAGATTGTCGCCGTGAAACATATTAGTTGGAATATAAAACGAATCTTCATAATTTTCTTCAGCCAAAATAGGTTGCCCAGCAGTAACATTACCAACAAGGGGAACTACTGAAAAATCAGTGTTCAAAAACTTTGGCTTGTACATAGGATTTGCATCCAAATATCTATCAGAAATTGACAACGCTCTATTTTTACGACCTTTGTTGACCAAATCACCATTTGCTTCCAACTTTTTCAAATAATAAGAAACGGTTGATGTGGACCTAAATCCAAATTGGTCTTGAATTTCACGAATACTAGGCGGATATGCGTTATTTTTTGAGTAATCCGCAATAAATTCCAGTATTTCTTTCAATTTATAATTGTTTTTTGCCATAAAAAACTCCTTTTTCTTTTGCTGATTGATTATAACACAAATCTAAAAAAATGTCAAACAAATTTTCTATATTTTCTAATTATTCTTCTTTTTTATTGCGTAATTTTATTTTTGTTGAAGCATTTTTGCGTATGTCTTCACTTATTGCTGCGTAGTGTTTTTTAGTCGTGTTAACGTCTTTATGTCCCAAAACATCTGCAACAATATAAATATCGTGTGTTTGTTCATATAAGTTTGTGCCATATGTGCTTCTAAGCTTGTGTGGGCTAATTTTCTTTAGTGGGGAAGCTACTTTTGCGTACTTTTTCACCAAATTTTGTACTGCACGCGTTGTAATGCGTCTATTTTGCAGTGATAGGAAAAACGCGTCGGAGTCCTTTTCATCAATCGGCTTAATTTTTTCACGCAGTTTTTTGTAGTCGAGTAGGGCAGTGGCAACCTCATTTGAAAAGTATAGAATATACTGGTTTCCACCCTTGCGTGTTATTGCAAATGAATTGTTTTTGGAGTTAATATCTTTGATATTAATGCCCACCAATTCGCTAATACGTATTCCAGTACCCAAAAACAACGTCAAAATTGCGACATCACGCACACGTGTATGTCTCAAGTAGTTTTTTTGCTGCGAAGAAACCGCATTTTCGCCATTGTCGGCCACTTCAAGCAGCTTTTCAACCTCATTTGAGTCCAAACGAATGATGTTTTTGGTGTAAATTTTAGGCATTTCGACTTTATCAGCGACGTTTTGCGATATTTTGTCCTTTTTATAAAAATACCTCAATAAACTTCGAACTGTCGCTAATTTGCGTGCCTTTGCTTTATCATTATTTTTATATGATTTGCCTTCAATTACGTAATAATTCAAATAATCAAGAAATGACTCCAAATTTGTTGCAGTAACCATGTCTAAGTCATCTAAAGTGAGTAGGGGAATCTCAATTTCAGCAAATTCAGGCAACTCATTGTGAAGATATGTAAAAAAAATAATAAGGTCCTGCGCATAGGCTAGGCGAGTCAAAGGACTTGTTTTATTTTCAATTCCTATAAAAAACTCGGAACAAAAAGCGGGCAAATTGTCACGCATTTGGCGCAATTTTATTGTATTTTTTTCGTCGCGTTGTTCCACATAAGATTTACTAATATTTTTTGCCATACAATTTATTATATCAAAAATATTTTCTAAAACAAAATAATTTGATACTACACATAGAATTTTTCAAAAACTTTTTTATGAAAAAATTAATAGCTAGTTTTGACAATGAATGAATGTTATAAAAGATTATTTCATAATACAACATATAACATATCATAAGTTTATATCATAGATTAATGAATTTTAAATTATGCAACAAAGCAACAAACATTACGACAAATTATAAAACAAACAAATTTTAAGAAATCAAAAAATTGATGAAATTGATGTACAATTCAAAAATGTCGTATAATCAATTTATAGAAATTTAGATGAGCAACATATCATTTAAATATACAAAAAATTAAAATAAATGCATTGAATTTAGACTAAAAAAATGCGATAACAAGTATATTAAAAATACAAGATTTAATGCAGGACCATAAATTTAATAAATCATTAAAACAACGATGTTAGTAAAAAAATGAAAAAAAATCGAAAAATTAGGCTTTTTTCGGGGTTTTTACTCCAATCTATTCGCTAAAGTTGTCTTTAGCGAATAGATATAACACATTCAAACTCGTAACCTACCCCACGCCGTTTTTTTTAAATATCGTAATACTGGCAAAAAAACAAAAAGTATTTGCCAATTTTTTAACATTATTACGTATTCTTACATAAATTTGTCATAAAATCCATCCAAATTACAACGTTTTTGTGTGAATAAAAATACCTTTTTGACAATTTAAAGCAATAACTCCACATTTTCCTTATTATCAAAACAATAATTTGCCTTGTTTTATTCATTAACCGCGCATATATGTGAGGATTTTCGACTACTAAAGCAACTCAATAGAATGCAAAATAGTAGAAAGAAATGTAATTTATATTAATTTACAGACGTATGTGTCAATAAACAAACGTATCATAAATAGAAGTTATAAGCACCCTACCCTACCCTGCCCTGCCCTACTCATTCGTTGGAATTTCTCTAAATAATTGCAGAACAAAATTTGACTTTTTTAGCACAGAACGTGTTTCTTTTACATTTGGCAAAACTGCGGCTACAATTGCCCAAAATGCGTTTGAATGGTTCATTTCCATAATATGTGCAAGTTCGTGCACAACAACGTAATCAATAATGCTAGGTGGCATCATTACAAGCCGCCAGTTAAACGAAATCACCCTTTCACTATCGCACGTGCCCCATCTATGTTTTGCATTAATTAAACGCATTTCTTTAGGCTCTAATTGCATAATGTTCGAGAAGTATTTAAGACGCTGTCCGACTATTTCAATGCAACAGTTCTTTAAAAATTTTTCTAGCTGATTCACTTCTTTTTTGATAGTGAGTTGTGGTTTCATTACAACATACCCATCTTTCAATGAAACACCTTTCGCATTCTTGTCGCGCAAGATATCGTATTTTTTACCACAAAACAAAATCTTTCGATACTGAAACAAATCATTGTGAACTTGGTTTTGTTTTTGGATTTCGTTCACTTTTGCTTCAATCCATTTTTGTTTTGATTTAATAAATCTTAAAATTTCTTCATCCGACATATACTTTGGCGCTTTAACAATAACTTGCGATTTTTCATTAACTGTGATTGCTAGTGTTTTACGCGCAGTGCGTTGTATGTAGTCAATTTTCATCTTGATAATCCTTTAAAAAAAACAAAATACTATATATAGTGTATTCTAATAATATAAT
>JBNMHN010000052.1:0-8884 GCA_050872805.1 Clostridia bacterium
AAAATTCGTCGTCAAGTTCTTTGTGAAAGATTGAGTCAATTTTGTTGGAAATTGCATCTTTTGTCTTTTTCAAGGCGTTTGCAATTTTTCTAAAAAAGCCGACTTTTTCTTTCTTTGGTTTTTCTACAACTTCTTGTTTTTCTTCCTGTTCTTCTTTTTGCGGTTCAGCCTTTTCGACTGATTTGGATTCGGCTACTGCTTCGTCTACTTTCCCTACAACTTCAACGTTTTCTTGAGGTTCTTCAACAACTGATGTTTCTGTTGCGTCATTTTCAATAGCAGGTGCTTCTGGTTCTATATTCTCAACAACTGCGGGTTCTTCAACCTTTACTGTTTCTTGTGATGCTTGCTCAATTCCCGAAATCATTGGTTGGTCGGCAACTTCTTGCGAAGTGGCAACCTCAACTTGTTCAGCAATTTGCGTTTCTTCAATTTGTGGTTGTTCGCTTTCAACTTTTTGAGGAGCAGTTTCAGTTGCCTCTTCAACTTCAGTTGGCGAAATTTCTTCGACATTTTGTTGCAATTGTTCTTCTTGCGGTTGGTCTTTCGCTTGTTCAAGTTTTTCAATTTTATCGTCTAATTCAACATTGTCAGTTTTGTTCTTTTTGTCTTTTTTAAACCAATTAAAAATTCCCATATCAATACCTTATATTATATTTTTGTATGCAGTTATACATAAAGAAATTTTGCGCCAAAAATGTGGCGCAATTTCCTTAACCTTGTGCAGGTTCTGCATTAGCGAGCGCATCTGAAAGTTTGACGGATACAATCTTTGAGACACCCTTTTCTTCCATTGTGGCACCATAGAGAGAGTCAGCAAGTTCCATTGTTGGCTTTCTGTGAGTGATAACAATGAATTGGGTTTCCTTTGAGAATCTATGCAAATATTTTGCAAATCTTTCAACGTTTGCGTCGTCAAGCGCTGCCTCGATTTCGTCAAGCAAGCAGAATGGCATTGGGCGCAATTTCAAGATTGCGAACAAAATTGCAATAGCGGTGAGTGCTTGTTCTCCACCACTTAACAAACTAAGGTTAGTAACCTTTTTGCCCGGTGGCTCTGCCTGAATTTCTACGCCTGCTTCAAGAGTATCTTCCGATTCAGTGAGCACAAGGCGTGCGTTGCCGCCACCGAATAATTCGCGGAATGTGCGTGTGAAGTTATTGTTAATTTTTTCAAACGCGTCATCAAACTTTTGCGTCATTTCAGTCGACAATTCTTTGATGATTTGGAGCAAATCGTCTTCCGCCTTTTGGTCATCTTCCATTTCCTTAGTCATTTCTTCATAGCGCGCGGAAAGTTCTTTTATATCCTCAATCGCACTCATATTGACATATCCAAGTTTGCTGATTTCCTTTTTGATTTCAATAATGCGTGGAATTGATTGTTCCGTATCAAAATTTTCGTCGCGATACATCAAGCAGCCGTCGTAGTCAAGTTCATACTCCTCAGCAATTCTACCTGCCATTGCGTTGAGGTCGTCGTCAATTTTTTGAAGATTCATATCTTCGTGAATTTTCTTTTCTTGAACTTTTGTATAATCGGCGTTAATCATTATTCTTTCTTGTTCAATCAACTTCAAACTCAACTGATGTTCTTGCTTGGTTTTGTCAAGTTCCGCAAGATTCGCTTTGGCGTTGTCAAGTTCGCCCTTTAGTCTAAAGTAGTCACTGTTGTCGCCGTCACTCATTTGAGTGTTCTTTTCTTTCTCAATATCACTTTGCGATTTCGCAAGGTCGTTTGTCAAAAGTACAATTTTGTTATCAAATGCGCCAATATCTTCTTTCAAATTTTCGACATCTTCACGGTATGATTCAATTTCGCTTTCAATCGTTGCTATTTGAACTTTCAAATTCGTATTTTCGGCGTTGTACTGCTCTTTTTTTGTGCGGAGCAAATCATACTGGCTTTGACGCTTTGAAATGCACTCATTAGCATTCAAGCGGCTATTGCTGATAGTATTTTCAAGTTCGTCGACACTGTTAATTTCGTCCTCAATTGCCTTTGCACGCGCGTTGCTTTCGTTGTATGTGCGGCGCAATTGCTCAAGTTCTTTTTGTGTTTCTTCAAATTGAACATTTGCCTTTTGAGACGCTTCGACGTTTGTTGCAAGTTCGATTTGCATCGCAACAAGTTTTTCGTCAATTTGTGAAATTTCGACGCTAAGCTGCTCAATCTCCTTGCCAATTTCGACACTTTCATTTGATAAACTTTCAAGTTTTTTGCTCTTTTTGTCAATATCTTCTTTCAGTGTTTCAATTTCCTTTTCACGTCCTAAGATGTTGTTTATTTCGGCTTTCTTGCTACCACCAGTAATTGACCCTTGTGGATTGACAATGTCGCCTTCAAGCGAAACTATTTTGAATGAAAAACGCGAGTTTTGCGCAAGCGCAACTGCGGTGTCAAGCGTGTCGACGATGACGGTACCACCAAGCAAACTTGTGAAAACGTTGCTCATTTTTTTGTCGTACTCAATCAAATCACTTGCAACACCAAAAACGCCTGTTCTATTCAAAAGTTTTTTGGTTTCAGCGTCAAGATAACGCGGTTTCATTGACGTGATTGGCAAGAATGTCGCTCTACCATACCTGTTTTCTTTTAGATATGAGACAAGATTTTTTGCATCACCCTCATTTTCGGTAACGATGTTTTGAACCGCTGCGCCGAGAGTCGTTTCAATCGCGATTTGAAATTTCTCAGGCACTTTGATAAGATTTGCAACGACGCCTACAATTTTGCTTTTGAGTGCGGCGTTTTTCTCAGCATCCTGCATAAGTTTTTTGACGCTATAGGCAAATCCGTCAAAATCGGATTGCATTTCGCTTAGCAATTTGTGCCTGCTCACAATGCTTGCTAATGCGGTTTGCAATTCTTGTGTTTCGTCAAAAATGTCTTGCTTACGAATGTTTGCTTGTTGAAGTTTTCTCTTCAAAACATCAATATTCAAATTGCTTTCACTAATTTGAGAATTGAGTTTTGTAATTGTTTGCTCAGATTGAGCTTTATTTTGCTTCAAAGCATCGTTCTTTTCGCCCAAAGTATCAAGCCTGAGTTTCAAGTCGGCACTTTGATTGTTCAAAGCATCCTTTTCAGCGTTTAGACGCGAAAGGTTTGCCTTAATTTCGCCGAGTTTGTCGATTGACTCAAGCAAGTTTCTTTGGTTTTTGTCAACTTCATCCTCATTTTCAGTCAATTCATCGACGACGCGCAAATATTCGTTGCTCAGTCTTTCCGAAGCCAAGTTGAGTTCTTTCAATTTTTGCTCATTTGCAGCAAGTTTTTCTTCTTTAGCAGCGAGCATTTTTTCGGTATCACTTTTTTCAAGTTTTACCCTTTCAAGTTCGTCCTCTTTAGACTGCATTTGCTGCGTCAAAAAGTTCATTCTTTCTTGTATAAGTTTCGTTTGTCCTGCTTGCTTTTCAATGTTTACGGAAAGTTCGACAACAAGATTATGTATTTTTTCAATATCGGCGTCAATTTTTTGAATTTCAGACATTGAAGTGTCGTACTTTTGGTTGCAACTAGCAAGTTGTTCTTCTTTGACTTTCAATTCCTCTGCAATTGCTGCGATGCGGTCGCGAACTTCTTGCCTTCTTGCATTTGCGGTGTCACATTGGATGAGGTATGCATTGATTTCAAGCACGCGCAGTTCGTCTTTGAGTGCGAGGCATTTTTTTGCGTCCTCCGCTTGCTTGCGCATTGGCCCCAACTGCCTTTCAAGTTCGGCAGCGATGTCCGAAAGACGTGTCAAGTGGTCGTGGACGCGCTCAAGTTTTCTTTCCGCCTCGACTTTGCGCGCCTTGAACTTAGCAATTCCTGCTGCTTCTTCAAAGATAGCGCGACGATTTTCAGGCTTTGAATTGACAATTTCAGCGACCTTACCTTGCCCGATGATTGAATACCCATCACGCCCGATACCAGTGTCGTGCAAAAGATTGACAACATCTTTGAGCCTGCAAGGCGTCCTATTGATTGCGTATTCACTTTCGCCGCTACGATACAGTTTGCGCGTAATGATAATTTCGTCGTATTCCATATTGAGTTCGTGGTCAGTGTTGTCAAAAACCAGCGAAACTTCGCAATATGAGAGTGATTTACGGTTTGCAGTACCTTTGAAAATGACGTCTTGCATACTGCTTCCGCGCAAAACTTTACTACTTTGCTCACCTAAGACCCAACGAACGGAGTCCGCGACGTTACTTTTCCCGCAGCCGTTTGGCCCGACAATTGCAGTTATACCATTGTCAAAGTCAATTTCAAGCCTATCGGCAAATGATTTAAAGCCTGCAACTTCAATTCTTTTAAAATTCATAATCTTACCTTTTTATAAATTTGATGTTTTCGTATGTTAAGTTTAGGGTGTGAAAATATTTTAAAAATCTATTTCCCACATTCATTTGAAAGTGTTTCAAGCGCAGTTTGAGCGCATTTTTGCTCCGCCTTTTGCTTTGAACCCGCTTTTGCGCTACAAATTTGCTCCCCTTTCACAAAAAAACCGACTTCAAACACAGGTTTGTGTGCTTGCCCAGACTGCGCGAGGGTTTTGTAGCCAAAATCAGTGATGCCTTTGCCTTGCAAATAGGCTTGCAATGGGGATTTAAAGTCGGTGTCCTTTTGATTTGCAACCGATTGCGCGCTGAGGTCAATATTGTTTTCAATAAACCACTTTGCCGCAGCAAGTCCACCATCAATATATATTGCGCCGAGCAAACTTTCAAATAGGTCACCCTTGACATTGACCGAAAGTGCGCATTGCGCGTGTTTTTCATAGATTTGCGACAATTTGAGGTCGTCCACGATTTTCGACAAACTTTGTGCTGAAACAATTTGGGCGCGGATGTGCGAAAGTTTGCCCTCATCGGCACTCAAATTGTTATACAATTTTTCCGAAACGATAAACGAAAGGATACTATCTCCAAAAAATTCTAGGCGCTCATTACTCTCAAGATTATGCAAGTTTGCGACTGATGAGTGCGTGAATGCTTTTTCAAGCAATGATTTGTCCTTAAAGACGTAATCAATGTCTTTTTCAATGGTTGCAATTTCTTTTTGCGTCAGTATAATCATAATACCCCTTTAGTTTTCGACCTTTTCTTCGAGTATAGAATCGCAAATATCTTTTGTTTCCAAAATTGTTTGCTCAATTGTTTCGTACAACTTCTTGTTGTAGATATCAATAACCTGTTCTATGCTTGCCAAAATGCTTGGTGCAAAACTTGAGCCGTGCGACTTGATGAGAATTTTCTTTGCACCCAAAAATGGCGAGCCGCCCCAACTTTCGTAGTCCATCAAATTCTTGACGGCTTTGAATGTCTTTTTCATAAAGAGCGCGCCAAACATACTACATTTTCTTGCTTTGATTTCCGATTTTAGGATGCTCATCAGGGTCTGGATAGCCCCTTCACTTGCCTTTAAGCAAACATTCCCTGCAAAACCGTCGGCAACGACAACGTCATATTCACCCGACAAAAAGTCGCGCGCTTCCATATTCCCAACAAAATTGATTGGCAACTTTTGTAGCATTGGGAACACTTCGTGGCAAAGTTCGTTACCTTTTTTGTCCTCAACACCTACATTTAGTAGCGCGACACGCGGTTTTTCAATCCCGCACATTTTTTGCATATAGGCTGAGCCCATAATCGCATAATGGCACAAGTTGATTGGTTTTGAATCCATATTTGCGCCGCAGTCAATCAAAAGGACTCTACCGCGTTTTTTTGTTGGCAACATTGGCGCGAGCGCTGGGCGTGAGACGCCTTTCATACGCCCGATTTTCAAAAACGCGCCAGTCAAAACTGCGCCCGTGCTGCCCGCTGAAACAAGACCGCAAACGTCGTCGTTCTCTTTCAAGATGTTTAGCGCAACAACAAGTGATGAATCCTTTTTCGTACGGATTGCCTCAGTTGGCGATTCGTTGTTTGAGACAATTTCGGTTGTGTGGACAATTTCCACCCTATTTTTGTCAACATCATACTTATCAAACTCTTTCTCAAGTGTTTGCTTGTCACCAGTAATGATGATGTTGAGTTCTTTATATTTTTCAATGGCGAGCGCTGCGCCTTTCACAATTTCTTGTGGTGAGTTATCGCCGCCAAAGCCGTCTACAACTATTTTCATTATTTCCTCCAAATCTATGTATGGGTTGGTATATTATACAACAAATTTTCAAATTTTCAAATCAATATTGCATATAAAATTTAAGTATACCGAAATTCGGTATACTTTTTTAGTCTAATATCTTTTAATATTATCATATAAAATGATGAGGGCGCGCAAAGTCATTGCATCGTCGAAATTGCGAATATCAAGTCCAATGAGCCGCTGAATTTTTTCAATGCGATAGACCATTGTATTTCTATGTATATATATTTGCTTGCTGGCATCCCCGATGCTTAGATTATTATCAAATAGCACCCGCGCGGACAGCAGTAGTTCCTCATCTTCAAGTACTTTTAGTATATTTTGCGAACTCAACATTGAATATAAACTATCGGGGCATTCGCACCCCATTGAGTCAAGCATTATGTTTAGCAGGCAAGAATTATCTCTCACTTGCCTACGATATTCTTCCGCTTCCGCTCTTGTTAGAACATTGTTTGTTGCGGGAGTTGTCTCCTTTTCCGTCAATGTGGCTTTGTTTATAGTCATTTGTCCCTTCCGTTATATTTTCAATTTCGCGCTTTCAATTTTGTCGACGGCGCCAAGTTTTAGGTAAACAATCTTATCGCAGAGTTCTTTAGCAAGCGTTTCGTCGCTGCAAGCAAAAAATGTCGTTGTTCCTTTTTTATTCATAAAAGTTTTCAAAATTTCTTTGACTGTCTTATATTCTGTTTCGCTGAGTCCTATCAAAATGTCGTCGACAAGCAAAACATCTATACGTGGCCTTGTGCTGAGCATCGCAAATTGTAGGAGTCTTTTTTGATACATTGAAATGTTTTTTATCTTTTCGTTTGCTACAGTTTTCAGCGCAAAGTCGTCAAGCGTTTTGTCGATAATTTGCGCACGCTCGACTTTAGGGCATTTACGAATTTTTAAGACATATTCAATGTTTTTTCTAACAGTACCTTTTAGCAAAATTGGAGCATTTGCAACATATGCAACAGACAAATCCTTCTCGTAATTAATATCATTAAGAGGTATATCGTTGTAGCAAATTTCGCCACTGTCAGGTTTTTCAAGTTTTGCAAATATTCTAAGTAAACTCGTTTTGCCACTATCTAGCGCGCCTGTGAGCGCGACTTTTTCGCCGTTGTTTACTTTAAAATTCACATTATATAAGGCGTAAAATTCTTTTACATACATAAGTTTTACGTTTGTAAATTCTATCATAACATATCCTCTTTATTTTATGTTATAATGCTATCATATTTATTCCATTTTTACAACTGTTTGAGCCACATTTTTAATGAAATATTTGGAAGAATGCACAAATTTGTACCATTTTTGACAAATTCGGCGCTATTTTTTGGAGACTTTAAAAAAATTCTTCAAACATTTTGAAAACTCAAAAATTTATGTTATACTATTTGCGCACATAAGAAAGGAGATATTATGGATTTATTTAAAAAATGCTACGACTATGATGTAGCAAACAATATAAAAGCAGCGGGAATCTACCCCTACTTTCACCCCTTGACAAGCGGACAAGACATTGTTGTTAATATGGAAGGTCACCGCGTCATTATGCTTGGGTCAAACAACTACCTTGGCTTGACTTCTAATGAAGAAGTTATTGAAGCGGGCGTTAAAGCGCTTGAAAAATATGGTTCAGGCTGCTCGGGTTCTAGATTTTTGAACGGAACTTTGGACATTCATAGACAACTAGAACTTGAACTGGCTGACTTTTTGCACAAAGAGGACGTTATCACTTTCTCAACAGGTTTTCAATCAAACCTTGGTATCATTTCAGCCATTGCGGGTAGAAATGACGTCATTATCGGGGATAAAGAAAACCACGCTTCTATTTACGACGCGTGCAGATTGAGTTTTGCAAAACTCTTGCGTTATGAACACAATGATATGGACGACCTTGAAAGGCAACTCGCTAGTGTCGGCGACGACAAAGGCAAACTCATTGTTACTGACGGCGTATTTAGTATGGGCGGCGACCTTTGCAACCTCCCTAAAATTGTTGAACTTGCAAAAAAATATGGCGCACGCGTTATGATTGACGACGCGCACGGCTTGGGCGTTTTTGGTGAACGCGGCGCGGGTACTGCGGAACACTTTGGGCTTGAAGATGAAGTCGATATTATTATGGAAACATTTAGTAAGTCACTTGCAAGCCTTGGCGGTTGTATGGCAGGCAAAAAAGAAGTTGTCGATTATGTTCGTCACAATTCACGTCCGTTCATTTTCTCGGCGTCGATGCCGCCAGCAAATGTTGCTTGCGCAAGAAAGGCACTTGAGATTTTGAGAAACAACCCGCAACGCGTCAAAGATTTGCGCAATATCACTGACTATGTTCGCAACGGGATGAAAGAAAGAGGAATCGACATTCGCGAATCGGTTGCGCCTATCATTCCTATCAACACTTATGAGGACGCTTTCACTTTCCGCGCTTGCACAGAACTTTTGAAAAACGGCGTTTATGTCAATCCTGTAGTCAGCCCTGCTGTTCCTGTAGGTGGCGCAATCATTAGAACAAGTTATACTGCAACACACACTAAAGAATTAATGGATGAGGCAATGGACATCATTAAAGATACTTTTGACTCATTGAAAAAATAATTTTTATTTCAATTTTGATTACAAACAAAGTATTATAATAACAAAAAAGAGCATTTGAAAGCAAAAATCAAATACTCTTTTCTTTTTTGATAAAATACCATATATGGTGTATTATGCTAGATTATATACGCTAGATATGGTGTATTATAATTTATA
>JBNMHN010000053.1:0-8694 GCA_050872805.1 Clostridia bacterium
CAGCACATAGTGCAAAAATCCCACTCGACGTCGATACAGCGAAAGCTATCGACCTTGCTGGACGTGATGTTCACGAAGCAATCAAAAACAGCGTAAAGCCAAAGATTATCGAATCAGGCATAATCGCCGCAATTTCAAAAGATGGCATCGAATTGCGCGTCAAAGTTAGAGTTACGGTAAAAACAAATATCAGCCGCTTGATTGGTGGTGCTGGCGAAGAAACAATCCTTGCCCGTGTCGGCGAAGGTATTGTCACAACTGTTGGTGAAACAGACTATCGTACAGTTTTGGAAAAACCTGATTTGATTTCAAAAAATGTTCAAAACAAAAACTTTGATAGTGGTACAGCATACGAAATTATTTCAATCGACGTAGCAGACATCGACGTCGGTAAAAACGTTGGCGCACAACTGCAAATTGACCGTGCCGAAGCAGAAAAGAAAGTTGCACAAGCTAAAGCCGAGGAACAAAAAGCTAGAGCGGAAGCAACCGAGAAAGAAATGCTTGCTCGTACGCAAGAAATGCGCGCGCAAGTCGTGCTTGCCGAAGCCGAACTACCAAAAGCAATGGCGGAAGCGTTCCGTCAAGGGCAACTTGGCATTATGGACTACTACCGTATGCAAAACTTGCAAGCGGACACGACAATGCGTAAATCAATCGCGGGGCCTAGTGATAATAAGGACGCAAACGACGTTGAAAAGAAAACTAAAAAAGAACAACGTCCTAGCAACAACGACGGCAACTAATATAAACACAATCTACAAAAAGGATGTACAACATAGTGTTGTTTGCATCCTTTTTTCTAAAAAAATTGCAAATTTTGTTGAAAATTATTGTATAATAATAAAAAATGTTGTATAATAATTGAAAGTTAAGCAGCTAAGCAAGATATTTTGTTTTGTGCAAACAATAATATAGAATAAAGGAGAAATGAAAAGTTATGTCAGCAATATGGTATGCAGTAATTGCGGTTGCATTGTTGTTTTTGATAATAGTGCTATTGAATAGTCGATTCTATCGCAAACAGGGTGCAAAAGATAAAGCGCCAAAAGAGAAAAAGGAAAAGCCAAAGAAAGAAAAGAAGGAAAAGGTCAAAAAGGAAAAGGCACCAAAGGAGAAGAAAGAAAAGACGTCATCAAAGTTTGTGCGTCCACGCGACCTAATCAAACAAAAAGAGGCACAAAAGGCGGAAGAAGAAGCCAAACGCAAAGCGGAGGAAGAAGCACAGCCAAAAGTGCCAGAACTTGGCGAAGGTGAGAGTGATAACCCAAATTTCATTGAGCCGCCTTTGGATGTAAAACATGAGACTGCGGGGCCTAAAGAGGAGACACTTGCGGACGAAATCAAGCGCTTATCTCCTGAGATGAAAGCACTCATTTTCGGCGACGCTCTTGACAAAAAACAGTGAGCGGGGATAGCCCCGCTGCTACAGGTACTGTCCCTACGTTTAAAGTGTTTTTGTGGACGGCATCTTTTGTTCGTTCTATGAACTCTACTACTCGGTGGGGATAGCCCCGCAACTGTGTAGTGGGGGTGGCGTGTGAAAGTGTTGTTGCGTGAAACTATATTATCGGGTTGAAATTCCACTCGCCGCGATAGCAAAAGTGCGGGCTGGGATAGCGAATGCGCGGGCTGGGATAGTAGAAGTGCGGGCTGGAACTCTCTTTCTGTCATTTCGACCAAAGGCGTAGCCGAAGCGGAGAAATCTCCCGGAAGGGGGCAAAATCCATGCAATAATTGTCATATGCTAATAAGTTGCCTGCGTTTATTAGCGTACATTTGCAGGCGGAAAGGAGATAAGGAGAAAAAATATGTTTTGTCCAAATTGTGGGAACGAAAACGACCCAAATGACAACTTTTGCAAGTCTTGCGGCGCTGATTTGCACAGCAGCGACCCAAACGCAAACTATGTGAACCAAAACAAGAAAAACAGCTCGAACGCAGTTTCTGGGTTTGTTTGCAGTCTAGTTGGAATGTTCATTTTCGGCTTTTTGTGCATTGTGGGCTTAATTTTGTGCTCAAAAGCGCTCAAAGAAGCAAAGCAAACAGGCGCACCAACTGGGCTTGCAACGGCAGGTTTTGTACTAGGCATCATCGGCACGTGTTGTTGGGTTTTGGGTGTAATTTTGCTTTCGGCAAGTGGTAACCCGCTTGCTTGATTGCGATACAATCTTAATTATATTGTAAAGCATTCTTATATCTAACAACACATAAGATTATATTAAAGCCATTGTTTGACAATCAAACAGTGGTTTTCTTTTTGGCATATGTTCCAATTCAAATTCATTAAATAGTAGTATAGAATGGAGAAAAAATCGGTATGGAAGTTTTGGAATATTTCAAAAAAGACATCTCAGCGCTTGGCTTCAAATGCTATTTCACAAAGTCGTACCTATACTTAATGGGCGGCAAGGGATTGAACCTTTGCACAAGCGACGAAATCGTAGTTTTGCTGAAAAAAAACAAGTTTCAGGTGTTAGGAACAAATCTTGTAATGGAAGAGCTATCTAAAGATGAAATACGCATCAGTGGCAACATTAAAGGTATAAATATTTTATAGAGGTGATTATGAAAAAGGTGAAATTTAGAGTCGTTGGCAAAAAACCTCAAAACTTTATAAACGCGCTATATAATAGAAATATAAAAATATATGACTTGACAGTCACTCCTGAGGAACTAACTTGCAGCATAGAAAGCCGTCATTTTGCAGCTATACAAGCACTATACGCCCACTCGAACTATAAGATAGATGTACTTTCCGCGCCAAAGTTTTCATCGGTAAAATCATTTTTCAATAACAGCGTCGGCTTGTTGCTTGCACTAGCAGTCGTTATAACTTGTACAACTCTGTATAGCGCGCGAATTTGGCAGTACCGCATATACGGGCTTCATAATGTTGAAACAAATGAAATAATGCAAGCACTCAATGAAATGGGTGTAAGAAAAGGCGCAATAAAGTCGTCAATTGATTTGAAAAAACTGTCTAGTACACTTATTGAAAGCGTAGACGGCGTAGCACTTGCATCTGCAAACATCGTTGGAACAACATTAGTCGTGACAATCAGCGAAAGGATTGACAACTCCGCATTGCTGAACGAAAACGCTCCAATAGTCGCAAAAACTTCGTGCATAATTACAAAAATAGTCACAACCGCAGGCACCGCACTCGTTCAAGTTGGTGACAAAGTGGCGAAAGGGCAAATGTTGATTGCAAACTATGTCGTCGATTCAAGCGGTGCGCACATACCAAGCAAAGCACGTGGCGAAATTAGTTATGACGCATACTATTCTTTTTCAAAAACCTACTATGAAAAAAACACAAAACTTGAGCGCACAGGTAAAATGCAAAGAGTTGTGACAATTGAAAACGACAAAAAGCTCGCCTGCAAGTTTGAAAAGTTTGACTGCGAAACCAAAACTTACTATCTCTCAAAAATAATCCCGCTGAAAGCGACTGAAACAATATATTATGAACTCGCCCCCGTGCAATATAAAGTCGACCTAGAAAAGGATGAACAAAAATTGCTAGACGCTACGAAAGTGGAAGCCAAAGCCACCCACAACATAAAGGGCTTTGAACAAGAACTTGTCAATATAACCCCCACAACCGACGGCGGTAAACAAATCACAGTCACGTACGTCGTCCGCGAAAGCCTTAGCATCTAATGGCAAAAATGTGTAAAAACTATAAGAAAATTGCAAAAAGTGATTGTCTAAAACGAAAAAATGTTGTATAATTAATCAAAGGAAGAAAAACCTTGACAACAAAAGCAAAACACATAGGTGATAATGGGGTAATTTATGTTTAAAATCAACAACGAAAACGGTTACGATATCAATGAAAAACTTATACAAAAAGCGTCCAAAGCGCTGTCAAAAATAGTCGGGCAAAATAACAAAAAGTTCTACGCAATCCTAAATTTTGTAGACGTTGAAACAATCCACGAAATGAACAAAGAATTTCGAGAGAAAGACCGTCCAACCGACGTCCTGTCATTTAGAATGCTTGAGAATGGTTTGCAAACAAAAATAAACAAGAAAAATTATCCTTTCGACTATGATAGGGAAGAAAAAAAAGTCTTTATCGGCGAAATCTTCATTTGCTACGACGTCGCCGTCGCGCAAAGCAAAGAATACGGACATTCGCTTGACCGCGAAATTTGCTTTTTGAGCGTGCACGGACTCTTGCACCTCTTGGGGCTCGACCACGAAGCGGAGTTTGAAAGGGCAATAATGTTCGATTTGCAAGACAAAGCAATGGAAAAAATGAAATTGGAGAGGTAGAATGGAATTTAAGTCAGGATTTGTTGCACTCATCGGTTTGCCAAACGTCGGCAAGTCAACACTAATCAACGCACTGCTAAAAAAGAAAGTGTCAATAGTCACGCCGAAACCGCAAACAACGCGCAACAAAATTATGGGTGTCTACAACACGCCAAACAGGCAAATCATTTTTGTCGATACACCGGGTATCCATAAACAGAAAAACGCGCTCGATAGGTTTATGAACAAAAGCGTCGAAGCAGCAGTCGAAGATGTCAATCTCATTTTAATTGTCGTCGACGCAACAAAAGTTTTGTATGAGCAAATCTATACGCCGCTAAAGAAAATCGACGCAAAGAAAATACCAACATTTTTGGTTGTCAATAAAGTGGATGAAACAACAATCGAAAAAATCTATCCGCAAATTGAGAAGATAAAAGACGAAACAGCATTTAAAGAAATCGTGTTTATATCCGCAAAAAAACGCCAAAATTTGGATGTTTTGCTTGAATTGATTGACCCATATTTGACCGACACCATAAAATACTATCAGGATGAAGATTTGGACGACAAAAAAATCAATAACTTCATCGTCAGCGAAATCATCCGCGAAAAAGCGCTGTACCTCATCCGTGAGGAAATTCCGCACGGCATCGGCGTCAAAGTGGAAACAATGGAGCGCGACGGCAATGTCCTAAACATCTCCGCCACAATCTATTGCGAAAAACAGTCGCACAAGGCAATCATCATCGGCAAAAACGGACAAATGCTCAAGGACATCGGCACGCGTGCGCGTCAAGAACTTGAGAAAATATACGGCACCAAAATTTTCCTAGAACTTTGGGTTAAAGTCAAAGAAAACTGGAAAGATAGCACTGGACTACTAAACGAACTGGGCTTCACCGAAGACGACATATAAACAAAGTATAAAAATTGACAAACAACAAAAAATAAATCGGAGGCAAAAAAAATGAACGAATTTGAAAATTTTATAAGGTTATTAGACCGCGCGTTCTACAAGACAGGCAACATTGGGTATAGAAACCTCAAAAATGTGCTTGTACACCCTGAGTGGTTCCGATTTTTGGATGAGCAAGACGAAAAGCAAACCACAAAGGATTGATATATGGCAAAAGAATATAAGTGTGACGCAGTTGTAATCTATTCCGCCGATTTTCGCGAATACGACAAACTGCTCACCCTTTATGCGCCAACGTTTGGAAAAAAGAAAGTCCTTTTGCGCGGCTGCAAAAAGCCGACCGCTAAATTGCGATACGCAAGCACGCCATTGTTTTATGGCGAGTTTGTGATTGTCGAAGGCAAGGGTTACGACATTGTCAAAACAGTCGACAGCAAAAAGACTTTTTTCAACATCCCCAAAGATTATGAAAAATATCTTGACGCTTGCAATATTTTGAAAATTGTCGACGCAAACGGCGAATACAATAATTTCCGTTTGCTTTTTATGCTACTGCTTACATATTTGTCAATTATTGATATCGAAGACTCAAATTTAGATACCGCAACTTCTAAGTTTATGGTAGAAATACTGAAAATGCAGGGGTTTGACCTAAACACTACAACTTGCAATACCTGCAACAAAAGTTTTGAGAACAAAGTCTATTTTGATATAGACCTAAACTGCTTTTTGTGTGACAACTGTCGCAAATTTAATAGTGAAGAAGTCGACAAAAACATTGTTAATTTAATAAATACGCTTCAAACCTACAAGTTTGTCGAACTAGCAAGTATGAGTTTTAATGAAAAGACACTGAAGGCGACTAAAAAAATGTTAAAAGAAATTATAAATCGACAATTTTTCTTGAATTTGTAAAAAAAATATCGAAAAAAAGGAATTTTGCGTCCAAAGGTTGTATTTAACCTTTGAACGCGATTTTTAGGAGAAAAAGGGCATTAATGGATAGACTAAAAGACGGCTTTGTTATGGACTTAAAGTCTCGCTGTAGTTTTTCTCAAATTGCTTCAAAGTACTTGGAACTGACCAAAAAAGGGCGCAACTATTGGGCACGCTGCCCATTCCATTATGAAAAAACTCCTTCGTTTACAATTGACGAGTACGAGGGTTTTTATCATTGTTTCGGCTGCGGCGAAAGCGGCGACTTGATTCAATTCATTAGAAAAATGGAAAACCTTAGTTTTATGGAAGCGGTCGAATTTCTTGCGAAAATGGTCGGAGTCGAAGTAGAGTACGACAAAAGTGTCGACGCCAAAGCAATTGCCGAGAAAAATCGAGAGAAAAAAGAAGTTTTGAAAGCACTAAACGACGCAAAGGAGTTTTATAAAAAACAAATTTACGCCAAAACATCAGTAAAAGCGCAAAATTATCTGCGCGACAGACGAATCAACCGCGCCTCGCTTGAAAATTTTGAAATAGGGTACAGCCCAAACTTTCAAGCAGTCGTGCGTAGTTTGAACGAACTTGGCTATGACAATCAAACATTGGTCAATGCAGGGATAGCCTCACAAAAGGACGAAAAAGTTTACGACGCAGTCGCCGAGCGATTGATTTTTCCTATCTACAATAACTACTGCGAAGTCATCGGCTTTTCGGGCAGAATACTTGACAAAGGACTTGACGTCCCAAAATACAAAAACACGCGCCAAACAATTGTTTTTGATAAATCGCGCGCAATTTTCGGGCTCAAACAAGTCATCGACGCAAAGCGCGAACAGCGCTTCAATACGCTAATTCTCGCCGAAGGGCAAATCGACGTAATTATGCTCCACCAGTTCGGCTTTCAAAACGCAGTCGCCACACAAGGAACAGCGCTCACCGAGCAACACGCAATGCTGCTAAAGAAAATTTGCGACAACGTCTTAGTGTGCTATGACGGCGATAGCGCAGGGCAAAAAGCAACGTTCCGCGCACTAGACATCTTGCAAAAAGCCGGTCTCAGCATTAAAGTCATCACAATTCCAAACGGACAAGACCCCGACGAGTTTTTGAAGAAAAACGGCAAGGAAGCCTTTGAAAAACTCATCGAAAATGCGGAAGAACTTATGGACTACAAAATCCGTGTCACAGCGCAAAGTTTTGATATGTCCTCAAACGACCAAAGAACAAAGTTTCTCAAACAAGCCATCGACCTAATTCGCGAACTACCAAGCCTCGCGCTTGCGGACGTGTACGTGCGCCCAATCGCAAAGTACGCAAACGTCTCAGAAAACGTCGTGCGTGAAAGTTTAACCGCACAAATGTCAACACTTAAAAAAGAAAAGAAAGCAACCGACGAAGAACTAAAGCAGTTTTCACAAAATTTTGTGGACGCAAACCAAAAAGCGGACAAGATAATACTTGCCAGTATGGTACACAAAAAGCCATTTGTGACATACGACCAAACTCTAGCCTTTGTCAGCACAAACTACCAAAGATTGTACCAATGGCTGCTTGAAAAGCACGACGCAAACACCGAGTTTCGCATCAGCGAACTGTACGACCACTTTGACCTCGAAAACGACAAAGATATAGCGGAACTCATCAATTTCCACTTTTCTAGTGCCGAAGAAAAGGACAAGCAGGAATACCGAAATTCGCTCAACCTAAACAAAATACGCGCCCTTGAAGTCGAAATCAAAGATTTGGAAACGCTCTACAAAAACGCAACCGACCTATCCAAGCGCACCGAACTTCTCACAAAAATCGGAAACCTAAGCAGAGAACTTACAAGACTAAAAACTACATTTATTAATTAGGCGCCCCGCGCCCCAAAGGAGTAAAATGGAAACAATATCACTCAAAGCGGAAGTTGACAAACTTATCGCACTAGGAAAAAGAAAAGGCAACAGATTGTCTGACGATGAAATCTATATGAATATGCTAAAATTTGACGCCAGCCAAGCGCAAATAGACGACGCAATGAAGCAAATTGAAAAAGAGGGCATCGCAATTCAAATCAGCGACGAGCAGTTTAAAGAAGAGGACCTCTATTCAATCGAAAACCTCATCAGCCAAGCAAGTATGGACGACCCCGTCAAAATGTACCTAAAGGACATCGGCAGACTCCCAATGCTGTCGCCCGAAGAAGAAATTGAAATCGCAACCCGCGTTTCAAACGGCGATGAGTTTGCAAAGGAGCGCCTAGTCGAAGCGAACTTGAGACTTGTCATCAGCATCGCAAAACGCTACGCCAACAAATCAAGTCTCCAACTTATGGACTTGATTCAAGAAGGAAACCTTGGGCTTATCAAAGCAGTCGAAAAATTTGACTACAAAAAAGGCTTTAGGTTCTCAACCTACGCAACATGGTGGATAAAACAACACATCACGCGTTCAATCGCCGACCAAGGCAGAACAATTAGAATCCCCGTCCATATGGTCGAAACAATCAACAAGCAAGCCAAAGTTTCGCGTGAGCTTTTGCAAAAACTCAACCGCGAGCCAACAACCGCCGAAATTGCGGAATATATGGG
>JBNMHN010000054.1:0-8669 GCA_050872805.1 Clostridia bacterium
ATATTATATATTTTCTTGTAATTGCACACACTACAAATGAAGATATAACTGGAGTTTTTATGAATAACAAATTTCTTTGTGTTTTAATGATGATAATTACCGCAACAGGCTTGCTCTTTGCTGGCTGCGGCAACAAAGACCAGTACAAGCATATGCGGCTCATCGTCGAGCAGTCAAGCATTGAAATCACGCTTGAAGAGGAAACAGATGTTCCTAGCGGCGGCGACGACACAACATCGGGCGACACAACCGACAATACGGGCGACACAACCGATAGCGCGGACGCCGAAACCCCGCCGAACATCGCATATCTCGACGCACATATCGAAAACAAAAACAGCAAACAGTCAAAGCGTATTTTGTTTGATATAGTCGACAAATCAATCGCGAAAATCGACGACTCATTGACAACGGTCAAGGACGACAAATACAGCGTCGCAATTAGAGCAATGAAAGCAGGCACAACCTATATCACGGTTATGTCGCTAGAAGGCAACAAGACCGAGCGCGTCAAACTGACCGTCATCGAAAGAATCACAGCAATGGCGTTTGACCCAAATTTGTCAATCGCAGTCGCAGTGGGCGAAACATATCAATTCAATACAAGCGCGCTTAACTACGAGCCAGTGACAACCAATCAAAAGGACGTCACATTTGCGCTTGAAAACCCTGTGGACGGCGTCACAATTACGCCAAGCGGAACCCTTACAGTTGCATCGCAACCAGAAAATCCGCACGTCACAGTTGTTGCAACCAGCATCGCAAACCCAGAACTCACCGCAACAACTGATGTCTATATCTACACAAAACTACAAGAAAGTGATATCCATATTCTAAACGCCGTCAGCGGCTTGGAAATCACGGATACGCTCACAATCGGTAAAAACTCCAACTACAACAATATAAATGTCAAAATCGCCATCGACGGCGGCGTGGACGAATATATGGCATACGCTCAAATCAGCGATATGAGCGCAATCAACGTAGCGCGCGCACAAGGCGTCGACAACCCAAATCTTGAGTTCAAACTCACAGGTATCGAACAATCAAAAGTAAAGGTTACCTTTAATGTCGGCATAGTAGGCTTTAGCACACAAACCTACATCTCAAAAACAATTGACGTCGAAATCGTCGACCTTGTCGAAACGCTGTACGTAAACGGCAGCAGCACAAGGACGGCGGTCACAGTGTTCGACCTATATAGCACAGGCGCCGAAACAATGTACGGAACAAAAGTTTTGGTCGAAGTTTCGCCAAGTAACGCAAATGTCAAAAACATAACATTCAGCGCAACGGGCGAAAACGCCGCAGCTCTCGATAAATTTGAGTTCTATACCTCAAACGGACAACCAATCAACAACATCTTGTCTTACTCAATGACAAATTCGGGCATATTCTACATAAAACTAAAGCAAGGCGACGCCTTTGAAGAATTTAATTGCCAATTAGTCGTCGAAGCAAACAGGGAGTTCAGTGAGGATGCCATTGTCACAAACACGCTCGACATTTCAGTCAAAAAAGGTATTACAAAAATCGCCTTTGAAAAGGAAGGGCAAAGCACATACGTCGACTTGACAGACGATGACTATAGGGAAATCAAGTACTACGTCAACGAAACGCTTGTCACAACCGAAACAATCAACACCGCGCTTGTAGGGTTTGATTTGACTTCAAACAGAATAATGATTCAAAAGTCAAATATAATTTCAGCCAAAAACGACGGCGGTCGATTGTTCATCAAACCACTATCAGTCGGCACAACAACGCTTTCGCTCCTCTCGCCTAACGGAATGACCGCTACAACTACAATCGAAGTTGTTGTTCCAACGGACGATGTGGACGTTAACGTCAACTCAATTCTCTACAAAAACACAATCGCCAGCATCGAAAGAGATGAAAACAACCTATTGACAAAAATCAATGCAAACGTCAATGGCGAATTTATGCTCAACATCGAAAAAACTGTCGCAAACGGCACAATCTGGAGTTTGAGTTTTGTTTCCAGCAACCCAACAGTCGCACTCGCGACAAACGCAGGACTTGTCCGCACGTTATATTCTGGTAGCGCAACAATCACAGTTTCATATAATTATGCAGTTCTTGACGAAGTTTCAGGCAACATAACAAAAGTGGAAGGCAAACAAGAAATCGAAATGTTTGTGTTCAAGCCAATCACAAAATTTGACATCGGCAAATCTAGCGCCAGCGTCTATGATATCAACACAGTCGGGTACTTTGACGCCCTCGAGTATAGCGCCGTCAAGTTTAATGTCCAAATGAACGAATGCTACACGGAAAAGAGTAGCATACGCTTGTATATTTGTGATGAAGCGTTTGACTTTGACACGTCCGCCGAGTCTTACACAATCGTCGGCTCAAACGGAATCTTGATTTATGACGGGAACGGCAACGGTACTTTCTACGGCAAAATCACAGGCGCCCTATATAGCGCGCAAGTCAAAATTGTGGCAGTTGTCACCGAATTTGACCGCCGATACACAAGCATTTGTACGGTTACCGTCACAAAAGCGCCGCAAATGGTTGAGGACATTTCGATTTTGAACATCGACTCTTACACTCAATCGGGTTCAACTTACTATTCAATGAACTTTAGGGCAGGGCTAGGGCTTGGCACGGACACTGACAACAACAAACAAATCGTCGCGTCCGCATTGCCAAAAAATGCAACCAACTCAAAACTTTACTACTTTGCATATGACGACCTCACAAGCAATGTGACCGCATCTACGCCCGAAAGCGCAATCGTGCGCGTCACGCAAGATGGCGTCGTCTATCCGCTCTCAGTCGGCACTGCGCGCATACTTGTTGTTCCGCGCGACGAACTAAACGGCTTCGACGTCAACTCCGACTGCCTGCTTTCTATGAACGAAGTTTTGCTCAACTTGCAAAGATTGCAAAATGAGGGCAGCATAAAAAAGGTCAAAGAAATCATAGTCACAGTTTCGGACGGGACTATCAACAACCCTTATCAAATAAGCAGTGCTGCAGACTTTGTGAGCATTGCAACAGGTCTCAACGACCACTATGTTTTGACAAGGTCAATCGACCTCTCATCTGTTGTTTCGCTCAACTGCTTTGGTAGTAGTGCGCAACCGTTCACGGGCTCAATCAGCGGTAGATTCTACCTTGTAAAACCAAGCAACGAAATGCCAAACGGCGTCTATGTCGATAGTAAAATTTTCGGCATAAAGTTGATAAATAACAATATCGCAACAAGCGAAGGCGAGTATAACTATGGCTTGTTCGGCGTCGTCAACGGCAGTTTGAATGAGGACACGGGCGCAGTTCACCCAAGTTTTTCAAACCTAGCGCTTGAGTTTAACTCTGCGAACATTGCCACCCCACAAAACGGAAATACGGGCAACACAACCTACAATATCGGGTTGCTCGCAGGCAAATTTAGCGGAACAATGAGAGATGTTAGTATAGCGGTTTACGACAAATGCGATGTAAATATAACTGCTTCAAACGGCATTGTCAATTTTGGCGCATTTGCTGCAAAAGCAAGTCAATATGAATATAAATTTATAAACCAAAACGACCAAGAAGAAGTGCGCACCTTCACAACACTGTTTGAAGACTGCAAATTGTATGGCAGCGGAAGTATCAATCTAAAACTACAAACGAATGAATCAAATATTGGTGGCTTTGTCGGTGTTTTGGAAACAAACACTCAAATCACAGGCAAATACGCTTTTGAAAACGACATAAATGACGAAAATGAACGCTTTGATTACACGTTCAACGGGCAAGAGAATGATTGCATTATAGCACTTACCGCAACAGATGATTCATCAAAAACAACATATGTCGTTGGCGGTGTCGTCGGCAAGAGTAGCGGCACAGTCGCAAATGTCGCAGTTTCTGGCAGCGTTTCAGTGGCAAACGGCACCAGCGTCGGTGGGGTTGTGGGTATCAACCTCGGCTCAATTAACGATGTTTATGCAGCCGCGCAAGTCGTCGGCAAGACAAATGTTGGCGGCATTGTCGGTACCAACGAAAAGACAATCAACACCGCAGTGTTTGAAAGTTATGAGGACGGCTCATCCTATGTCGTGGGTGAGGACGCAGTTGGCGGCGTCGTCGGCTTTAATAATGGCGGCGACATCACATTCGCGTCAAGCACATCGTTCATTTCAAGCGAAAACAAGTACGCAGTTCTCGGCAAGGGACGCGTTGGCGGACTTATCGGGGTAAGTGAAGGTGATGCGACAATTTCGCGCTCATATGCAAATACCAAAGTCGCAATCGACCCCGATAGTAATTACGCACAAAAAATCGCGGGCGGACTCATCGGGCAAATTGCTGCAGGTACGCTTGAAAATACCTATTCTATCACTGACGTTTTGCAAACTGCAAAAGGTGAAGTAGTTCTCGGAGGCTTTATCGGGCAAAATACCGGCTCAATCACGTTGAGAACAAGTTATTCCGTCAGCAACCTGCAAAACTTTGTCGGTGTAAGTAGCGCCACGGTTTACGGCGGTAACAACTACTATGCAGGCAACGCAGGCAACGTCGGTGGGGCAGTCACGCAAAAAACAGCGGACGACCTCAAAAAGAGTGAGACATTTGGCGGGTGGGACTTTACCACTACATATAACAGGGACGATAACGTCAATGACGGTTATCCATATTTATTGTTTATAAAAAATAGCGAATTTGTGACAGTTGTGCCAACAAGTTTGGTAGTTTCAGTCAAAGATACAGTCGACAACTCATTTGTCAAAGTCGGTAAAAAACGCGCCTTGCTCCTCATTCAAAAGGAACTAAACAGCGAACAAAACGACTATGCGCGCTTTGACATCGCAAATCTCATTAATTTGACAGTCGCACCTCAAACAAACCGCATTGTTCGCGTCAAAGCAACGGTCGTCGACGGTGCAAACGTCATAAAAATTGAGGGCGGCGAAATTGTTATCCTCAGTGAAGGTTACGCAAAAATCAAAATTAGTTCGCAACTCAATGAAATGGTTTATGACGAGTTTGAAATCTACACAACATATGGTCTAAACTCATTTAGTAATGACATAAATGACGATATGAAGATTTTCCTTGATACGTCAAAAGAAATTAACTACACCTTTGAAAACGGCAAAAATATCGTCGGGCAAAAATATGGTATCGCATACAAAAACTTGCTAGAATATGTCGACTTCAACTTTGAGGAAGTCGAAACAATCGGCTCCGAGGACTACCACTTTGTCGACTACAACTATTCAAAGATTTTGAATGCTAAAGCAGTTGTCGAAAACAACGCAGTCATCGAATGCGCGTATATCAAAGCAAACTTTGGCGGCGAAATTGTCAAAGTTATGCTCCCGTGGACGGAAAACCAATTCAATGTCAACGTCTACAATGGGGCATCTAACCTTGAACTTAACAAGAGTTTTTCAAGCATTTTGCCAAGTCAAACGGCACAAGTGACCGCAAACGTCACAACGGACGTCGATAGTGAAATTGTTTCAAAAATTGTCGTCAAATCAAACGACGAAATTGTCGAAACCTACACTCTACAAGTCATTGAAAACGAAACACCGTCACTCGACACAATCAGCATTGAGTGCGACAGTGAAAACCCAAATCTAACGCTCACGCTAATCGACTTTAGTTTTGACGGCAGCCAAGTTCAAATGACATTTGAGTTTGCCGTATCTAGTGACTTATACAAGATTGAAAGCGCAAGAACATTTGACCTTGAGTTTGCAGTTGCGGATAAATTCACGAAGCAATACAATTTGCAAGTTTTGCCGCAAACTGTCGAAAAAATTTCAATGATTCACTTCCCAGACGGCAACTTGCGTGAGGAAGAAGTCGCAATCGACCGCATTTCAAGCGGCGTATACGGCTTGATGAAAATTAATGTATATCCAAACTTCAGCCAAGTCGACTACATCGATATCACAAGTGATACAGTCGCAGGCGAACATATCACGTTCACGCAGTTTGTAGAACGCGGCGGTGACCTTGTCAAATTGTATCCTGACAATGTCCAAATCGAAAACGGAATTAGACTCCGCCTCGTCTCCTATCGTGGTGACGACGGCTACGTCTTTGACGGCAATTTGTATGTCAAAACGCTCATCCGCTCAAATATGGCGGAAAACTTGCCATTTGTCGTCCACATTGTCGCATATAAGGACGGAAATGTCGTCTATGACTACAACAAAACACTTTTGACGCAGTTCTCGCCAAGCGTTTTGATTGACTACAACGAAAAGTATGCCGACCAAATCGCGCGCGGCACAACTTTGGATGTTCCGCTCAAAATCAACACAATGGCAGGAACATTGACACTTTCAATCGAAGATTTTGCAGGCGAAAAAACATATGCGTCGTTCACAGCAACGCAAACTGCCTTTAGCAGCAAATTTGTCGGCACGGTTACCGCAAAAATGTTTGCTAGTATCAATCTTGACCCCGGCACAACCTTCAAAATCCGCGTCCAACTTGATACAACAGTCGAAAACGTCAAAATGACTGTTTGCAACGAAAGAGTTATCACAGTTGTCGATTATATTATCACAGGCGTCAATATAAAGGGCGCCACAACCGACACAAGCGGTGTTAGCCACCTTGTCATCTACTTGAGCCAAGCAAACAACTTGCAAGCGGAACTAAACGCCATCTATGCAACACGCCCAAGTGACGTGGACGCTAACTCAATTGAGGGCAAAAAATACGCCGAAATCATTGAAAGAATGAAAAATTTTGAGCAAACAATAACCAAGCAAAACGGCAAAAATGGCGCAAATGTTTGGTTTAGCGGCAAAACTAGCGGCGGAATTAAGGGTGTTGGCTCATTTGATAGTGTCGGCAGCAAAACGGACTACTACAACTACTATTATTCGGCAAAAGAGGGTTGCTACAAAGTATATGGTAGCAGAATCAGTAATGTTGCAATAATATCATTGTATGTCGCATACTATTTTGACGGTGTCGGTAGCGGATTTGCACCGCTAATCGTCGACCTCGGCGGACAACTTCCGCAAGGGAAAACAGTATACTACAAACAAATCGACTGTGTGGTATCGGTTGAAAACGAATCGACTGAAGAAATACCGCTTCCAGTCTATACAACTGAAGAATTTTTGAATATGCAAGAGGGCACCCACTATATTTTGATGCGCGACATAACACTCTCAGCATATACGCCAATTGATGCAACATTTGCGTCACTCGACGGCAACGGCTACATTGTCAAAATCAATTCGTTTAGCCTTGATTCTTCAAACAACGCAATCAATGTCGGCTTGTTTGGCACGGTTTCTGCAAACACAGTAATTAAAAACGTCGTTTTGGACGTAAACGCCTTGCTAAACGGCGGCGACTCGA
This sequence comes from Clostridia bacterium, assembly GCA_050872805.1. GTDB lineage: Bacteria > Bacillota > Clostridia > Christensenellales > UBA1242 > CAKVOD01. Next base: position 7,354 of record JBNMHN010000054.1, read on the forward strand.
CAAATTCATATGATTTGACCGAAAGAGGGCAAGTGAACTTTGGCTTGTTTGCGGGTTCAAACGCAGGCGTCATCACAAACTGTGATGTCGTCAACATTACGCAACAAATTTCCGAGGACGGCACAACCCAAGCAGGCGGACTCAACAAAGCAATTACAGTCAAAACAAGTTTGATAAATGGCTCTAACTACACGACAAACTACATCGGTTTGTTTGCAGGACAAAATACAGGGTACATTACAAACAGCCGCGTTTTCCGCACAACAGGGAACATCGGCACGCGTGAGAATGTCAACGGCAAAGCAGCGAAAAACAATTCGTGGATAGGTGCAGGTGTCGACCTCATTGCAAACGGCGTTGTCGCAGGATTTGTTGCCTACAACGCAAGCGAAATCAGCGCTTGCTACGCTTCAGGCATCACAATCAACAACAACAGTGTCATCGCAAATGTTAGTTACACAGCAGGCTTTGTCGCAATAAACGAGGGCGGTTATGTCAGCAGTAGTTATGCCGAGGGCGCAACGCTTGAAACTGCCGACAGGGCAAACCTCAAGTCGCAAGGCAGCGTCGCAGGCTTTGTGCTCACAAACTCTGGTACAGTTTCTAACTGTTACACGAATTTTGTCATCCGCAGCCCAAGCAACTCAGCAGGTTTTGTCAACCAAAACTTGAAAAACGGTTTGATTGAATACTGCTACACAACTTGCGAAGTCTATCTTGCAGGCGGAATCGTCGGCGACAACGCGTCATTTAGACCATTTACAGGAGTCAACGACTTCAACGAAATTCAAAATGAAGGAACAATTACTTATTCCTATTATAGCAAAGCAACTAGCACCGTCGTATTTGCCGACGAGCCAGCCCTTGCAATCAGTGAGGAAAATTTGGCAAAGCAAAGCGAATATGTTGGGTTTGCATTTGTTTCAAACGAAAAAATGAAAAACCAAGGCATTTGGGAGTTTGATACCGCCGCAGCGCGTCCAGTCTTGACTGCTACAAATCAAATCGCAGTGTCAATACGTTCGCTTGCGTTTGACGCAGAAAGTCAAGAAGAAGCACTTGAACAAGCGCAAGGCGACAACGGCACGCTCATCTACTCATATGCAAATGGTTACGACCTCGGCAGTGAAATGAACCCATATCTCATCAACACCGCTGAAAAGTTTAACAACCTATTCAAAGGCGTTTCAACCTTTGGCACGAACATCGTGTCAATGGACGAAACTGTGGATGGAAAAATTCCTGAAACAAAATTCATCCGCATTATTTCTGACCTAAACTTTGCCGCAACCAGTGAAACATTCGACGGGCTTAAC
>JBNMHN010000055.1:0-8629 GCA_050872805.1 Clostridia bacterium
GATTATCTATATAGAGTCCGCAAACTGTTCGCCGTTTCAGGTGACCAACTCGACGAAATGGCAAAGCAAGACATCTATGAAATGATGGACTTGATTGAGCGTTCGGGCGGCGTCGCAGTGCTCGCGCACCCAACGTTCTACCGCCCAAAACGCGAATTATCCGTCGCTGACTTTGAACTTTTGAGCGAATTTATCGACAAAGTCACAGGGCACTACAATGAATATTCGGGCGAATTTATGCGTGGCATCGTGGGTATTGAACTCTTGCACGGCAGTAGTTTTGACGACCAGTTTAGATTTAAGTTTTATGACAATATTATCAAAAATAAAGGGCTCTTTATCACCGGCGGCAGCGATTCGCACATAACAAATGTTAAAACCAATAATTTGGGTTATATCAGGCACAACTTTAGCATAAAACGCCTTGACTTTGTTGACAGACTTGACGAAATACTTGGACTAAGTCAACGCGCAACCAGTATCAAAAAACAAAAAGAGCGCGATTACAAAATTTTGCAAGGTGCGCAAGCGGGGAATAAGGGCGTCGACGAACAAGCAGTGCTTTATAATGACTACAAAGCAGTCAAAGCGCGCGAAATTATCGAAAGTCAAACAATCAGTAAAAAACTTTTGTCGTTTGAAAACGAAATTGCAACCGTTATGTTTGCACTCAAAGAAAAACTGTTTGACTGTGAAGATGTCGAGAAAAACGCGCACAAAAATCCGCAAAGTTTGCAGGAGTGGACGTCATTGTATGCTATGTATATGCAATCAATCATCGAAAATCAAGACATTTTCTTTGGGGATAAAGATGTTTTCTATGACTGGCTGCAACACAGACTTGAATTTGTTAATCAAGCGTGCGACGAACTCTATGACTTGGCTGCGCTAGACGCAACTCTCCAAATGGAAAACAATTCAAGCGTGGATAACCAACATTTCAAGGAATCTAAGCACATTATGAACACAATCGCCGCTGAAATTGAGCAAGAATGCGCTTCATATTGCGCAAGCAAAGTTATGCACGAACTTGAGCGCGTGTAATTGCGCGCGGGGCAAAGTAAAAGGAATAATATAGATAAATTATGAACAAAAAAGAATTAATGTGCCAACTTTTCAAGTTTGTCGCATTTTCAATTTCCGCAGGCGTGATACAAATGGGATTGTTCACACTGCTGAACGAACTTGTCGGCTGGAAGTACTGGCCAAGTTATTTGATTGCGCTAGTGGCGTCCGTTGTGTGGAACTTCACGTTCAATCGCAAATTTACATTCAAATCCGCAAGCAATGTGCCAAAAGCAATGACGCTTGTGCTTTTGTACTACGCCGTCTTTACGCCGCTCTCCACATTGTGGGGGCAGGCAATGGCGGACGCGGGCATCAATGAATACATAGTGCTTGCGTTCACAATGATTGTCAATTTCGTGACGGAATTTTTGTATCAACGCTTTTTCGTCTTTCGCAAATCAATCAACACAAACAACCGCGCAAAGATTTGCCGCGAACCGAATGTCGAAAGCCAAATCAATGACGGAGTTTAGTTTCGCCAAAGATTATTAAAAAAATCAATTTTTCAGCCCATTTTGGCACAAAAAATTGATTTTTCGTTTATTCAATTATAATTTTTAGGGTGGCAACAGCTTTGCCGCCTTTTGTTATTAGCAGGGAATAATTGCCCGCAGGTAAATCAGTAATGAAAAGTTCGTTTTCAAGCATTGAAATGCCTGATTCTTTTGGACATTCATTTTTGTCCGTCGAATAAATTGCTGTTTCGCTTTGGTCGAAAATCGTAATAGCAACATCGGACAAATTAGATGAGCAATCAACTACCCCGTCAATAATTGTGCGCCTACAAATCGTGATTGAAGTTGCGGTGTTTGCAGCGATTTTTAAAGTGTCATTATTTTCTATTGTTGTGTTAATTTTATTGTCGCGGCATATGAACTCTTGCAAAATTGCCAAATTGTACGTATGTTCAATCTTTGAATTGTTTTCGGAAATTTTAATGCTGCCACTTCCATATGCTATGGCTTGAAAACTAAATTTGTCGTTTGAATCACTTTCAAAATACTGAGAAGATGTTTCGCCATTTTCAAACGTGATTTCAAAATCGGTGAGTGCGTAGGAAGGTGCAAAAGTTGGCACAAGTGAAAATGTATCATACAAAAATAAGTTTGCAGGAACGTTAGCAAATGCAATTTCACTAGGGACAACTTTATTCACGCTAACAGGTTTTGTGCATACAACACCCGAGCCGTCCGTTGCTGATATAGTAATTGTTGCAGTTCCCGCGGACAGGGCATTGACAATGTATTTGTCGTTTGATTTTTCAATTTCAATGTTTGTCGATTGAGTTGTGATTGCAAAATTATTAGATGAAACTACATTATCAATAAATGTTTTGATTATCAAACTATTGTAATAGCCGTCATCATTCGCTGAGTCTAAATAGTCGTTATTAAAAATATAAAGATTGCGCAAAGTGTTACTTTCGTCGACTAAAGAAAAGTCAATTGTTTGGATGAATTTTTGGAGTGTAATTTCCAAATTGAAAGTTTCAGTACACTTTGTGTTCGGGTCAATTGCGGAAACAGTTATGCTAGAGCCGTCCGCCTTTGTGAAAGTCACATCAAAAGTTTGTGAGTCATTGCTTTCAATGTGTGAAGCCACAATGCCAGTAAAGGTTGGCAAACCTAAAATAGGTTTATTGAAAGTCAAGTGTAGTTTATAAACTTCAAGTGTTCCGTCCGCTTTGGTGGAGTAGAGCAGGGTATTAATTGGGGAGTTACCTTTCATAAATGAATATTCCGCAACCTCAAGTCGCGGGGCAATTTCGACAGCGATTGTTTTTGAAATCATAGTTTTTTCATTTGAAAGAGTGTTCACAGTGATTTGTGTCGTGCCAACTTTGTGCGCCGACAAAACGCCGTTTTCATATGATAAGTATTCATCATCGCAAATAAATTCCGCATTAATTTTGTCACCAATCACATCTTCATACTCAATGAATGTTTTATTAATTTGGCTACCAACATTCATATAAATTGTATCATCTATGATGTATTTTGCATAAACATAATTTCTCACATCAACGTCAATTTTTGCAGTTAAGTCGCAAGAATTGCCTAGTATAGTTGTTGAAATTTGCGTCTTACCCGCAGTTTTTGCAAAAATGTAGTTATTTTCGACCGTAATAATGTTGTCGTCAAAAGAATAATCGCAATTATCATACGATAAACCATTGACAAGTAAAGAAAAGTTTGCGGAAGTGTCAAACCCGCTTGTGTGCAAATTAATTACTGATTTAGTAAATTCTACAGATTTTGCGTAAATAATGAGTTCAATTTCTTTGCGTGATGTGCGCTTAGAAACATATAGTTTAGTCTTGCCGCAAGCAAGGGACACAATGTTGTTGTTTTCGATTTTTGCAATGTTAGTATCTTCAATTTTGAAAGAGAATTTATCTAAAACCTGTGTTACATTTGAAAGATTGAAAGTGTCGCCATAAGCAATTTCGATTTTACTTTGATTTATTTTCAAGTGTTCTTCATTTCCGCCAAGTGTCAATGAAAGCACCACACAAAGCGCAACAACAATTGCAAGTGCGATGCCCGAAATGCCAATGAATAATTTTTTGCTGAACATATTTCCCCTAAGTGACTATCATTTGTTTTAAATTTTTCTACCATATTTTACCAAATTTCGACAAAAAAATCAACCCCTTCGGGTTGAAATGTTGCATTTTCAACAAAATTTTCATTAAATGTGGCTGTTTTTATTGATTTGCTTTATTATTTTTGTTAGTGTTAAAATAGTAGTTTTTTATATCATCATACTTTATAGGTTTAAAATAAATTTTTGCTGATATTGTAGGGTTAAGTTGTTGCACTTTATCTAACTCGAATTTCAATAAATTACTTTGTTCTGTGCAATGCTTTTTATAAACAAAAAAAATTGAATTTATTTTGTAACCAGAAATTTTACCATTTCCGCCGCGTTCTTTTCTCTCTACGAGGTTAGATTTTTCAATTGTAACTGTGTTGTTGTCTATTGTTCCACCTTTTTCTATAATATATTTTTTCAAAGCGTTTGGTGTCCAAACCTTATAGTGATTTCGTCCTGCTGGTCGAATTTCACCAACAATATTTGCCCACAATGATATTTGATTTACTGGAAGCATTATCAAAAACCCATTCATATCTTCAGTGCAAATGACATCTGCATATTTTTTAACATAATTGTTGGTAACTGCAATATTTACACTTTTGTTGCTAAAATCGTTTTCATTGCTTCCCATTTTATTAAAAAAGTTTAGTTTTCTTTGTTCTTTCAACATTTGTGTAAATTGTGGATAATTATTTTTAAAAGTTTTTGTTATTACAAGTTTTCCATTCTCTTTATATTTTGGCAAATCTGGTTCGCACGTTTTTGCTTTTGGTTCTTTGAATTCAATAGTATAAATATCTAAGTCTATAACCGTTATCAAAGCGCTGTCTATGCCATCACATCCGCCAGCTTGGATTAGCATTCTTGAATTATTGGAGTTCGCATAAACATATCGTGGTACGAGATTGTAGGATTTTAGCAGTTTTTGTATTTCTTCACTTAAAAAAGAATGATTTTCTAAACAATTTACAAAACGATCAAGATTAAATAAATTTGCTAATGTTTGAGCATAAACACATTCGCTAAATACTGCAGATTGGATATTGCTTCCGCTTTGATAGCTTTTCAGAATTTGGTGAGCAAGCGCAGGGCATTTTCCTTCGATGTCTAAGATATCTATTTCGCTTTTTGCCGTAGCTAATTTCCAAAGTTTATTTCGTTTTGATTTGTTTAATACTACTTTTATTGCAGTTTTACTATAGAACTCAGTCATAATTTCTTTTTGTAATCTTGTTAATGGTATCATTCGACATTTACCTCCAAAGCCATATTTGAGTGAACTATGTCAAATAATCTTTCATCAACATCGGTGCCTAAAATATTTAACAACCTTCTATTTATTTGGTCTCTATAAGTTTTGGGGTACTTTATATTTTCTTGAACTCCGATATTATTTTTTGTCGTTTTATACTTTTGAGAATTACTAATCATATCTTTTGCCATATCATTGAAAAATGCTATGTCATCAGCGCTGAGTTTATCGTAAAAAGTTGGGAGGCTTAACAACAAGTTTTTTGTGTAGGTTATGCCTCCATCGTATAGTCGCCAGTACCAATATGCAAATGATGAGTTTATTAGGCAAAAAAGGTAATTATATATACTCTCATTGTCAAAATTTAATATTATTTGTCCATTCCTCTTTATCATTCCGTTAGATGCAACAGTATAGTAGCGGCAAGTATTTGGTATGGACAAAATTTTTAATCCGTATTGATTTACATAGTCTCCTAGGCGTTTTTTGCTATTTTTTCGCCATAAACTCCAAACTGAATCTAATTCTTTTGCACATTTATAATACATTTGGTTGTTTTGGTCAATAATTTGATATTTGCCATCAACAAATTTTTCCAATATTTCTGTTTTTAGTAAATTGCTTCGTTCTTCATTTTTAAACCTTATTAATGGGCTAGTTCTAAAACCGCGGCAACCCTTTTTATTTTCAACCACAGTTATCGCTGCTCTGACTGAATTGGCGGTGTTTGAATTGAAAATTCCTTGTTTTTTCCCTCGGAAAATATTTCCCGGAACATTATCAAAAGAAACAATAAAACCATTGTAGTTATTCATTAATTTTCGCAATGGATAAAATTTGTTGCCACTAATAAAACTGTACGGGCTAATGATGACCGCGGCGTTACTTTGTTCTATAATTTTTTCCATAAACATTGAGTAAAGTTCTTTTGTCTTTAAAGAAATTTCAGTTGATTCCCACGTGGGGGAAATTGAATTTACCATTGAATAGGGCGGGTTAGAAATAACTTTACAATTTGGTGGCAATTTTATTTCTTTTGATAAAAAGTCGCATTGAATTGTATTAATAAAAGGAGCAAGTTCTTTGCCATATTTTAGCAAAAGTATGGTTTTGCAAATATCTAGTGCAACCTCATCCACATCGTACAAGTAAAGGTTCCCTGCCTTTATTAGTTCTATCGACTTTTGTGTGCCGATTTTATCAAGATAGGCGAGAATTAGTTCACCTGTTCCACAAGCAACATCACAAACACTTGCCCCTTCAAGGCTATCTAACCAGTCTGCCATAACGTCCGCTACATCTTTTGGGGTATAGTATTGTCCCGACTCTTTTTTTGATTGTTTGTTTTGAATTGCAAGTCCCATTTCATATAGTTGAGCCAAATTTTCCAATGAAAAAATATCATTATTAATTTGATTATGCAAAAGTGTATAATTTATATTTTTCCAAGTTTGCTTTAAGCCAAAGGCTAAGATGTCTCTTTTGTAATCATCAATAGTGTAATTGATATACTTTTGGAAATCATATTCTGTTAAATCTAAATTCGACACTTTGATATTATAGACTTTAGAAATTATTCTATTCTCACAATCTAAACCAAGCAGGTCAAAAAAGTTTAATTGATTTTTTATTAATAGTTGTTCCATATTTTAACCTATTCCACAATTTATAACATTATTATATCATATAATATACTTTTTTGAAACAGTATTTCGAAAAAAATATTTTTTAATTGCGTAAAAATACTAGAGATATGATAAAGTTTTTTATGTGGGATTTCGCAAGGTTGCCACAATCTTATTCTGCGGAGGTTGGTAGGGAAACGGTGAAAGTGGTGCCGATGTTTTGGGCAGAGTCCACGTCGATTTTGCCGTTGCAAATGTGCAAGATGCGCTTGACAAGCGCAAGCCCGAGCCCGTTGCCGTCTTTTGAATGCGAGGTGTCGCCTTGATAAAATTTGTCGAAAATCTTGCTTTTCGTTTCCTCATCCATACCAATGCCGTCGTCTTTGATTTTGACGCAAATGTCGTCATTTTCTTTGTAGAGCTTAGTCTCAATGTTTCCGTTGTCGTCGCAAAATTTGATTGCGTTGCCGATTATGTTTTGCCACACTTGCGACAACAATTCTTCATAACCTGTGTATTTTGTGCTTGGTAGTTCTAGCGCAAAATTGATGTTTTTCTTGCTCCACGCGGGTTCTAGCGTCAAAATGCACTGACGCAACTGTTCGTCAAGCAAAAACTCCGTTTTGTTGAGCGAAATTTCTTGATGTTCTAGGCGCGAAAGATTTAAAATATTCGTCGTCAAATTTGAAAGTTTTTTGATGTTGTCGTCAAGTATTTTTTCGTACTGCGCGCGCGTTTCGTCGTCAAGATTGTCGTGCCTCAGCGCCTTTGAGTACGACTGAATGACCGAAAGGGGCGTCTTGAATTCGTGCGACACGTTGGAGATAAAATCTTCCTTTAGCGTCTCAATGCCTTTTAGTTCGTGCACCATTTTGTTAAAGTTTTCGATGTATGAATCAATATCTTCGTTGCCCGTCAGCGCAACCTCGACATCAAAGTCGCCGCACGCCACACGTTCCGTCGCGTTCTCAAGTTGTTTTATCGCGCGACTAACCTTTGCATTGCCTACGCAAATGACAAACAGCACAAGGCAAAACAGCGAAAACATCGCGAGCAAGTACCCGCCAAACGGGTTTGGCTGCCCCTTGAACCACGACCCGCGCGCGAATCCGAAAATCGAAATTGTCGCAATGATTGCAAACGTGATGACCAAAATCCACAATATTAATATGGTTTGCTTTATAAAAATGCGACTTATCTTGTTGTCCTTTTGTTTTCTCATTTGATGACCGCCTTGTAGCCGAGGTTTCGCAGCGTGACAATTTCAAAGTACGGGCAGTCGCTGAACTTATCGCGCAAGCGATGCACGTGCGTGTACACCGTCATTTCGTCCGAATCAGAGTACAGCCCCCAAAATTCGTCCATAAGTTGCGCGCGCGTGAAAATTTTGTCAGGGTAGGAGAGGAGTTTGAACAAAATTTGAAACTCCTTTTGCGGCAGCGTGATTGTCTTTCCGTCCATAGTCACAGTATATGTTTCGTAATTCAAAACCGCATTGCCGACAGTGAGTTTTTGTCCACTGCTAATTTTTGCCCTGCGCAAAAGCGCGTTGATGCGCAAAATAAGTTCGTCAATGTCAACAGGCTTTGTCATATAGTCGTCAGTGCCGAGGTTGAACCCCTTGTATTTGTCCACTTGCGTCGATTTTGCGGACATAATCAAAATGGGCATCGCGGTGTCTATCTTGCGAATGTACTCAATCAGTGAAAACCCGTCCGTGTTCGGCATCATAATATCGGTGACCAAAAGGTCGATGTGATTTTTTTCGTAAAGCGAAATCGCCTCATCGCCATCGCGCGCGGAAAACACATTAAAGTTTTGGCGCTTTAGTTCGCTTGAAATTAAGTTGTTCAAGTCCTCATTATCTTCTGCAATCAAAAGCTGTAATGCTTTCTTATTAGCAACTGTACCATGATCAGCATTTACTGTTGCCAAACCAACTACTGAATACTCAACTGGTTCTGCTTCTCCGTTCACTTTCTGAGAAATTGTAAATATCGGCTTGTTTGCACTATTTGCAATAAATACCTGTTTACCATTTACTACTTTGTATGTACCAGTTGCAGCATTTTTAACTACAAAATCC
>JBNMHN010000056.1:0-8308 GCA_050872805.1 Clostridia bacterium
CATTGAGATGACGACAAAAACATATGGCAAGTATGCGACTGAAAACATTGCTTTTGTATCAAAGGTTTCTTTTTGCTCGCATTTTTTTTGTTCAACGCTGTTATTTTCTTGAGCATTGACAATTTTTTCATTGTTGTCATAGATTTCGTTTTCCATAATTGCACCCCTTTAAAATTTGTTATAATATTATTATACTATAAATCGACATTAATAGTCAATATATTTTGTAATTTATTTTTTGCCAACATTTTTATGCGTTAGATTGTACATTATTCTAAATATGTGCGCGTGTGCTAAACATATGTGCATATATGCAAAAATGTATACATAAACATTTGCAAAAAATCAAAAGATATGATATAACAAGTTGTTTTAAAAATATAATTACAAAGGAGAAAGAAATGAACAGTACAATTAAAAGCGTGTTGTGCGCAGTGTTCTTGACGATTGCATTAGGCGTAAGTTTTTGCTTTGCTGGTTGCGATGATGCTAGCATCAAAATTTTTCAAGAAAACAGCATAACAGAAATTGCGCGAGGCAACACACTTGACATTTCATACGAGGCAAAAGGCTTCAAAGACGGGGACAAGGTCGAATTGAAAGTTGAGGGCGATGCCACGATTGAACAAACTGAGAATGGCGGAAAATTGACCGCTAATACGGACGCTGAAGTCGGCAGTGAAATCAAAGTTTGGGCGGAGGTTGGCGAGAAAAAGAGTAAAGTTCTCAAAATCACTGTCATTGACCTTGCGCCAAGCGATGTGAAACTCAACCTTGTTTCCGACAAAATTAAAGTAGGGGGCGGGCGCATAAGTTTCAATGTTGGACTCACGCCAACTTATGCTACAGTAAGAGATTATGAAGTGAGCATTACAAAAATAAACAACGCATTGCCAACTGACGACAATAAAAACTGGGCGACAATTGAAGGCGACGAGTTCGTTTTGGGCGCAGATGCGCCAATCGGCACAGTTTTTGAGTTAACAGCGTCAATTGTTGGACACAGTGATATTGCGGGCGTGGCAACAATCACGGTTGTTGAAACCGCACCTATGGACGAAATTACTGCAAACGATATTACAATCAAAACATTGACTGATTCAAACAAGAGCGCGGAAGTTACGGCGTATTACAAAAATAAACTTGTTGACACAACGGCGGATATGTTCTCATATGTTAGCAGTGACGAAAACATTGCAAAAGTGAATGCGGACGGAACAATTGAGGCAAAAGGGCACGGCGAGGCAACAATCACAGTTACCGCTACTGGTACAGACGCTACAACGGACTTCAAGGTCTATGTTATTGCGCCACCAACAAGCATCGAACTTCAAAATGTTTCATCACTCATCACGCAAACAAGCGCGTTCAGTTTCGGTAAAGCGGACGCTTTGAATTTGAGTCTCAAGGGCATCAACGCAAACTTTACTTGCTCAAATGCGTATACTTTTGCTTTCGCTATGCTTGACGAAAATGGCGTAGCAATCGGCAATATTGAGAGTGCAGACATTGCAACTGTTGGCGACAACAACGCAATCACTTTCAAGAAAACTGGTAAAGTTCAAATCACAATCAAATCAAATTCAACGCTCAACGGACAAACAACAACAGAAGCGCAAAAAATCGTCGTTGTCAATGTCAATGAGGGCAAAAACATTTCAACAGTTGCTGAATTTAAAGCATATGCAACACAAAACACGCAAATTGTTGCAAATATGGTTGCTGACTTATATTTGACAGCAAGCGAAAATTTCGGTATTGAGACAAACGGCAACTACACTACACTTGATTTCTATGGCGACCGCACAATCAACGGCAATGGCTATTTGATTAGCACGCAAGATTTACCACTTGCAACTTCAAACGCAAAGGGCGACGACTTTTTGAGATTTAGAGCAGTCAATAATTCAACGCCTTTCAGTGTCAAGATTTATGATTTCTCAATCATCGGCTGTGGCAGTGTTACGGGCGGATACAATGGGAATGTGGAAGCGAATAAAAACAGTGCAGTCGTAAGTAGCAATGGCGACTACATCAACACGTATCGTCGTGGCTTGAGAATACGTGGCTCAGATTATAACGATGTTGCTAGCAATGAAACAAAAGCATATGTCAAGGATATGGAAGTTAAGAACGTCAGCGTTTCGGGCTTTGACGTTGCAATTAGAGTCGAACACTCGGTAAACGGATTTATGAGTGACATCAACGTCGCAAACTGCTTCAGCAATGGTATGGAATTTAGTCAAAACACTTTGACACTTAACAATGTTACTTTGGGGCAAGTTGGTGCATTTGGTATCGAAATGACGCCTGACGATATGAAAGATAAGAAGACTGCCAATCCGCAAGGAACGGCGGGCATAAATTATGATGAAACCGCAAGTTTGACACTCACAGGCTACATCAACAGCGAAAACTACAATAATGGTAGGTCAACGCCGTATATGGCAGGGTTGGCATCACAACTTGGTACGTCTGTTCCTGAATTAATGAATGCAATTATCTCGGCTATGGTCGACGAAGCAACGAAATCAATTACTGATTCTTCTGCCAAAGAACAAGCAAAATTAGCACTTACAAATAAACTCAATTCTTGCTTGAAAAAGAAAGTGGTTATTGATGACCAAGCGCAAGAATTAGTAAACTTCTATCTTTTGATTTTCGTAAATAAAGCAGATGGGATGATTTATAATGGTGGCAACACTGAAAACAAGTTTGCAAACTACACTTCAAATGGTGCTGACAATATGATAAATGTCACACAAATTTTGCAAAATCTTGCAACGAATGTAGAATATGACGGCTACAAGCAATATCAATATATTCAAATGGATTTGTATGCAGGTTCTGCACTCGGCAACATCGGGCAAGTAATACTTGTAAACCAAGCATACGACCCAAACTATACACCTAAAACAAACGCATAGGTTTGTCAACATAATAATGTTTGTGCAATTGTCTACACAAAAAGTTTGTAAAGATTTTGAGTGATTAGAAAACGACAATTGTTTATGCAAACAAACAAAACAACCAAACAAGCATAAGTGGGCGCGCAAGCGTCCATTTTTCATAAAATAGTGCCTCAAAGTGTTTGATAATTTTCAAAATATATGCTACAATATAACTTGACATTTTTGTCTAGCGCAAAATGCGCAGAATAGTTAAAGTTTAGATATTTTGTATAACTTTACGCAATATAAATATACTATATTATTATTAGTTGGAGGAATAATGGAAAACCAAGAAAACAACAACCAGCAAAGACCAAACAACACAAAGAAACCACAACAAAACAAAAATAGCAGAGTGTGGCTCTATGTTGTTTTGTCGGTTATGCTTGTGTTAATGATTGTCTACATTGTTGGGCTTAGCAACAAGATTGAAACAAAGTCGTACACTGAGTTTCAAGCCGATGTTGTAGCGGGCAAAATTGTGAAAATCGACTCGACTGGCAACACGCTACGCGTTTTGTTGAAAGACTCAAAAATCAATGATAAACAATTTCCTAGCAAAGCCGATTATAAAGTAACATTTATTAATTCGGAATTATTGATTACATTGATTAATGATTATAACAACGGCAAATATTCTGAAGGCGGTGTTGCGCCTGAAACAAAGATTGACATAACATACAATCTTGCAAAGCAGTCGTGGATTTCATCAGCGCTCCCATATATGTCATTCTTGCTCATTTTGGTGCTTGGCTTCATTCTTTGGAAAAGTATGATGGGCGCAAGTGGCAAAAATTTGGGCTTTGGCAAAACGAAAGTAGTAATGGGCGAAAACGTCAAAGTACGTTTCAGCGACGTTGCGGGCAGTGAGGAAGAAAAAGCGGAAATGCAAGAACTTGTCGAGTTTTTGAGAAATCCGCGCAAGTTCACGCGACTTGGTGCGCGCATACCAAAGGGCGTCCTTTTGGTTGGTCCACCGGGCACAGGTAAAACTATGCTTGCAAAGGCAATCGCGGGCGAAAGCAATGTTCCATTTTATAGCATAAGCGGTTCTGACTTTGTCGAAATGTTTGTCGGTGTCGGCGCATCGCGTGTTCGCGACTTGTTTGAACAAGCAAAACGCAACGCGCCTTGCCTCGTGTTTATCGACGAAATTGACGCTGTCGGGCGTCAGCGTGGCGCGGGACTTGGCGGTGGCAACGACGAGCGCGAGCAAACGCTCAATCAATTGCTTGTGCAAATGGACGGATTCAGCGGTAGCGAGGGCGTCATCGTCATTGCGGCAACAAACAGACCAGATGTTCTTGACCCAGCGCTTTTGCGTGCGGGTAGATTTGATAGACAAATCGTCGTCAACAAGCCTGATGTTTCGGGGCGCGAAAAGATTTTGAAAGTTCATTCAAAAAACAAACCGCTTGCCGACGATGTCGATTTCAAGGCAATTGCAAAAGTTACAGTTGGATTTACGGGTGCAGACCTTGCGAATGTTATGAACGAGGCGGCAATTCTTGCTGCTCGTGACGACCGTAGTTTGATTACAAATGCGGACATCAACGATGCGATTGCAAAGGTTCAACTTGGACCGCAAAAGCGTAGCAAAGTCGTTGACCCAGACGACAACAGACGCACGGCGTACCACGAATCGGGACACGCAATTGTTTCGTACGTATTGCAAAAATACAAGAAAATTCACGAAATTTCTATCATTCAACGCGGTATGGCACTTGGATATACTCAAGCAAGAGATATCAAAGACAGCAACTCTATGTCATATGAGCAGCTTTGCGACGAAATTTCATACGCAGCGGGCGGACGTTGTGCTGAGGAACTTATTTTCGGCGAAAAGAGCGTCGGCGCTAGCAACGACATCAAGCAAATGACAAACATTGCGCGTGCAATGGTTACCGACTATGGTATGAGTCCAAAATTTGGAATGATGTATCTTGGCAGTGACCAAGAGTTGTTCCTTGGGCGCGACTACCAGTCACACGCGTCGTATAGCGAAAAAATCGCGGGCGAAATCGATGACGAAGTTAGACGCTTTATCAACGAAAACTACCAACGTGCATTGCAAGTATTGAAAGACAATATCGACAAGTTGCACGTTATGGCAAAAGTTTTGCTTGAAAAAGAAACAATTTATACCGCTGAAGTTGATATGATTATGGAAGGCAAGTCATTTGACGAAGTCATTGCATACATCAACGAAAAGGCTGAAGCGCAAAGAAAGATTGAGGAGGAGGCGCGCAAGGAACGCGAAAAACAAGCCGAACTTGCATTGCAAGAACTCAAAGAAAAGGCACAACGCGCGCTCTATGAAGCGGGAGTTGTCAGTGAGCCAGTTTCAAGTGATATGGCTAGCAAATGCGCGGAGGAAAACAAGCAAAATCCGCAAGTATGCGAGGTTGAAGCGGTGAAAGAGGGTTCAAACGACGAAAAAGTCGAAGAAAACGGCGAAAGCGAAATCGCGCCAGCCGATGATAAAAAGCCAAACGATGGAAATAATAAAAAGGAAGAGGAATAGGTGAACTATGAACGATGAAAAAATCAATGGCGGGGTTGAAATTAAAATGAAGTCGCGTATGTCGCGCACTGCGCTTGCGTCCGTCATTATGATGTGCGTGCTTGGCGTGCTTGCGATTTCTATCATTTTGACGGCTGTTATTCCTAGGTCTTATGCCATCACAATGCCAAAAACTGAGCCAAGTTATGTCGTAATTTACAAAGGTTCGACAACCGCAATCGGGCAAGTCTACAACGACGCCGACGCGGACAAAGATAGCAAAGAGCAAAAATCTTACAACGAACTCAAAAAGGCATTCGACGAGAGTTTTTCGACTAGCACATTGAACGCAATTTTCCAAAAGGAATTGACAAACAAGATTGATTATAACTATCTTGGCACAACAAACAAAAGACTCAACAACATTGTTACAAACAATGAATATGTTTTGGAACTTGTGTACGCTAGCGAGCAAACATTGAAAGTCGGGTCAAAAAATTATATTTGCTCCGAACTTGTAAACTCATCACTTTATGAGGGTGGAGTTGTCAAGTTCAAGAAACTTTGGGTGACTGTCAATAATATTGACGGCATCAATCAAGTGAAATTTTATGTTCAAAGACGTGTGAATGAAACATCTAGTCAATCATCATACGCAGTGATTGAAATTGTGACGAAAGCACATCAATCAAAACTTGCTTCCGTCATCGCCGACATTACGGCATAGGCCGCAACTACAGGTTTGGTGAGTGGCACTATATGATTTGAGGTACATAGTAAATTGACTATGTACCTTTTTTGCGGCGGGAAAGCCCGCAACTACAGGTACTATCCCTACACAACAGTTGCTTTAACGGACGGCGCACACACGTACGTTCTACACAAATTTATTCTCGGGTGGCAAACGCCACAGGTGCAGATTTGGCTGGGTGGCTTGGCATTATTATAATGGTTTTTTGTAAAATTTTGTAAAAAGTTAATACAAAAATGAAAAATTTGTGCTATAATCAAGGTATAGGAGAAAAATATGGTAGAAAAAGAAATTATTGCAAGTGAATACAAATCATTTGAAGATATAAAACACAAACGAGATGACGGTAGTGAATTTTGGCTTGCAAGAGAGTTACAAAAAACGTTAGAGTACGCTAAATGGGAAAATTTTAGCAAAGTTATTGATAGGGCTATGCTTGCTTGCAAAAATGCGGGATTTGAAGTGTTTGACCATTTTGTTGAGGTCAGGAAAACGGTAGAAATGCCTATAAAACCAACGAAAAACAGAGAGAATTTTGGTTTTCCTGAGGTCGGGAAAACCAAAACAAAGTCAATTCCTGATTACGAACTTTCTCGCTATGCGTGCTATTTGATTGTTCAAAATGGTGACCCACGAAAAGAGATAATTGCGATTGGACAAACGTATTTTGCCATTCAAACAAGAAGGCAAGAGTTAAATGACTACTTTAATTCTCTTGATGAAGATAACAAAAGACTTGTTGTTCGTGGAGATATTAAGCAATGGAATCAACTGCTTGCTGAATCTGCACACAATGCAGGGGTTTTGACCGATGAGGAGTTTGCAACATTTCAAAATGCGGGCTATATGGGTTTGTATGGTGGCGAAACTGTTGCGGATATCCACAAAAGAAAAGGCTTGAAACCAAATGAAAAGATTTTGGACTTTATGGCAAGTCCTGAACTCATTGCAAACTTGTTTAGAATTTCTCAAACTGAAGAGAAAATAAAAAATGAGTTTATACAAGGTGCAGATAACGCGACAAAAGCACACTATGAAGTTGGTTCGGCTGTTAGAGATGCGATAAAAAAGGTGAACGGCACACTGCCTGAAAATATGGAAACACCAAAAGAAAGCATAAGTGATATTGAAAAGAAAAAGCTTAAAGAACTAAAAAAGAATGCAAAGAAGCTAATGTTAGATGAGTAAAAATGTCAAATACGGGGCTATCCCACCGAGAACAAGCGCATTTAGAAAGTACGCAAGTCCGTCGTCTACAAAAGCAACTTGCTTGTAGGGACAGTAACCACAGCCGCGGGGCTATCCCCACCGAGAACAAGCGCATTTA
Organism: Clostridia bacterium; assembly: GCA_050872805.1. Classification (GTDB taxonomy): domain Bacteria; phylum Bacillota; class Clostridia; order Christensenellales; family UBA1242; genus CAKVOD01. The sequence goes on from JBNMHN010000056.1 coordinate 7,533, forward strand.
GTATGCGCTCAATTTTGCCGCCCACACAAGTCGCTGACGCGTAGGGAAAGTACCTGCACCAATGGCGTTTGCCATATTGACAAGGGGAGAAAAATTTGGTATAATAAAGGTAACTAAACGGGGCGAGTAGGGGAGCATATGAAAAAAGGTTTAATCGATTTGCACATACACACTACCTATAGCGGCGAGGGCATCAAGACCACGCCGCCCGAAGTCATTGAGTTGGCGCTCATCAAGGGCGTCGAAACATTGGCAATCACCGACCACAACACCACAATGGGTTGTATTGCCGCGCTCAAATACATTGAGCGTAATCCTGAACTGTGCGAAGATTTGAACTTTATCACAGGTATCGAAATTTCCTGCGACACAACAAGCGTTTTGTCGTATCGCGACGAGCAAGGACACTTGCGTTCGGCTCTAGCAGGTGGTGTCCATATGCTTGGCTACGGCATCGACCCATACAATGAAGGCTTTCTTGACCTTGCGCGCTTTTATCAAAGTGACACGGGCAAGCGCACGCTCGCAGTGTATAAATTCATCCGTAGATTTTACGGCATAACTCTTGATAAGAGTACGCTATATGACGTAATTAAAGAACTTGAGAAAGATTTTAAAAGCGGCGAATATACGCCAGACGAAGTTTCGCAAGAACTTTTGGCACGCGCACTCACAACAGGACGCAATGCGCCGCTCGGTCGCAAGAATCAGTACGAAAACTTTTGCAAAAGCGTCATCAAGCGCGATAAACAAACATACAATGATTATCTATATAG
>JBNMHN010000057.1:0-8222 GCA_050872805.1 Clostridia bacterium
GGCGTGGGAGGTACTATAAAGATATTCTTTGTCGAACGATTTTATAATTACAAGCCCGTTTGCTTGAGTTATCGCGGTTTCAATGCTATCATTCAAACGCTTGTCGATGCCGTCTTTCAAAATTAGGCGGTCGATAACAATATTAATATTGTGTTTTTTGTTTTTATCGAGTGAAATGTTGTCATCAAGTTCGTAGGTTTCGCCGTCGATTTCGACACGGGCAAAGCCGTCTTTGCGCGCGGTTTCCAATAATTTTGCAAATGTTCCCTTTTGTCCGCGGACGACAGGCGCAAGCACAATAAACTTTGCGCCTTCTCCTAATTCTTTGACTTTGTCAATGATTTGGTCGATTGTTTGTGACTCGATTTTTCTACCACAGTTCGGGCAATATGGAGTACCGACTCTAGCAAATAGCAGACGGAGATAGTCATAAATTTCGGTCACAGTGCCAACTGTTGAGCGCGGGTTGTGCGAAGTCGTTTTTTGGTCGATTGAGATTGCGGGAGAAAGCCCGTCAATTCTTTCGACATCGGGCTTTTGCATTTGCCCCAAAAACATTCTTGCGTATGACGAAAGCGACTCGACATAACGCCTTTGCCCTTCGGCAAAAATCGTGTCAAACGCGAGCGTCGATTTACCGCTACCACTGACGCCAGTAAAAACGACAAGTTCGTTGCGCGGTATTGTGACATCTATATTTTTGAGGTTGTTTTCTTTTGCCCCTTTAACTACAATTTTATCTAACATTTTTTTATCCTTCATTTTATTTTGGTACTTTTGATTGCTTTTTATACTGACAACTTGAGCCACAACTGACTTTGTGCGGCTCGATTTTTGTGTGACAATAATATGAAAAACATTCTATTTCATTTGTTTTTTCAGTTCCGCAATTTGCTCACGCAAAATAATTGCTTGCTCAAAGTCGAGATTTTTGCTTGCAAGGTTCATCATTGACTTCAATTTCTCAATTTCTTCGGTTATTTCTTTCTTTGTTTTCTTTGCTTTTTTATCGACTTTTTGCGTAATTTGAAGTGTGTTTTGAACATTTTTTGTGATTGTTTGCGGAATTATTCCATTTTCTGCATTATATGCCATTTGAATTTCGCGACGACGATTTGTTTCGTCGATTGCGTTTTTCATTGAATCGGTCATAACATCTGCGTACATTATGACGCGCCCTTCGCTATTGCGCGCGGCACGCCCGATTGTTTGTATCAGGGCGCCGACGCTACGCAAAAAGCCTTCTTTATCCGCGTCCAAAATTGCAACAAGCGCGACTTCGGGAATGTCTAGCCCCTCACGCAAGAGGTTGATGCCGACTAGGACGTCAAATTCGCCATTGCGCAGCCCGTTTATAATTTCCACACGCTCTAGCGTGTCAATTTCGGAGTGCATATATTTGACTTTTATCGAGTGTTCAGTCAAATAGGCGGTCAAGTCCTCCGCCATTTTCTTTGTGAGCGTTGTTACAAGGGTTCTAAAGCCTTTTTCAGTGTTTTTATAAATTTCACCAATAAGGTCATCAATTTGCCCATCGGTTTTGCGGACTTCAATAGTTGGGTCGACAAGTCCTGTTGGGCGGATGATTTGCTCGACGGTTTGGTCGCTAAGCCCAGTTTCGTAGGATGCGGGTGTTGCGGAAACGAATGTCGTTTGGTGGATGCGCTGCTCAAATTCTTCAAATTTGAGTGGGCGGTTGTCGTATGCTGCGGGCAGCCTGAAGCCGTATTCGACAAGGCTTGATTTGCGGGCAAGGTCGCCTTTATACATTGCTTTAATTTGTGGTATTGACATATGACTTTCGTCGATGAATGTGATAAAATTTTTCGGGAAATAGTCAAGCAATGTATAAGGCGCTTCCCCAACACTGCGCCCATCGAAGTATCGCGAATAGTTTTCAATGCCATTGCAGTAACCCATTTCGCGTATCATTTCCACGTCGTATTTGACACGTTCCTTGATTCTTTGCGCTTCAATAAATTTACCACGATCCTCAAAATATTTGACGCGTTCGGCGCAATCGCTTTCGATTTGCGCGAGCGCTTGTTCGGCACTTTCGCTGTCGACGGCATAGTGGCTTGCTGGGAACAAGAAGCAGTGCTTGAGTTCGGCAATAAACTTGCCAGTGACGACGTCGATTTCGGTTATTCTTTCGATTTCGTCGCCAAAAAATTCGATGCGGATTGCTGTGTTGCTTGTGTACGCTGGTATTACGTCCAAAATGTCGCCACGCACGCGGAATGTGGCACGCTTGAAGTCGATGTCACTGCGTTCAAACCTGAGTTCAAGCAATTTTTTCATTACTTCATTGCGGTCAATGATGTCCCCCGGGCGGAGTGATAGTCTGGCTTTTTTGTAGATTTCGGGGTTACCCAAACCATAGATGCAGGAGACGGACGCGACAATTAGCGTATCGTTGCGCTCAAAGAGCGAACAAGTTGCACTGTGGCGAAGTTTGTCGATTTCGTCATTAATTGCCATATCTTTTTCTATATAGGTGTCGGAACTAGGAATATATGCTTCGGGTTGGTAGTAGTCGTAGTAACTGACAAAAAATTCGACGCGGTTGTTTGGAAAAAACTCGCGAAATTCGTTGCAAAGTTGCGCTGCAAGAATTTTGTTGTGCGCGATTACAAGTGTTGGACGGTTGAGGTTTGCGATAACATTTGCCATTGTGAATGTTTTTCCGCTACCAGTAACACCTAACAAGACTTGGCTTTTCAAGCCATCCTGAAAGCCTTGTGTCAGGCGTTCAATAGCCTGCGGTTGGTCGCCTGTTGGTTTGTATTTAGAATGCAATTCAAATTTTTCCATATTCCGCCTCAAAAAATAGATTTCAATACAAGTGTTACGGCAAAAGAAAGTACCGCAAGTGCGACTGTTATACCAATGCGCTGCCACAAGACTTTGTTTTTGTCCTTTTCTTCGCGTGTAAAGCCTTCGCCTTTCTTCAAAATCGTGACACAATAGCCACGTTTCCCACGATTGTCGGTGATTGTGCACTCGATATAGCCTTCAAGGACTAACTTTTCAAGAATATCGTCTACTTCTTTGCGCGTTAGATATTCTTTGTTCTTCATTCCTTTGACGATGTCGTCGTGACTAGTCAAACATACATTGTTGTTTTTACAAAGATTTAGTAAAATCTTCATAACTTTTTTTTCGTTTTTATTTAGCATTTGTATCTCCTAAAAGATTAAATTCGTAACTAAAACCCCTAGCATTGCACCCAAAAATCCGCACACGCTTGAGACTACTATTGTTATAGTTAGATTTTTGTTATACTTTTTTCGCTCAACGCTCATTTCGCGAACTTTTTCATCAAAAAGCCTACCTTTAGGCAGTACTGCAAGACAATAAACTGCGTCGTCGGCGTATTTGATGTTCAAGTAGTTGCGCTCGGATAGGTGCGATAGCATTTGTGAAAGCGAATCGTTGTCGGGCTTAAATTTATTTGACATTTTTTCAATGATTTCACTTTTTTCTAGCACTTTATATGAGCCATCTTTACAAAAACTGTTCAAAACTTTCAATAATTCCGATGTTTGTCTATCTAACATATTATCTCCATCTGAGTGTTTTTTATAACTATTGTTCTATGTTTATTTTACCATTTTTTCGCGTGCAAAACAACTAAATTAAAACATATTTTCTAAATAATTATCAATATGCAAAATATTTTTTCAATCCATTATACCAAAATCACTTGTCAAAGTCAATTATAATACCAGCCTATAAAACTGGGTATATTAGAGACGTTAATTCTCAAGGTAAATTCCATAGTGGAATTTTACGCGTAGCACTTGAAAGAGAATAAAATAGTGGTTGTACAATATATGTTGGGGTGAGTTAAAAAATATATAAAAAAAAGTAGACATAAAGTTCTACCTATATCAAAATTAGTTTGTAGAAAACAATAACAGGAGAAAACTTTATGTCCAACATTGATTATATCATAAACTCACAAAGAATACTACTGACAAACAAAAATATCTTGATACTGATGCACGCTAATAATAACTAGGAATTTTTATTTACTTGACCCCAACATTTGACATAGAGCCTATAATATTCAACAAGATAAATTCAGTTATCGAATTTTATTACTAATTGTCATCAGTTTCCGATACTTCGACATTAGGTTCGGCAGTCGCAATTTTGTTTTCCTGTGCTTTCAATTCGGCAAATTCTTTGTTCAATATTTCGATTTTGCCTTTTGCATTGTTGAGCATATTGTAGCATTCTTTACAATCTTTCATTGCTTTGTCATATAGTTCAATGCTTTCGTCCAAGCCGATGCTTCCGCTTTCAATCTTTTTTGTGATTTCTTCTATATTTTTAATCAATTCTTCAAATTTCATATCAGTCTCTCCTGCTTAGTTCATTAATTTTTGCTGTTGCACAGCCGTCGACAAGGTTTATTTTCAAGTCCTGCCCCACTTTTAGTTGTTCAACGCTTTTGACAACCTGTGATTGTTCATCTACAAGTTGGGCAAATCCACGGCGCATAATTGTTAGTGGGTTTGATTTTTCAAGTGCCTGTGCTAACAAATTCAAGTTGTTTGTTTTGTTTACAAGCAATGCACTTTCAAATCTATCAAGTTGCTGTGAGCGTAATTCAAGATTTTGCAAACCCCTTTCTATGTTGTATGAAAGTTTTGTATGGATTTTTTCCATATACAAGTTTAAGCGCATTTTTCCATCCGCGTTCAATCGATTGACTGCAATGCTCATTCGATTGATTAATTTTAGCACTTGTTCACGATAGGCACTGACATTCGCAACAACTAATTCCGCCCCAGCAGACGGCGTTGGCGCACGCTTGTCCGCAACAAAGTCTATGATTGTAAAGTCAGTTTCGTGGCCAACTGCCGAAACAATCGGCGTTTTGCAGTCATAGACAACGCGCGCTAATTTTTCGGAGTTAAAGCAATCCAAATCTTCGCTGCTGCCGCCACCACGCGCAACAATAATAACATCAAGCTTCATTTCGTCTAACGCTTTGATTGCCTTTATGATTGTTTCATCAGCACCGACGCCTTGCACGCGGCAGCCGTACACGAATAGGTTTACCGCTTGATTGCGCCTGTACGACACGTTGCGAATATCTTGGAGCACCGCGCCTTGCAAACTGGTTGCGACCCCTATGTTTACTGCATTATCGGGGACAACTTTTTTGTGTACTTCATCAAAAAGTCCTTCTTTTTGCAACTTTTCTTTCAACTGCAAAAACTTTAGGTACAACGCACCTTTGCCGTACGCAAGCATTGAGCGCACATTGAAATTGAGTTTTCCGCCTTTAACATAATAATTTGGTGACCCTTTTACAATGACGCTCTCCCCTACTTTGGGCTCAAATGGCAATTTGTTTGCGCCAAACATCACGCAATCAATTGTTGCGTCTTCGTCTTTTAACGAAAAATACGCGGTGTCACCGCGATATAGTTTATATGCGGAAATTTCACCAAAAATAGAAATGTTATGCAACATTTCTTCAGCGTCAAATATTTTTTTGATGTAATTTCCTAATTGTGAAACTGTTATGAAATTCTTTTCATCAGCCATTATTTTCTCCAACTATTGACGCGATAACGCCATTTATAAATTTTGAACTCTTTTCAGTTGAATATTCTTTAGCAAGTTCCAGCGTTTCATTGATTATTACTTTTTGCGGAACTTCTTTGATTATGTTCATTTCAGCATAGCAAAGCAAGAGCAACGCCTTGTCAACCTTATAAACTCTGCTCCACTCATAATCTTTTAAATAGCCTGCTAGGCTTTGGATTGCGTCAGCAAAATTGTCAAACACAGCATCAAACAAACTTTTGATAAATGCTTTTTCTTCATCACTAGGCTCTATCTCGCAAACAAACGCAAGATTTTGCTCATAGTCAAATTGTTCGTCATTATCTAAGCGCGCAAAAATGAGTTTTAGTGCTGCTGCTCTACATTCGTGTCTTGTCATTATTCCCTCTCCAAGTTTGAAAAGTCCACGCCAACAATGTTGACATTAACCGCTTTGATTTTGACGTCCATCATACTTTGGACGCTTGTTTTTATGTTTTCTTGAATGCGCCACGCAATTTCTTTGACGTTGGCATCTGAGAAAATATTGATGAAAACATCAACAACAACTTCGCCACCAACAAGAGACACCTTGACGCCGTTGTCGCGCTTTCCTTTCACAAGTTTAACAACAGGATTTCTAGACGACTTAGCCATTGAAGCAACGCCGCTAATTTCCTTAGTTGCAAGTTGAATGATTGAATTGATTATGTCTTTGTTGTACATAACTTTCCCTGCTGTAACTTCTTCTTCAATTTCATTATTATTTGCCATAACGAACTCCTTTATCGCTTTATTATAGCACATTATATTATATTTTTCAATCACTTTATTTAGTTAATTTCGTTTTTATAATTTTTTTTCAAAAACTACTTAATATTTAAGTAGCAAGCAATTTTCGCAAAGCCAAATTTAGGCAAAACAAATTAATATTAAGATTTTGCGACTAAAATATGCCTAAATATAAAACAACCACAATACATATCATATTAAAACATTTGGTACACTACATATTGTGGTTTTTATTTATGGTGCACCATGCTATGCCTATAGACAGATGTTTATAGGTATTTTTTTTAGTTTTTTTAAAAACTAAAACTTGCATCTAGCCAATATATAATCTTATGCGTACGTAAGTGCAAAATTAAATAAACCAACATATACAAATTTAGAACCTTAAAAATTGTTTACTATTTATTGGCATCCAACATTGTGTTATTTTTTCTAAACAATCCATCAATCAGTCTCCTTAGAAGATTTTTTCATTTAATTTGTTTTAGGATTTTAGTCATTAGTAAAAAAGTTTTAAGAGTTCATTCACAATCTCTTTTGTTATTTAGTCTAATTTTACATACACCAAAAGTATTGCTCATAAAAAAGAAGTTCAATAAATTATTGAACTTCTTTATAAAATAAATTTATCATTATGTTGATTTTTTTTTGCATTGCTACCATCTAATAAATTTATATATGTAGACTTATTCGCAGCCGCTAAGAATAAATATAACTTAGGACCGTCATCTCTGCCAAAAATTAAATTATATATATTTTTAAAGCATCTCTTTTGCCTTTCAACATTTTCTTTTTAAGTTAAATTTGCATCATTTATAATTTCATATAAATAGGATTGAATCTGTTTATCATCAAAACTTTCGTTATTTTTGATAAAATTAAATAATTTTTCAACAATTTGACATTCTTCAGAATTTAAACATTTGTAATACGAATAATTAAACTTATCTAAAGGAATATATTTCTTATCAATATTATATTCTTTTATCCAAGATTTAACTTTATTTAATCTGTTCAAGCTATGTTCGTCAAATTCTACACCAACTTTAGCCAAAACATTTTTTAATGCATTCGGATTAAAATCCACAACAGGAGCAAGACTTGAAATTATCCCAAAAGAAACTTTTTCTGAAACTTTATATTCTCCGAAAATTAAACTTACTAAATCTCTTTCTGATTCATCTGCTATACCTTTGCTATATTTTTTTATTGATTTATTAAATTCAAAATAATGTCTATTAATGGTTTCATCAAAAGCAAAGTCAAAAGCATCTTCCGTTTTGTATTTAGCAATTACCATTTAACAATTTCAGGTTCATAAATATCCATGACTTTTTGAGGAGTGAAATTGTTGCCTGTTGAACTATGCATATTCCCAAGACCTTTAATACGTAACCAGTCATAACGCTGAAACATAGGTGCTTTAAAACCAAATATCTCTATTGCAATTACTGTTGAGACACCATAACCTCCATTTACCGAAGCATAATCAATACCACCTGGTTCAAAATCCACACCTTCAAATTGCCAACACATTGGCCAATCAACTTTCCCAACAAGTTTTATCAAATTATAATTGTTTATATTAACTGTATGTGTTGTTCCACAGTCTCTACAAGCAAATTTCAAATCTCCAGTTTTTTCATCATAAGAAATGATTTTTGTATTGACTTTTTGAGATTTATCGCAATAAACGCTAATAGGGTAATATGCTTCCCTTTCTTCGGCATTAGCATCTTGAGTTTTGAAACTCATGATGATATCATAAATCTTTTTTCTGTTTATAAGAGCATATTTAATTTGCTCTAAATATTTTCCAGATGTATAATATTCAGTTTGTCTTCGAATATCGACTTCTATTCCCA
>JBNMHN010000058.1:0-8143 GCA_050872805.1 Clostridia bacterium
ATCGCCACCACAATGGCAATGACATACGCAAGCAAAAGCAAAATCGCCTCTCCAGCACTCAAGCCATCAAAATAACTAAAAATCATATGACTACTTTCCTATTTTGAATACACCATTATACCAAAAATTGCAGCATTTAACAAGTAAATTTGCCACACTATTACATTAGATTGCTTAAAAAATAACAAAAACCGCTGGGGCGGTATGCCGAGCAGCGGTTTTACTATAGAAGTAAGATGAAATTATTTAAGTTCGATTGTAGCACCAGTAGCTTCAAGTTTTTCTTTCATTTCTTTAGCTTCTTCAGTTGATGCGTTTTCTTTAACTGTTGCAGGAGCGCCGTCAACAAGCTTCTTTGCGTCCAAAAGGCCAAGACCTGTGAGTTCCTTTACAACTTTGATTGTTTCTGCTTTCTTTTCTGCGTTGATTGCTTTCAATACAACTGTGTATTCTGATTTTTCTTCAGCAGCTGGAGCAGCAGCGCCAGCAGCTGGAGCAGCAGCAACTGCTACTGGAGCAGCAGCGCTAACACCAAATTCTTCTTCAAGTGCTTTAACAAGTTCACTTACTTGTGTGAGGGTCATACCCTTAATTACTTCAACAATTTCTTTAATTTCCATAATAAATTCCTCCATTTTTTATTGTTGTAATTTTTATGCGCTTAAGCGCTTAGTTTTTCTTTGCGATTGCGTCGAGTGCGCAAACCAAGTTTCTGCCGTTTGCAGACAAAACTTGACAAAGTTGAGTTGCTGGCGCGTTGAGCATACCAAGCAATTTTGCAACCAAAACCTCTCTTGATGGAAGTTCTGCAAGTGCTTTGACTCCGTCTTCATCAATAAATGCTTTATCTACAAGACCAAATTTGATTGAGATTGTAGGATTGTCGGCAAGTGCGTTCTTTGCAACTTTTGCTGCAGCAACTTCGTCATCATAACTAAATGCGACAGCCAATGTGTGTTGCAATCTTTCTTCATAGCCTTCAAGTCCAAGTTCGTTGAAAGCGCGCAAAACAAGTCTATTTTTATAAACTTTGTATTCGCAATTATTCTTTCTAAACTCACGGCGAAGTTTTGTGTCGTTTGCAACATTCATTCCGCTGTAGTCGATGAAGATAATTGATTTTGCTCTTTGAGCCTTGTCCTTAATTTCCTCTACAATCTGTTTTTTCTTTTCAAGATTAGCAGACATTTCCATCCTCCTTACTATAGTTTACAAAAAACTCTATGCCTTTGTGAGTGCATAGAGTATAATGCGCAAAAACCCTGCATAGTTGCGCTAAATTTACCTACACATCTCCTCGGCAAGTTTGCAATGCAATTGCGGGCGAACCCACTTGCTGTCTATGGCGATAGTTTCTTGTAAGCGTTATTATAGCGCATTTCGCGTTGTTTGTCAAGCGTTTTTTCAAAATTTATTTGCGGCAACATTTGCATTTGCAACAACTTTCGCTGCCATTGTCGGTGACGTCGATAATCAAGTCCGCGACAGGATTGTTGAACTGATGCTTTACTGCCACGGTATATATGCCGCACGACATACCGTCGTCGATATTCTTTTGAGTGTCCTCAAACAATACGCAGTTGGCTTGCGGCGCACCGAAGTATTTTTCGGTGTCGCGATAGTAGTCGATTTTCTTTATGTCCTTTGACTCCATTAGTGAAATGATTTTATCAAACTTGTCTCTAATTCCCCATTTTTCTAAACACGCATCAATGATACGTATGCTTTGATTTGACAAAATATAAATCTTTTTGCCGTCACTGTTTTGAAGCGCTTGTTGCACAAACGGATACATTGGCAAGTCCTCATTTTTTGTCAATTCAAGAAAACCGTTGACATACTCGTCAATCAATTCTTGCGCATCAACCTCACCATAATCGTCCTTTATGCGATCCTTGAGGTCGACAACCGTTTTGCCCATAACCTTTTTATATTCGTCCTCAGTCAAGTCAATGCCGTACTTCTTCCAATTTTTCTTGTGAACAAGGTAGTTAAAGTGTTCCGTGCCTATCATTGTGCCATCAAAGTCAAAAATCAAAACCTTTTTGCTGTCTAGTATTTCATTTAATCTTTCGTTCATAATGTCGTTTCCCTCTACCGTATTATACCTGAAAGCCGCACCACTTGTCAAGCCGCTTTACACTTTTTCGCCCTTTCAAAAGATTGAACAATAATTTCATTGTATGCGCTAGCCTAAATCAAGAAAAACATTGTAATAGTGGTAAGCAGTTCAGCCATACCTGCAGCAGTGGACATTTCCGCACAAAATTGTTTTATATTATAACTGTTGTGTTGACGCGCGGATTAGAAAGTTCGTACGTCAAGGTTGCGGTAGTTGTGTTTTTGTCAAAACTTGTGATTGCAACATTGCGTTCGCTTTTCTCACTAACTGTAGCATTTGTCAAGTCCGTGAACTTTATGTTTCCGCAATACGCAAACACAAAGCATACTTTGTATTGACCGCTTGCATAGTTTGCAACATATGGCAACTCAATCGTCGTTTGCCTTTTCGTCAATACGATTTGGCTAAAAATATTGTCTCCCTTATAAATATATGCCATATAGTTTTCGCCCGCCAAACTTGTACAATTAAATGTGATTTTCAGCACAATAGCAGCCCACTGTGCCGTGATTGTCGCGTCCCCGTCGCCCGCAGTCAAAATGTAGTCACTGCCACTTTTTGTTACTTGCGATTTTGTCGTACCAGCGTCAGCCGTTACAACCCACCCCCCGAACGTGTACCCCTCACGCGTGAGTGTCGGCAAAGCATTGGTAGCCCCGCACTCAAGCGAAATATTAGTAATTGTGCTTGCGCCGTCATTGTGAACTAGCGTGAAAGTATAATGTACGATTAAAGCACGCAACGTAGGATAATTTTTCCCGTCCGAGTACCAAACTTTTTGAAAATCCCAAGCACTATCAAAATTCCCCGCCTTCAACTGCGCTTCAGTCAAACTTGTACCGACGCTACTTGTGCCACCTGATAAGTAATAACAGTTTTTGATCACTGTATCACTAGACGTACTTACCACAATAGCGGCTGCTGATGCAGAGGGGTCAAATATGCCACCATTTGCACTTACTACTCCCGCATTATAGCAACGAAAAATCTTCACACCAGAACTAGCCTTATTAACAATGCCCCCCGCACCGTTAACCTTGCTTTCAGAACCAGTAGGACCAGTAGACTGTTGAGTTACAGTGCCTAAATTATAGCAGTCTTGAATAGTTGTATTTGATGCTTCATACACAATTCCCGCAGCATTACCAGGACTTCCAGCGCCACACGAATAGATTGCTCCCAAATTTGCACATTCTTTTATTAATGCGTATTTTGCAGAGAAAATAACTCCAGCATAATTTCCACTATTGCTACTGTCAAATGAAAACTCGTTTCTACATCTTTCTATAGTAACAAACTCAGACGACGTCCCCATTGCCTCGTAAACAATAACTGCTGCTTGATAACTGCTGCTTCCCATTGTATGAATATTTCTAATCACAGCACCTGCACCAATATATTGAAATACGGCTTTATTACGAGTATTATTAAGCGTAATCGTATGTCCATTGCCGTCAAATGAACCTTTGAAGCATAAGGTGCTTGATGTGCCAACACCTGCCCACGTGCTGTCAAGCGTGATGTCTTGGGATAATTTGAAGTATGAACCTGCATAGGAATTACCGCTGCTCACATTTGTTGCAAGTGTTTCCATATCGTTTTGGTCAGCAATCAAATTGTATGTTGTACCGTCGACGATTTCAGTTATCCACGCGCCATTTGTTGCGTCACTGATTTGCACGTTTGCTTTATTGTTACCATTGGGCAAAAGCGCAAACACGCAAACTGCTAGCACAAACGCCAAAAGCCACAGCGCGATTTGCGTTGAGGCAGCCACTTTATTTGATTTAGTTTTGATACCATTTTTTGCGCAACAACGCTTGTTTTTGCCACATCCGCAAAAATCGTTTAATGCGCTATTTCGGGGCGCTTTTGCGCGCGTGACTCCCTGTTCACCCCCGCGCTTTACTGCGCAAATCTTAGCGTTATTTGACGTTTTGCAAGGTTGTACTTTACCTTCTTGAGAGGCCCCCCCCCCCCCGTTTAGTTAAGTAGTTAATCATTTTCCAGTACCTCACTTGTTGTTTTCTATATTTTTAGTGTACCACAATCGCAAAAAATTATCAATCGATTTGACGTTATTTTCTAAATATTTTTTATTCTAGCAAAATTGACGTAGCATAAATAAAGAAAAGCTTATAAAAGTGGTAAGGCACTTTTCATCTTGCATAAAAAACGCGACAATACACAAACTAGGGGCGGAGGAAAACAAAATGTACGATTGGTTGACGGTGCTACTCAATGCGGTGTATAGTTTTGTAGCATTGTTTGTTGTGGCAAAGTTGCTAGGCAAAAAGCAGATTGCAGAACTTGATTTTGTCGATTATGCGGTTGGTATTTCGATTGGTAGTATTGCGGCGGAGTGGTCGACTGACCTTGAGAATCCGTGGTACTTTTATGTGATTGCGATTGCGGTGTTCTTTGCGCTCAGTTTGACAATCACGTATCTTGAGAGGACGACCCCTTTTATAAAAAAGGTTTTGCGCGGCAAGCCCATTATCATTATTGCGGACGGCAAGATTGATTACCCTAATTTGAAAAAGTCCAAACTGGATGTCAGTGATGTCATTTCAATGTGCCGCAACAAAAACTTTTTCGACATATCGCAGGTTGCGTACGCAATCTTTGAGACGAGCGGCGATTTGAGCATTTTACCAAAGGCGGAATACTTGCAGCCGACTGTCACGGATGTTGGCGTTACAAAACCAAAGTCGAACCTCACGAAGTTTGCCGTGATGGACGGCATTATTGACGACAACTTTCTTTCGAGCATTGGAAAGGAACGAGATTGGCTTTTCCAAAAGTTGAACATTCAAAGCAAGCGCGATTTGAAGAACATTCTTGTTGCCCTTTATGACGAGCAAACTAACACGTTTGATGTTCATTATAAAAAATAAAAAATTTGTTCCATTTTTGGTATTTTTTCGCTAATTTTTCAATTTTCGACATTTTTTTACAAAATTTGTACAATTTTCTTACAGTTTTTGTACAAAATTGTTTTTATTTTTACGAAATATGTGCTAAACTTGCATTGTTTGACAAGTTGGGTACTTTGTCACTCAAAAAAAATGGAGAAAAATTAGGGGTAACAAAATGAAACAAAAACTATTAATAGCACAAGATGACGACACTTGCAAGATACTGAAAGATTACTTTGCGACAAATTTTGACTATGAGGTTGTTGGGGCGACAAGCAATGGGGATGAAGTGATTGACCTTATAGTTGGCACGCAGCCTGATGTTGTCATTCTTGACTTGATACTGCCGTCGCGCGATGGGTTTTACATACTTGACTACATACAAACGAAACTTATGACGCGCAAGCCGAAGGTTGTGGTTATGACGGCGCTGACGCAAGAGGCGTTTGTGAGCAAGGCGTTATCTTGCGGTGCGAGCGACTTTTTGGCAAAGCCGTTTGACAGTGAGACATTGCGCAGGCATTTAGCGGATTTACAGGACAATGGTGGAGTTTTGTCGATGGGAAAATCTAAGGGGCGCGAGATTGAGGAGCGCATATCTAGCATATTTCTCACGGTTGGCATTCCTGCGCACATCAAGGGGTATCAATTTTTGCGCGAGGCAATCAAACTTTCAATCAGGCAGCCTGAGATTATCAACAGTATTACAAAGGAACTTTATCCTGCTATTGCGGAAAAGTTTGAGACGTCACCTAGCAAGGTAGAGCGCGCGATTCGCCACGCTATTGAGGTTGCGTGGAACCGCGGCAAGATTGAGAACATTAACAATATTTTCGGTATCAAGGTTTATAATAATAATGAGAAGCCGACTAACAGCGAATTTATTGCTCTCATTTCCGACAAAATGATTATCGAGTGCGATAGCGCACGGCTGTGAGTACTATCCCTACACACAAAGTACTTTCACGGGCGGCAAACAAAAGTTCTTTCTACATATGTTAGTTCTCGGATGCGATAGCGCACGGCTGTGAGTACTGGCGGGGATAGCCCCGCCGCTACAGATACTTTCCCTACACACAAGTGACTTGCGTGGGCGGCAAACAAAAGTTCTTTCTATATAGTTCATCACTCGTTGCGATAGCGCACGACGCAGGTACTTTCCCTACACATAGGTTGCTTTCGCGGACGGCAAGCGCAAGTACTTTTTATAGGTGTTGGCATATTGGCAAGCGGTGGCAAATTAAGAGGTTATACAAAAAAAAGCGGTAATTGAAAGCCGCTTTTTTGCTAGGGTTTGGGCGCAAAAATTGGAAAAGTGTATTTTTTGCCCCCAAAATTTATAGGAAAAGTGTAAAAATGTATTGCTTTTTTTATAGGAAAAGTGTAAAATATCTATAAAAGGAGAAAAATTAGTATGTTGCATAGAAAGATAGAACAACAAATTGTTTCGCACTTAGAGGCAAATTCCAACAAGGTTATGGTTATTGACGGGGCTAGACAAATCGGTAAGTCATACATTATTAGGCACGTTGCAACAAATGTTTTGAAAGACAAATTTACAAACTATATTGAAATCAATTTTGTTGAGGACTCTTTAGGTGACAGGCTTTTTGCGAATGTCAAAACCAAAGAAGATTTTTATCTACAACTCAGCACGATTGCGGGCGAGCGGATGAAAGGAAAAGATAACACTTTGATTTTCATTGACGAAATTCAGGAGTATCCACAGTTTTTGACTTTGCTCAAATTTTTGAAACAGGATGACAAGTTCACGTACATTTGCAGCGGCTCTTTGCTGGGCGTCACGCTTGCAAAGACGCCGTCGATACCTATCGGCAGCATTGAGGTTGTTCATATGTACCCTCTTGACTTTGAGGAGTTTTTGCTTGCAAATGGTTTTAACGCTATTGGTATTGACGCGCTAAAAAAGAAGTTTACAAACTTAGAGAGCCTTGAGGAATCTACACACAACAAAGTGCTTGACTTATTCAAAAAGTACTTGCTTGTTGGTGGGCTGCCTGATGCGGTCAACAGTTTCATTGAAAAGAAAAACATTGTAGAAGTTCGCAAAATTCAAGCCGACATTTTCGACTACTATGGTGACGATGCTAGCAAATATGACAAACAACACAAACTGAAAATCAAGCGCATTTATGATATGATTCCTTCGATTATGGAAAACAAGAAAAAGCGCGTTGTTGCCAGAGATATTGAAAACATTGAGGGTAAGCGCTACTCAAACTATCAAGACGAGTTTGACTACCTCATCAATTCGGGCATTGCGCTTGAAGTCAAGGCAATTTCGACACCCGTTTTCCCTTTGATTGAGTCAAGTGGAAAAAATTTGCTAAAACTCTACCTCAATGACGTTGGCATCTTAACAAGCATTCTCTACAAAAACAACATTGCGGCAATTCTCAACGACGAAAGGAGTGTGAACCTAGGTTCGGTTTACGAATCAGTTGTTGCGAGTGAACTAAAAGCGCACGGACACAACTTGTTTTACTACGACAATAAAAAACTTGGCGAGGTCGACTTTTTGATTGACGACTATGACAGTCTATCCGTTTTGCCACTTGAAGTAAAGTCTGGCAAGGACTACACCATTCACCCTGCAATCAACAAATTTTTGACAAATAAAGACTACAACGTCAAAAAAGGCTATGTCCTTTCTAATGAGCGCACGATAGCGCAAAAAGGCAATTTGATTTACTTGCCGATTTACTATGTTATGTTTTTATAAAAAGCAACCGCTTGTAAAGTTATTTAAATGATAACTTGTTTAGCGGTTGTTTTTTATTGTGTTACCTTTTCCATAACTAAGATGCTTTACATTAAAATTGGAAAAGTGTATTTTTTATGGGTTAAATTTATAGGAAAAGTGTAAAAATGGGTCTTTTTGTGTCGTGTAAAAATGGGTTGCTTTTTAAGGAAAGCGTATAAAGCACACTCAAATTTATCATATCAATTCCGCAAAATGCGTAACACAATCAGTTTTTAATATTCTTTGCAATTTGCTGGGCGCATTTGACACCGTCCTGCGCGCTTGTTATGATTCCGCCTGCGTAACCTGCGCCTTCGCCGATTGGGTAGAGTCCTAGCA
>JBNMHN010000059.1:0-7841 GCA_050872805.1 Clostridia bacterium
GGGGGGGGCATCTTCCGAGAGTAAAACAAGCCCTCAAAACACATCAAAAGAAGTTGTAAGTTGCAAGGGAAATAGAGTCGTCGAACAGTCCTACGCTGGTGCAAAAGAATGCGAATTTACAGCACAAAACGACTCAATCAAAAGCGGCAAAAATTCAAGTTTTGCCGAAGAAAAACAAAGATATAAAAGTAAAACGAATGTTCATTGCAAACAAACAAGCAAAAGAGCAAAATACAAAACAAAGTCAGTAAGCAAAGAGAAGCAAAACAAATTATTTGTTTTTTCGTTGTTCTTTTTCGCGTTGATATTCTATGTGTCAATATTGTTCTTTTTTGTGTGTCCAATACGTGACAACACAACTCAACACAATCAAATGATAGTGACCGCATTGGAGGCAGAAGGTTCTTGTGGAGAAAACGTAACATATTCATTTGACTCAACCACTGGCACGCTTACAATTTCAGGAACTGGCGCAATGACTGATTATAGTTTTAGTGGTTCTCCATTTTATAATAACACAAATATTATAAGTATAGACATAAAAAGCGGTGTGACAAGCATCGGTGCTAATGCATTTTACAGTTGTTTTGCATTAAAGAGTATCGCAATACCTAATAGTGTGATAAGCATTAACGAGTGTGCGTTTGAAGGATGTACTGGGTTGACGAGTATAGAAATACCTGCAAGCGTGACAAGCATTGGTGGTGTGGTGTTTGGAGGATGTGATGCGTTGACGAGCATCAAAGTAGATTCGAATAATACAAAGTTTGATAGTAGAAACGGCTGCAATGCAATAATAGAAACTAGTACAAATACATTGATTGTTGGATGTAAGAATACGACAATGCCAAATAGTGTGGTGAGCATTGGTGATTCTGCATTTAGCCTGTGTTATGGATTGACGAGTATCGCAATACCAGATAGTGTGACAAGTATTGGTGATTCTGCATTTAGCAGTTGTTATGGATTGACGAGTATCGCAATACCAGATAGTGTGACAAGTATTGGTGATTCTGCATTTAGCAGTTGTTATGAATTGACGAGTATCGCAATACCAGATAGTGTGACAAGTATTGGTGATTCTGTATTTTATGAATGTGGAGGGTTGACAAGTGTGACAATAGGCTCAAGCGTGACAAGCATTGGTGATTCTGCATTTTATGGTTGTACCGGTTTGACAAGTATTGAAATACCAGATAGTGTGACAAGTATCGGGTCTTATATGCTTCAAAACTGTAGCAATTTGACGAGCGTGACAATAGGCTCAGGGGTATCAAGCATCGGCAATAGTGTAGTTGATCGATGTAGTGCGTTGATTAGCATCAAAGTAGATTCGAATAATACAAAGTATGATAGTAGAAACGGCTGTAATGCAATAATAGAAACTAATACAAATACATTAATTGTTGGATGTAAGAATACAATAGTCTCAGATGGTGTAACAAGCATCGGCACTGCTGCATTTTTTAATTGCAGCGGATTGACTAGCATCATAATTCCCGACAGTGTAACAAGTATCGGCGATTATGCATTTTTGGGTTGTAATAATTTGACAATTATTTGGTTGGGTGACGCTACAAAAACGCCATATACCTATGCAAAAAGTAATAGTATTAATTGCGCGACGGCGTGGAAAGAGGACGATTCGACAACGCACACACGTACATTTTATGGATTTAAAACCAATAAAAATGCAACTGCAGTAACTCAAACAGAAAACCACAATTTTGGGACTGGCAACATTTGTAGCGATTGTGGTGCAACATGTCTATTAATAACGATAAATGTCACAACAAAAGTGTCGAGGGATTTTATCATATATGTTTTAGACGAAAATAACCAACCAACAAGACAATTTGTTGCAACAAACGGGATTCCAATTGAATTTACAGTTGCGATGTCATCTACATTCACGGTGCAAGTGTATGAGACATTATATATGTCTGCGAAAATTGACGGCGAAAAGTTGTTGAAAAAGACATATTCAAACGTGTCCGCAAATACAGCAATCCAAATTGATATTAGTGGTGTAATGAATGTCAATAATTGGGTAATGATATAACAAAAGAGACATAGCAAGGGCTATGTCTTTTTGCATTTTTTTTGATTTATAAAAAACGCTTGCAATTTTTTTGACTTTGTTGTATAATACTATCGTCGCAATAAAACTTGCAAAGGTACTGTGTGCGCATTTTGCGCAAATTGAATTGAAAAGTTTAATAATTTTGCAATCAGGTTTGAACTATTGACAGACATTAAAAGTCGTTTTTGTTTTCATTTGTCAATTTTTGTTCCAACACTATACTACCTTTGTACTTATTGTGTATGTTTAAAAAACGCTTGGTATGTTGTTCATCGGGAGGACATAAAATGGTATTGCGCAATTCACTTAAAGTATTGTCCACAAATTTTTCGCTAGTTTGGAAGAATATGGCATATATGCTGGTCGTGTTAGCGATATTTGGGGGCGCGGTCGTTTGGATTGGATATGACATTGTCAAAACGCTCTCCGACGGCGGTTTCTTTGCTGCTTTCAGCGATTTTTGGAGCAAACTGTACTCGTATAATACTACGGAAGTCGGGCAAAAACTTGTCGACTTAGCAGGCAGTGCCATTGACATAATCGGGCAAAACCTCAGCGCGCTCACGCCTAACATTATCGGTGTTTGCATCGGCTTGTTTGTTATGGCTGTTATTTTTAATGCTGCAACCCTCGCTAACTGTGAAGTCTTGCGTGGCGCAATGTCAAGCTTGACGCGCGTCGGCTTTTGCGGCGCTTACATTCGCTACTTTGGTCGCGCACTGTTGCAAGGATTGATTCAAACATTAATAAAATTGCCATTCTGGGCGATAATAGGTGTCAGCGGATACTTTGTATTAAATTTGATGTCGACAGGCGAAATTTGGGGCATTCTCGCACCAATGTTGTTTGTCTTAATCTCAATGTTTGTGCTTTCGCTTGAGTCAGCACTTTTGTCGTGCTTTGTGCCGCACCTAGAGCTTCATAGCGACAGCGTCAGCAAGAGTCTCACCAAAGGTGTCAAAGTCGTCAGCCATAGGTTTTGGAGAACACTTTCAAACATTATCGTGTTTATAGTTTTTGCGTTTGTCGCAAACTTTGTCTGTGCACGCTATACATTCGGCGCGTCGCTACTGTTCACATTGCCGCTAACAGTCGTATTTATCAATGTAATATTTATGGTCAACTACTACGAGTCACAAGGAATGCGCTACTATCTTGACCCAAGCAATATTATGAGCCCGCGCAAATTTGCCGAACACGACCGCGCAAAACAATCGAAATTTGTTATATAATTGCTTGTAGAACGCTGTAGAAAGTGGGCTAACTTTTTAAGTAATCAAAATCAAATAAATGAAATCAAAATAAAGGAGAATATTATCAAAAATGGAAGAATTTGAAGAACCGACACTAAGTTATGAGGAAATACTTTCCGAAATAAACGGGCGTCGTAGAGAAGAAAAAAAGAATACAATAAGTAAAGAAAGAACAAACAGGGAAAGTTTCAGTGAAAATAACTCAGACTTCCCACAAAGACGCAACACAACAGTTGCAAATAAAAGAGAAAACAACGCGCGTCAAAACAACTTTGGCGCACGAAAAATAGAAAACCGCAACGCGCAAAACAAAGCGGTTGTCGAAGCGCAAGAGGGCGAGAACGCGCCAAGCACACAAAATGTTCAAAAAAGGAACTTTAGAAAAAACAACAACAGTTTTCCGCCACGTAGAGAAAAAGTTGCGGAAGAAAGAGGTACTCAAGAAAGAACATCAAAAAGACCTTTGCCCCACAAAAATACAAACCGTAGAACACCTAAAGCGGACGTCAATGTAGACAGCGAAAGTGTAAAAGAACAACCGCAAAGAAACACGCGCAGAAGTAGAATTGCGAAAGAAGTGGCAAAAACAATCAAGCGCGAAAATCTAAAAACAAGCGCAAAAGCCCCAAAAAATATGCCAATCGAAACAGCGAACGGTTCAAAAATTAAATTTTTTGACACTGCTGACACAAAGCAACAACTAGCATCACGCGGCGGACGTCGCGGCGCAAGCAAAAGAATGAACTTGCAAGCGAAAGAAGAAGAGGAAATCAATCCAGAATTTTTGGTCGAGCGCGACCCAAATAACTTGAAAGTTATGTTTTTGGGCGGCGTCGGCGAAATCGGTAAAAATATGACCGTCCTTGAATATGGCGACGACATCATCGTTGTCGACGCAGGCTTGAGCTTTCCAACCGAAGATATGCCGGGCATCGATATTGTCGTTCCAGACATCACATACCTTGTAGAAAACAAGGACAAAGTTCGCGGCTTTGTTATCACGCACGGACACGAAGACCACATCGGTGGCTTACCATATACTCTAAACGAAATCCACGCGCCAGTCTATGGCAGCAAACTCACAAACGCGTTTATTCAAAACAAATTGCGCGAACACCCACGTGTCAAAGCAAAGTTTGTCGAAGTTCAACCGCGCGAAACAGTTCAACTCGGCTGCTTTAATGTCGAATTTTTGCACGTCAACCACAGTATCGTCGGCGCATATGCCGTCTCAATCACAACGCCCGTCGGCGTAGTTTTCCACACAGGTGACTTCAAAATTGACCTCACCCCAGTCGACGGACAAATTGCGGACACGCAAAGAATGAAAGAAATCGGGGATAAAGGCGTCCTGCTATTGTTGTGTGAAAGCACAAACGTCGAAAAAGCAGGGCATTCAATGAGCGAAAGCCGCGTCGGCGAAAGCCTCGATATGATTTTCGGCGAAAACGTCGGAAAGCGCATTTTTGTCGCAACATTTGCAAGCAACGTCCACAGAATCCAACAAATTTGCAACACAGCGGACAAGTATGGCCGCAAAGTAGCGTTCAGCGGCCGCAGTATGATAAAGAATATGGAAGTCGCTTCCCGCCTCAACGAGTTGCACTTCAATATGGACAACGTCATTGACATCGACCGCATCGAAAACTTCCCAGACGGCGAACTTTGCATTATCACAACAGGTAGTCAAGGCGAACCTATGAGCGGACTTTCTAGAATTGCAAGCGGTGACTTTAATAAGGTTGTCGTTTCAGAAAACGACTGCTTCATTTTGAGTAGTTCGCCAATTCCGGGCAATGAAAAGGCAGTCAACAACACAATCAACGCACTCTTCAAGCGCGGCGCGGACGTCATCTACGAATACCTAATGCCGCTCCACGTCTCAGGGCACGGCTACTATGACGAAATCAAAGAAGTTCACGACCTCTTGCGTCCAAAATACTTTGTGCCAATCCACGGCGAATATAAGCACTTAAAACACCACAAAGATTTGGCGCTCAAGTGCGGAATGTACGAAAGTGACATCAAAATCTGTGAAATCGGCGACTGCATTGAAGTCAACCAAAACGTGTTCAAAGACAGCGGGAAAGTTCCATCAGGTTCAAGACTCATCGACGGACTTGGCTTTGGTGAAATTGATAGTTCAGTTCTCAAAGATAGAATTGCGCTTAGTGAAGAAGGTTTGTGCGTAACAGTCGTTGCAATCGACCGCAAAAAGGGTATCATAAAAAATGGACCCGAAATTATCACGCGCGGACTTGTCTATGCTAGCGAAGCCTCTAGCCTTGTTGAAGAAGCGCGCCAGTTTGTCCGCGAAACACTTTTGCAAAGTGATTTGAAAAATTGCGACATCACAACTTTGAAGATTACTGTGCGCAAAGCATTGTCATCATTCTTCAACCGCAAAACACGCAGAAACCCAACTGTTTTGACAATCATTTTGGATATAAAATAGGTTAGAATATGAACAAAACGGAAGAATTTGTCAAAGAAAAGGCGCTAATGCAAAAATTTGGCGATAAGACAATGGAAACATATGCCAAAGAAAACTATGTTCCAATCATCCGCCCAGCGTCTGCAAACTTTTTGCGCACACTTGTCGCAATCAAGCAACCAAAGAAGATTCTTGAAATCGGCACCGCAATCGGCTATAGCGGAAAACTTATGCTCGACGCCTGTGCTGCCGCAAAACTCACAACGCTTGAAATTGACTTTGAACGTTATGAACTTGCGCAAAAGAATTTGAAAAAGTATAAAGATAGAGTGGATTTCAAACTTTGCGACGCAGGTGACTATTTGTTGAATTGCGAAGAAAAGTTTGACCTAATCTTCCTCGACGGCGCAAAAGCGCAGTACCTTTCGTACTATCCAAGTTTGATGACCGTGCTAAACGACGGCGGTGTCCTCGTCGCGGACAACATCTTGCAAGAGGGGATGACCACAGGCGAAACGGAAGTCAAGCACAAACTAGAAAGCACCGTCGACCGTATGAACGCATTTTTGGACAAACTTTGCAAAAACAAAGAACTTATGACAACCATTGTTCCGCTTGAGGACGGACTTTGCGTTTGCTATAAATGTAAAAAATCAAAAGGAGAAACTGATGAAGAAATTGGAATTGCTATCGCCCGCAGGCAGTAGCGAAAAACTTGAAACAGCATTTTATTTTGGTGCAGACGCCTGCTATTTTGCGGGCAAAAAGTACGGGCTGCGCGCGTTCAGCGACAACTTTGAGCAAGACGAATTGCAAAAGTACATCGCGTACGCGCACAGTTTAGGTAAAAAATGCTACATTACAGTCAACATTTTGGCGCACAATTCCGACTTTGACGGACTTGCCGATTACTTGATTTATCTTCAAGAAATCGGCGCGGATGCAATCATTGCTTCCGACGTTGGAATCATCAGTCTTTCAAAAAAGGTCGCGCCAAAGCTTGAAATTCACCTTTCAACGCAAGCCAACTGCACAAATAAATATGCAGGCGCATTTTGGGCTGAAGTTGGGGTGAAGCGCCTTGTACTTGCGCGTGAAGTTAGCGTTGCGGAAATAAAGGAGATGCGCGAGTTTTTGCCCGACGATATGGAAATTGAAGCATTTGTTCACGGTGCAATGTGCATTTCCTATAGCGGCAGATGCTTGCTTTCCAACTATCTTTGCAAGCGTGACAGCAATCGCGGGCAGTGCGCGCAAGCGTGCCGTTTTGAGTACTTTTTGCGTGAAAAAAATCGCGACGACGAAATGACTATTCAGCAAGACGAGCGCGGAACGTATATTCTTAACTCAAAAGATATGAAAATGATTTCGCACTTAAGGGAAATGGCGGACGCAGGCGTCACATCGTTCAAGATTGAAGGGCGAATGAAAACGTCGTACTATGTGGCAAACGTCACAAACACATACCGCCGCGCGCTTGACCTTGTTGAAAGCGGAAAACCTTTTGACCCAATGCTTGATGCGGAACTTGAAAAATCGAGCCACCGCAGGTACACAACAGGGTTCTATTTTGACGAAACGGACAGGGAATATATTGAAAGCAGCACACCAATTTCCTCGTATGATTTCATCGCGAATGTTGTGGAAGATTCGGCAAACGGGCAAGTGAAAATTGAACAGCGCAATCGTTTCTGCGTTGGAGACGAACTTGAGATTTTGTCGCCAAGCAATTCTTTCAACAAGACGTTCAAGGTCGAAAAGATTATCAATTCGGCTGGCGAAAACGTGGACGTAGCACAACGCGTGCAAGAGATTGTCACAATCAACTGTCCATACCCCCTTCACTCTGGCGACCTTCTCCGCCGTGCGGCGGGAGAGCCCGCGGCTGCAGGTTTGGCGAGTACTTCTAAAAATTTTTAGTACATAGTTAACTGACTATGTACTTTTTATATGGAATCCGTTGCTTATATAATATAATAATTGTGGAATGTAAATGCGCGGTATAAAGCATTGAAAATGTTGTAGTAGTCAAAGAGTTTGCAAAATTTTTTTTAAAAGTTTTCAAAAATCA
>JBNMHN010000060.1:0-7825 GCA_050872805.1 Clostridia bacterium
AGAGAAACGAGATAAAGTATGTTGAGCCTGAGAGAATTGACGAAATTTCGACAATGAAAATTGACATCCTCCGTAGGGGCGGCGAGGCGGAGCTGGGCGGCGGAACCGCTAGACGAAATCCGCCACAACCAGCGCCTGCAAAGGATAATGAACCCCAAATAATTGGGCGCAATGCTGCAGGTGATTTGGAAATTAATAGATAGAGCATCATTTTTTTGGTTCGCCCTTGACAATTTTGCGCAACTATGGTAAAATTAATCATAAGAAGGAGAGTTTTTTATGGTTGAAAAAATGGGAATCACTAAAATTTATAACGATGAGGGCGTCAACACAGTAAGACAAGCGCCTGTTGAAGAAGTTGCTACAGAGAAAAAGGTGGCGAAACCAGCGTCTCAAGCACCTGCTAAACCAAAGAAAGTACAGACTGCATCAAAGGAAAACGCAAACATTGTGACTGAGGACTCTACAAAGCGTATGAGGGAACAATGTCGTGAGTGTTTGCGCGATTTTGAAGAATGTTTTGCGGAACTGCCTAATTTTGGACACTTGAGGGAAACGACAACTGCCAACCTTAGAGTGAGCAAAGGACAGTATCATATTGTAAAAGACGATCTTTTGCCAAAAATTCTTGCGGAAAAGTTGGCTTATGAGTCTTGGGACGGTGCAAAAAAGGCGGTTGGCGATAATCTTGCCGAACTTCGTTTGTGCGTCAAAGACTGGGATGGCGATGAAATTTTCACGCGCGGACAAGAGAGCATTGACAATATGTACAAGGTGCTTATGAGTAAGTCATACGAAGCGCGTTTCAAGGAAGTTGGCTTGGGCGACGAGTTTGCGTGTGCGAAAGAAAAGTTTGAAAATTATTACAATGACCGCGCTGAGTCGATTGCGATGTTTGACGAGTTCAAGCAGAGCATTAAAGAGATGGAATCCCTTATGGCGCAGACCGATGCTATTGTCGAAAAGCAAAAAGCCAAAGACGCTGAACGCTCCCGCTAGGTGGCGGACGCCACTGGTGCGGGTACTGGCGGGGATAGCCCCGCTGCTGTGGTTACTATCCCTACAATAAATCAACATTATTATGTGGTAAGGTACCTACCCCCATTGGCATTTCGACCGAAAAAGGCTTGTAAAAGCCTTTGTAGCGGAGAGTGCCGGACGGCACAGGTGCAGGTGTTGGCTGGTGCGTTTATGTTGTTGTGAGACGACAGCCAAACCTGTAGTCAAGGCGAGCTTTGACGGAAGGGAGCGCGGTTAATTATGGGCGATTAAATACATTGACAGCGTCAGCATTATAAAATGGAAATATTGATTTAGGAAATTAGTATGATAGATTTAAATAGTATAGAACCGACAAATTTCATTGAAGAAGAAATTTTGGAGGACTTGAAAGCGGGGCGCAGCAAAGAAGTTGTTACGCGCTGCCCGCCAGAGCCGAGCGGTTATTGGCACATCGGGCACTGCAAGGCGTGGATGATTGATTTTGAAACCGCTATGAAATTTGGCGGTTATACTTATTTACGTATGGATGACACCAACCCGAGTCGTGAACAAGGCGAGTTCGCCGAAAGTTATGTCGAAGATTTGAAGTGGCTGGGCTACACGCCAAAGGCGGTTGTTTTTGCTAGCGAAGCATATTTTGATAAAATTTACGACATTGCTGAAAAAATGATTATGAACGGCGACGCGTATGTTGACGAACTTTCGCAAGAAGAGCAACTCAAAATGAAAGGAACGCTCACGGAAGCAGGCGAAAACAGCCCGTTCCGCGACCGTCCGCGCGAGGAAAGTTTGCGTTTGTTCCGTGAAATGAAAGAGGGCAAGCATCCCGACGGCTCACTCACGCTGCGTGCAAAGATTGATATGGCGCACCCAAACATTTTGATGCGCGACCCGATTATGTACCGCATTTTGCGAGAACACCACTACAAGACGGGCGACAAGTGGTGCATTTACCCAATGTACGACTTTGCGCACCCGATTGAGGATGCGATTGAGGGCGTAACATACAGTTTGTGCGACATTTCGTTTAGAGTTCACCGCGAGGTTTATGAATGGTTTGTTGAGCACGGCTGGGGCAAGCCGTTTGCGCCAAAACAAAGAGAGTTTTCGCCGCTCAACCTTGAAAATGTTTTGCTTGGTAAGCGCTACTTGAAAGCGCTTGTCAATTCGGGTAAGGTTATGGGCTGGGATGACCCGCGTTATATGACCATTGTTGGGATGAAAAGACGCGGCTACACTGCGGACGGCGTAAAGAATTTTGTGCGCAGTTGCGGAATTACGAGCGAGAACACAATACCATTCAGCGCGTTTGAGTACTACATTCGTGAGGACTTGAACAAGGTTGCCACGCGCGCAATGGTTGTTCTTGACCCGCTCAAAGTCGTCATCACAAACTGGGATGAGGACAAAACCGAGGAAATTGAGGTTCAAAACAACCCGACAATCGAGGGCGCGGACACGCACAAAGCGTTGTTTGGACGCGAAATTTATATTGAAAAAGAAGATTTTGCGCTAGACCCGCCGCCAAAATACAACCGACTTGTCGTCGGCGGGATGGTTCGACTAAAGGGTGCATACATTATAAAGTGCAACAACGTTGTTATGGGCGAAAACGGCGAAATCGACCACCTTGAGTGCGAGTATATCGAAGGCACAAAGAGCGGACAAGACGAAAGCGGCATCAAAGTCAAAGGAACAATCCATTTTGTTGCGAAAGCAAACGGCTTTGAATGCACAATTAGGAATTTTAAGAACCTAACAAAAGCGGAATACCTTATGCCAACGAAAGCGCTTGCCAAAGGTACGCCGATTGAGGACATCTTGGAGCCTGATTCGCTTACCGAAACAACTGCAATCGCTGAAAACTTTTTGAAATCAGCAAAACCATATGATAAATACCAATTTATGCGTAAAGGCTACTTTGCACTTGACAAAGATTCAACGCCCGAAAATTATATTTTTAATTTTACAATTTCACTCAAAGATTCGTGGAAACCGATCGTTTAATCGCATAAACTTTGTTAAATGTCGAATGCGCTTACTACTAATTAAACAACTTTGTCAAAGTTGGTGCAAATACTGACGTTATTATTATATAGGGGTAAAGTAAAACCCGTGTAGTAGGGGTTCTTGAGCGTGGGAATCTTGCGAAACGCGCGTCTCAAGTTTGAGAGGGGATTACGCCCTCAGGTTCGCTTAGCGATAGTATTATAAAAAAGGTGCTTAAACTTTTAAAATATGGGTGCATAATTTTCATAGGACTGCGCAAACTATTTGCGAGGAGGTTACTATGAAATTTAGACCTGGTGAAACGGCGCCTCATTCTGGACAATACAAGATGTTTGACGAGAATGGCGAAGTTATCAATATTGTCGACCTTCAAAAGGGTCAGACTTTCCCGCCTACACCTAGTAGTTCTTGCTACTTTGAAGAAGCCTAGTGGCAAACGCCACTGGTGCAGGTGCTGTTGAGTACTACAATAAACTAATGAGGACGGCGCACAGCCGTTCTTTTTAGTTTATTTAGTTTTCGTGTGGGGATAGCCCCGTGGCTGTGGGTACTGTCAGTACGTCAAAGCAGCTTTAGAGGACGGCTAACATATATACTTTATAAATATGTTAGTTCTCGGAGTGCGATAGCGCACCGCTACAGGTTTGGTGATGTGGCACTATATTAACTTGGGTACATAGAAAATTTTCTATGTGTTTTTTTTGCGGGATAGCCCGCTACTGCAGGTACTGTTGGGTACTACAATAAACTAATGAGGACGGCGCACTGCCGTTCTTTTTATTTGCTGTATCCCTAATAAAATGGTGCAAAACGATTGTTTTTTTGCGCAAAGTGTAATATAATATATAGGCAGGATTGTAGGCACGCGCAAAGTGTGGACAATCCTTGTTGAAATGTGGAAAACTACTAATGAAAAAGTTTTAGATATAATTTTGCAGTGTGCAAAGAATTATTACTTTTAAATGGGGTTCATTAGATTGTTTGCGGCGCGATTGTGTATAGTGGTTATTTGCGCGCAAAAATGGTTTTAATGAAACACAAAAAAATTAAAAAGGAAATTGGTAATGATCAAGATTATAACAGATTCAACGGCATCAGTTACAAAAGAATATGCGGCAAAGCACGACATTGCGATTGTTCCGCTGAAAATCAACATTGGCGAGCGCGAATTTTACGAGGGCACGCCTGACACGTATCAGGAGTTTTATGACGCGATGTTGTCGTCGCGCGAGTTCCCAAAGACGACGCAGCCTAGCACGCAGGCGTATATGGACGCTTTTCAAAAAATCGTGGACGCGGGCGACGAAGCAATTGTTTTTTGCATCGGGTCATACTTGTCGGGTTCGTACAACGGCGCGTGCTTAGCACTCAAGGAAGTTGAGGGCGGCAGCGACTGCATAACCGTTGTTGACTCAAACTGCTGTGGGCAAACAACGCTTATGCTCATTGAGGACGCGGTTGCGGACATTGAAAAAGGGCTTTCGCGCGAAGAAATTGTTGCGAATATTCAAAAAAACATTAAGGGCGCGGAAATTTGCTTTTGCCCTGACAATCTTGAATACTTGCGCAGAGGCGGTAGGCTTGGCAAAATCAGTGCAATGCTTGGCACGATTTTAAAAATTAAACCGCTGCTTTCGTTCAAGGAAAACACTCTAAAATGCGTTCATAAAGTCATCGGCATCGCAAAGGCGATTCCGCTAATGATTGCGCGCATTCCTGAGACGGCGCGCAAGATTTACGCGCTGAGTGCGGTAAACTCAAAATATTTTTCGATGCTACTAGAAAAGGTCAAGGAGCGCTTTCCAAATCGCGAAATCTTGACGGGCGAAATTTGCCCAGTAGTATCAAGCCACGTCGGGCCAGCGGTTGGCGTTTCGTGGGTGGAATAATTAACAATTAGGTGAAGAAAATGGATAACAAATTGACAATGGATAAAATGGTTGCGTTTTGCAAGGACAACGGCTTTGTCTTTCAGGGCAGCGAAATTTATGGTGGACTCGCGAATTCGTGGGACTATGGCCCACTCGGCGTTTTGCTAAAGGCTAATGTGCGCGATGCGTGGTTCAAGAAATTTATAACTGAAAATAAATACAATGTTGCGATAGAGAGTGCGATTTTGATGAACCCAAAAGTTTGGGAAGCGAGCGGACATATCAAGAGCGCGACTGACCCGCTTATGGACTGCAAGGCGTGCAAGTCGCGCCACAGGGCTGACCACTTGATTGAGGCGTATTTGAAAAAGCACCCCGACATTGATTTTGACCCGAACGGCAAGACGGATGAAGAACTTGAAAACTTTGTTTTTGAGCACAAAATTGCTTGCCCGATTTGCGGCAAGAGCGATTTTTCGCAAATTAGACAATTCAACATTATGTTCAAGACCTTTCAAGGCGTCATTGAGGACAAGACGAGCGAGATTTATTTGCGCCCTGAGACTGCGCAAGGTATGTTTGTCAACTTCAAAAACATTGTGCGTTCGATGCGCAAAAAGGTTCCGTTTGGAATTGGGCAAATCGGTAAGTCGTTTAGAAACGAGATTACGCCGGGCAACTTTATTTTCCGCACGCGCGAGTTTGAGCAAATGGAACTTGAGTTTTTCTGCAAGCCGGGCACTGACTTAGAGTGGTTTGCTTATTGGAAGGACTTTTTGAAGAATTTCCTTTTGTCACTTGGTATGCGTGAGGAAAACTTGCGTTTGCGCGACCACAGTGCGCAAGAGTTGTGCTTTTACAGCAAGGCAACGACCGATTTTGAGTACAAATTCCCATTCGGTTGGGGCGAACTTTGGGGACTTGCTGACCGCACGGACTACGACCTCAAGCAACATATGCAGTACAGCGGCGTGAACTTGGAGTACACTGACCCTGTTACGAACGAAAAGTATGTTCCGTACTGCATTGAGCCAGCGGTTGGGTTGACGCGCCTAACGCTTGCGTTTTTGATGGACGCTTATACTGAGGAAGAACTTGAGGACGGACAAACACGTGTTGTTTTGAAGTTGCATAGGTTCTTAGCGCCGTACAAGGTTGCGGTGTTGCCGCTTATCAAGAAGAACCACGCTGAGAAAGCGGACGAAATTTACACGGAATTGTGCAAGCATTTCTCCGCGACGTATGACGAATCGGGCAGCATTGGTAAGCGCTATCGTCGTCAAGACGAGATTGGTACGCCGTTCTGCGTGACGGTTGATGATGAGACGCTTGCGAGCGGTACAGTTACGGTTCGCGAGCGCGATTCGATGCAGCAGGAGGTTATTCCGCTTGCTGAACTTTCATCCTACATTTCCTCCCGCATCACCTTCTAACGGGGATAGCCCCGCGGCTGTGGGTTGGGCGAGTGACTCTATATATACTTTGGTACATAGTTAAACTACTATGTACTTTTTTTATTGCTGGCGCGGTCAAAAAGTTTTGCTACATCATAATGTATCGGGCTACTTAAATATATTGACCGCGTCAGCATATACAAAAAACAATGCCTTGCAAAACGTTGTTTTTTGTTTGACTTAATTTATCAAATTTATTATAATAAAGGTATTATTGATTTGAGGCGAAAATGGTAAAGAAAGTAGGGTTGGTTTTCACACTTATTATTGCAATGATTATGTTTTGTGGCTGCAGCGGGATTTTTAGTAATGAGTTGCGGTTGATTACGACGTCGCAAATCGAAAACTTTACTATTTCTGACGGCAAGGACGGGTTGCGCTTTTCGGGCGAAAACACGATTGCAAATTTTTACAACCGCGTTAAGAGCATATATGTTCGCAAGGACAGGCTTGCGGAGCAAGAAAACGGCACAAAGTACTTTGGCGAAATGGTTTTGAAGGTGGAAGTTGATGCGTCGCGCGACAGGGAGTTCAAGTTTGACATTGTAAAGACTGGCACGGGCTTGCAAAAAGTGTATTATATTCAAAAAATTTACAACGAAAAATACTATTTATCTGAGCAACTTTCGCAAGATTTAGTCGACTACTTTTACAACCTATATTATGAAAATACAATCGTTATTGATTGATTGGAAACGTTATGAAAAATAAATTTGATATAGAAAGAATCAATGCACAATTGGAGCGTTGCGCCACCCCACAAAAAGAGGCGTGGTCGCGCAGTATTATTCAAACGCAAATGCCGATGCTTGTCGTTATGTCGGCGGACATAAACGCGATACTAAAGACGATTGCGGCGGATGAGGTTGTTCCGTATTTGGATGCGGAAGTCTTTAAATATTATGAAAACACCATTATTTTCGCGAAAACTCTACATCGTGTGCGCGATTTTGAATTGTTCAAGCATTATTTATACAAGTTGATACCTGTCATTGACAACTGGGCAACCGTCGACGCTCTTTTGTGGTGCGATAGCGCACGGCTGCAGGTACAGTCAGTACAAGCAAGAGACTTTTGTAGTCGAAGTAGTGATGTCCGTTCTAGTAACATCAATGCTCAATGCGATAGCGCGCCGTTGCAGTCGGGGCAAGATTGCTTGCTGGAACTCAGCAAGACACTGCTTTTGGACACGCGCACTTTTGCGCGAAGAATAGGAGTTCGCATACTTTTCAAGTACTTAGATGACGCGAATATTGATAGCACGCTTGCGCTTGTCAAGACTATGAAAAACGAACCCGAATATTATGTCAATATGTGCATTGCGTGGCTATTGTGCGACAGTTTTATCAAGCAGCGTGAAAAAACGCTCACGTTTTTGTCACTTGACAACGTGAGCGAATTTGTGCTACGCAAAACCATTTCAAAATGCTGCGACAGTTTCCGTGTCACTGCCGCCGACAAAACTCTTTTGCGCGCTTTACTCAAATA
>JBNMHN010000061.1:0-7660 GCA_050872805.1 Clostridia bacterium
AGGCGGAATTGACCACGTCAAAATTCACCATACAAACGAAATCGCGCAAAGCGAAGGTGCAACAGGCAAAAAGTTTGTCAATTATTGGATTCACAGTGGGCATCTTATGGCAAACGGCGCAAAAATGAGCAAATCACTCGGCAATGGGTTTACCTTTGATGATTTGAAATCGCGCGGCTATCATCCACTTGCGCATAGATATATGCTCTTGAAAGGTGACTATAAAAAGTCGTTCAACTTCACGTGGGAGAATATTCACAATGCGCAAATCGAACTTGTCAAAATTTGGCGCGCCGTCAGCGAAATCGCCGACTGCGTCGGTGGGCAAATTCTAGACAAGTATTTGACAAAGTTCCGCGATGCGCTTGACGACGACTTGAACACATCACTTGCAATAACCGAACTTTGGAATTTGTTAAACAGTAAAGAAGTGCCTGCCGACAAACTTGCCACACTTGAAAAGTTTGATAAAGTGCTAGGGCTTGACTTAGAAAACGCGGACTACCGCCTGAACGAACTTGAGGACTATCAAGGCATCAGCCAACTAGACAAACAAGCAGCGCGACTATTATTAAAGGATCGCGAACAAGCGCGCAAAGACAAAGACTATGCCAAAGCGGATGAAATCCGCGACAAAATCGACGCAATGGGTTTTGAAGTTTTGGACAGTAAAAATGGTTCCCAAATTAGACTCAAAGAGTTCGGTAAACTTTAAAATATAAGGCATTGTGTTAAATGTGGGTCAAAAAAAATAGGGCTCTATGTCAAATGTTGGGGGCGAGAAAATAAAAAATTTTAGTTGTTATTTGCTTGCATTAGTATCTAGATATCCAAACTAGTTTGGATATCTAGATATTTTTGTTTTTTAGTGGTATTTTTTTCTAATTTTAACACAAGTAGAACTTTATGTCTACTTTTTTTTATAATTTTATTCACTCACCCCAACATATATTATAAAACCTTAGTTTATATAGAAATTGTGGTAAAATAATAGTTGGGGGCATTTTAAGATGGCGTTAATAATCCCATTTAATGTAAAAATGTATTAAAAGTCAAAAATAGTCAAAAATTTTATTTAAAACACTTGACAATTATGCGGCAAGTGATTATAATATAGGAAAGTCAAAGATAGTCAAACAATATTTGGAGGAGTTATGCAAACAATCAGCGATATCATTGAGCAGTTCTTGCTTGAGGCGTTTGACGACCACAAAGAAATCGAACTTTCAAGGAATGAACTTGCGGAACACTTTAAATGCGTTCCTAGCCAAATCAACTATGTTTTGTCAACGCGCTTTACTCTTGAAAAAGGGTACGTCATTGACAGTCAGCGGGGCGGGGGCGGTTATGTCAAAATTCATAGAATTGAAATTGATGACGATTTCAAAGATTTGATTTTTGAAAAGATAGGTGACAGCATTGATTTTGTGACTGCGAGTGGCATTCTTGAGACGCTTTGTTCAAACGATGTTTTATCGGAAGAACAAAAACGATGCTTGGAAAGTGCAATTTCGGTAAAGTCGTTGAAAAACCCATTTAGAATTGAAGATGAAATTCGTGCAAGAATTCTGAAAAATACATTGACTATGATATATAAAGAAAAAGAAAAATAAAAGGAGAATATGTTATGTTTTATTCATTTAATCCAACTGAAAGTGTAAAGCGCGTGATAAAAAACGCGTCCGAATTCGCTCTACTACACGGTCACGACCAAATAGGTTCGGAGCATTTGCTATACGGCATTTTGTCCGTCAGTGACAGTATGGCAGCAAAACTTTTGAAAAATCTAGGCGTGGATAAGAATACGTATGCTGA
The DNA here is from genome assembly GCA_050872805.1 of Clostridia bacterium. Lineage (GTDB taxonomy): Bacteria > Bacillota > Clostridia > Christensenellales > UBA1242 > CAKVOD01. The sequence goes on from JBNMHN010000061.1 coordinate 1,816, forward strand.
AATTTTTGATGAAAAGATAAATGACGGCTACAGTTTTTCAGGCTCATTTGAACCTCAATTCACGCCGCGTGCAAAGGAAATTTTTAGAGTCGCACAAACATTGTCTATGCAATTAAATCACGATTTTGTCGGCACCGAACATCTATTACTTGCAATCGTGATGTCGAGTGATTGTGTAGCAAATACTTTGCTCACAAGAGGCTTTAGAGTCGATTTGAACGCGCTCCGCGACCAACTATTAGGTGTTTTGCGTGGCGGAAACGTATCATTCAACGAGTCATATGACAATATGGAAAATTCAGGCAAACAAAACAATGCTATAAAAAGTCCGCTTGACGAAGATTTGCTCTCAATGGGTAGCGATTTGACTTTGAAAGCAAGACAAGGGAAGATTGACCCAGTTATCGGGCGTGAAGACGAAATCAATAAAATCATTGAAATACTTTGCCGAAAAACTAAGAACAACCCAGTTTTGATTGGTGAAGCGGGTGTCGGTAAGTCTGCAGTAGTTGAAGGCTTGGCACTTGCTATTGTCAAGGGGGAAGTTCCAAATATATTGAAAGACAAGGTCATCTATTCGCTTGAAATTGGCGGCTTGATGGCGGGCACCAAGTATCGTGGTAGTATGGAAGAAAAATTGAAATCTGCCATTGAAAAAATTATTGCAAACAAAAACATTATTGTCTTTATTGATGAAATTCACACACTTGCGCAAGCGGGCAGCGAGCAAGGCGAAATTAACCCTGCTGATATGCTAAAGCCATATTTGTCAAGAGGTGAGTTGCAAACAATCGGCGCAACCACAACGGATGAATACCGCAAGTACATTGAAAAAGACAAGGCACTTGAACGTCGTTTCCAACCTGTTATTGTCGAAGCACCAACCGTTGAGCAAACAATTGCAATTTTGAAAGGTTTGCGCGATAGTTATGAGGCGTTCCACCAAGTTTCAATTTCGGATGAAGCAATTGAGGCGGCAGCAAATCTTTCAGATAGATTTATTATGGACCGTCAGTTGCCCGACAAGGCGATTGACTTGATTGACCAAGCGTGCAGCAAAGTCAAAGTCAACAATTCAATTGTTTCTAGTGACTTGAAAACAAAAATGCAACAAATCAAGGAACTTGAAAATAACAAAAATGAGGCACTAATTCAAGAAAACTTTGAACGGGCGGCAAAATTCCGTGATGCAATTAAAAAATTGACTGATGAAGTCGAAAAATTGCAAAAAGAAAGCGATAGCGAATATCAAAAAACTGCAAACACAATAACTGCGGAAGATGTGGCGGAAATAGTTTCGCAATGGACAAAAATTCCTGTCACAAAGTTGACTGAGTCCGAAAAAGACCGCTTGCTTAGAATGGAAGAGATTTTGCATAAGCGTGTCATTGGGCAGGATGAAGCAGTTAGCGCTGTTGCGCGCGCAATCAAAAGGGCGAGAGCAGGGCTTAAGGACCCTAAACGTCCAATCGGGTCGTTCTTATTCCTAGGGCCAACGGGCGTTGGTAAAACCGAACTCAGCAAAGCGCTTGCTGAAGCAATGTTTGACGACGAAAACTTGATAATTCGACTTGATATGAGCGAATATATGGAGCAGCATAGCGTTGCGAAATTGATTGGTTCGCCTCCGGGCTATGTCGGACACGACGAGGGCGGGCAACTCACTGAGGCGGTGCGAAGAAAACCATATTCGGTTGTGTTGTTCGATGAAATTGAAAAAGCGCACCCTGACGTCTTTAATATGTTGTTGCAAATTCTTGACGATGGACGCTTGACCGACTCAAAGGGGCGTGTCGTAAGTTTCAAAAATACAATCATTATTATGACAAGCAACTGCGGAATTTCAGCGCTAAACGCAAAAAAACGTATGCTTGCGCAAAATAATGCAGAACCTATGACCGATGAACAAGTTAAAGAGTTCTTGATGAATTCTTTGAAAGAGCATTTTAAGCCTGAATTTTTGAACCGTATAGACGTCATCACAATATTCCACGCGCTTTCGCAACCAGAACTTGCGCAAGTCGCAAAGATTTTGATGAAACAACTTTGTAAGAAGTTGAGAGGTCAAAACATTGAGTTGAAATTGACTGAGCGTGCGCTCAAATACCTTGTCGAAAAGGGTTACGACCAAGAATTTGGTGCAAGACCTTTGAGAAGGGTAATTGAACACGAAATAGAGGATAAACTCGCCGAGCTTATTTTGGAAAATGATTTGAAACCAACCGACAGCGTTGTTGTTGATGTCGAAAACAATGAATTGAAGCTAAAAATCAAAACACCGACAGTAAATTCTCAAGAAGAAAATAAATAACAAAAAGCCTTTGCATTTTGACGTGCAAAGGTTTTTCTTATAAAATCTATTTAAATTAGCAATTAAAATGTGTGCAAATTAGTTATTTTGCAAAAGCGGATTAGTGTTAGGGAAATTAGAGTTTTTGATGCTCATCGGAGTAGTTGTTGTTTTGTCCGCAGTCGCCTTTGTTTCGTTTTTCAATTCATCAGGTGCACTAGCAATCTTTTTGTAATCAGCATTTGGTTCAGCCTTTGTCTCAGGTGTAGGAAGTGTGTTTGTGTCCGTTGCTGAGATGTTTAAACCAGTGCGTGAATTTTTGATAGTTGTATTTCTGTTTGTGTCAATTGGATTGGTTTCGCGTGTGTAAATTCTATTTCCGTTGTTTGAATTTGAAACGACATTGTTATTTACTGTGTTTCTATTATCAGTACTGGTAGTGCTAGTAGTATTTGAGGTATTTGAAGTGTTTGTTGCGTTGTTGACACTGTTGTTTACTGTTTTATTTGGCGTAACACTGGTTCTATCATTATTGATAGGGGCAACATTGTTGTTTGTGTTGTTGTTCAAAGTGTTTGTGCCATTTCCATTATCAATTACGACAGGGCGATTGCCGTTGTTGGTGTTTTTTGCGTCCGTAAGAATTTGCGTAATTGTGTCAATGCACGTCACTGCTTGGTTCATTAGGTCGGAACGTTGTTCAAATGTTTCAAAAATTCTAGCAAAACTGCGGTCGAAATTTGTGTTATTGAAATCTAATTCAAGATTAAAGCCAAAGCGTGACAATTCATTGCTATTGAGGCTATAAAGTTGTTGTGAAATTTCAAACAAACGGTTTGCTTGTGCATCAAGCTGTTGCTTTTGCGTTTCAGTGAGTGTAACATTGTCAAAATTGTCGGCTTCAATCATTCTTAAGGCCTCGTCAGTTGAATTTCTTAGATTGATTGAAACTTGTTTAATGTTTGCATTGCCATTTGCATCACTGTTTGCGATTTCTTTGATTTGGAATGCTAGAAACGCGATTTGGTTTTGACTATCAGCGTCAAAAATGTGACGATAGGTAAAACCATTTTCGCTATTATCATATGCTCTTGCAAAATCACGATTTTGGGTTTCAAATAGGCGTGAATTGTCGTTGTCTACGTGTTTTTTAGAAATATTATTGTTTGTTCTTGAAGTATTATTTATTGTTTGACCATTGTTTCTTGAAGCGTCAAAATTGTTGTCAATGCGTCTGTCGGCGCTATTGTTGATATTATTTCCATTATCAACTATTGAATTAAATGTGTGTTTTGTCGAGTCTTTTTCGCTCATTTTGTCGCGATTGATTGTTGAATTTTGTATTTGGTTGTTGTCATTATTCGAATAAATATCTTTGTTTGTGTTTCTATTCAAGTCGTTTGTTTGACGATTTGAAATTCGGTTGACATTCGTTCTATTCATATTATTCGAATAGTTGGTATTCGTCTGGTTTGTTAATGTTTTTGATTGACTTTTAATTTGATTGTTGTTAGCCGTATTGTTGTTCGCAATATTATTATTGTTAGCCGCGTTTCTATTTGTAGCAGTGTTTTGCCTGTACGTGTCAATATTTGAATATCTTGGCGTTGTCAATGGTTCTCTATAAGTATTGACATTAGAGCGACCGTTGTTAGTAGGGTAGCCATAAGTGTTGACATTGCCACTATTTGTGTCGTTAATGCCATTATTTACGCTGTTGATGCCGCTGTTGCCGCCGTTATTGATTGTATTGGGTGCGTATGTGCCATTGACGCCATTTGCAGTATTGTTCATATTTTGATAAACATTGCCATAGGCATCTGCACAATTACCATTTGCGCAATTGTTGTTGTAATTTAATGGATTGTTCGCATTGTTGTTTGCAATGCCGTTGTTCAATGTATAGTTGCCATTTGTGATAGCATTGTTTTGGTTAAGGTTGATGTTTGTTTGAGTATCCGCATTTTGTTTTGAAACAAATTTTGCGTTTGCGTCGTTTTCTTTAACGACTGTGCCGTTGTTTTGCATCAATTCAACCGCAGTATCGCGGTTCAAAATCGCTGAACCTCCGCCGACTATTGTTGTGACGCCCAGCACGCTTGCTAGGCAAATTGATATAAATTTTTTCATAATTTCCTCCAAAATGTTTCTTTATTATTTGTAGTTTTTCAAAAATTATTATAAAATTTTTTCATTTTTTCCCATTTTATGATTAAAACATTGGTTTATGGCAAAAATTTTGTTGTGAGGAATTATGAATAAAATAGAAAGAGATGAAAGGTATAATGCCTATGTAGAGTCAAAGATACCAAAGACGCATAGTTTTCCGTCATTATTTTATGCATTCGTCATTGGCGGACTTATTTGCGTGTTGGGGCAAACAATTAAGGACTCATTACTTACTATATTTGATACTATGACGCCGCAAGAAGCGGGCAACTGGGCGTCGATTGGGCTCATATTTTTAGCGTCGCTTTTGACGGGGCTAGGCGTATTCGATGACATTGGCGCAATCGCTGGTGCGGGAACCATTGTACCTATTACAGGTTTTTCAAACTCAATTGCAAGTCCTGCGCTTGAGTTCAAAAAAGAGGGGTTCATTTTTGGGATGTGTGCCAAAATGTTCATAGTCGCAGGCCCCGTCATCGTTAATGGGGTCGTCGCGAGCATAATTGTTGGATTAATTTATCTTATTATTGGAGCGTTTTGATATGATGAAAGAAAAAGAAAAAAACAAACAAACGGTATTTTTCAAAAACAGCCCCAAAATCATATCATCCTATTCAATCGCAGGACCCAAAGAATCAAAAAGCGTTTTTTCGCCGTACTTTGACTTTGTTCTTGAGGATGACTTATGGGGCGCGGATTCATACGAAAAAACCGAAAGGAAAATGCTTGAACATGTTGTATTCAACGCAATAGAAAGGGCAGGAAAGAACCCCGCGGACATTGATGCGCTGATATGCGGGGATTTGTTGAATCAAATCATCAGTTCAAGTTTTACTGCGCGCAAATTTGATACAACCTACATTGGGCTTTTTGGCGCGTGTTCTACAATGGCGGAATCGCTTGCCGTTGGCGCGTGTCTTGTCGACGGGGGCTATTTTGACACAGTTGCTTGCGCAACGGCGAGCCATTTTTCGTCCGTAGAACGTCAATTCCGTTTCCCGCTTGAACTTGGCACACAACGTCCACCAACGGCACAGTGGACAGTCACGGGTGGCGGCTGCTCAGTTTTATCGACAAAGGGCGAGGGCGTCAAGATAAGTATGGCGACATTTGGCAAAGTTACTGACTTTGATGTAATTGATGCCAACAATATGGGCGCGGCAATGTCGCCTGCCATTGATATAATAGGACTATGTGGAGCGATACTGCCACGAATATCTAATACAAAAATCTATAATAAGGAGGTTATAAAAGTATCAGCATAAAAAAAGAAGTTTGAGGTTATCAAACTTTTTTTATAAGAAAAAAATTTTAAATAATAGGTAATTTTAGAAAAATGTGTTATTATAGAAATGAAATAAAACGGAGGTAGATTATGATTGGAGC
>JBNMHN010000062.1:0-7640 GCA_050872805.1 Clostridia bacterium
CAGCAATGGTTGTGACATTCACATTTTGTGGGTGTGGCACGAGTCAAACGGACTTGGCATTGCAAAATATGGCGGAAGTTAGATACAATGTTTTTTCGGGTGAAAACAATGTCTATGTGGCAACGTTTATGAGTGGGAAAAGAGAGTCACCATATGTTGTCAATGGCATTTGCGAAAAGCAAGTAGAATTTGGGATGGTTACAGTCAAGTACAAATCAAGTGATATGCCAACTGTTGCGCAGTATGAATTGAGCGTCGGCGACAATGTTTATAAAGGGAATCTTGAATACAATAATTACGAAAGTACGCTTATGGTGGACATTCAAAAAGTTGTCAGTGATGATGCGCAAATTAGGTTGAAAGTCATTACCGATAAAGACGAACAAACTTGCACGCTTGAGCCCAAAACAAAAGGAATGGAAATCACGTGGCGTACGGCGCTCGACATTGCGCTTGAAAGTTTAGGCGATGAAGTAAAGTCGTATATATCTAAAGGTAAAATGAACGGCGAGGTTTATGTCAAAATTATCACCGATTTAAATAGTACTTTCGATGATTACTATTGGTATGTTTCAATCGTTGGAACAAATGGCAAAACAAGTGGCGTGATAATTAATCCGCAAAGCGGGGAGGTAATTGCGAAAAAATAATTTTTAAAAGTGGCGAAGTGCCACTTTTGTTTTTCTTCTCATAGCAATGTGAGTATATTTAGATAAGGTAAAAATACAATGTGTGGTGTATTTTATGTTTATAATACGCAATATCTAGTGTATTATAATTTTGTGGTATGGGAAAGGCTGCTGGCTTTTTGGGATGAGAACATTGTAGATTTGACACGCAATTTGGTCGATTGAATAAAGTGATTTTGCATCAAGTAAAGTTTTGTCTTTGAGGTTAGTGACAAGAGGTAATTTACTTTTTAGGTGTTTCAAAATTTCTTGATTTTTTACAGCGACAACTTTTAGGTATGGCAATTCGAGCGAAACGCCTTTGTCGATGCTAAGAAGAATGTTAGCATATAAGCGGTTTAAAAATGATTGCGTATAGCGTTTATTTTTTACTTTTTCATTAAATGATTTATAATTCGTTGTAGAACTGAGCGTGCTGAAAATTTTGTTTTCAAGTCCTTCTTTGATTGACCTTGCGTTTTTTATTGTATCTTTATTTTTTGTGACTAAATTGTGATAAAGTAGCGCTTCGTAGTCTTGATTATTTAGCAGTTTTGTTTCGCACATCAATTTATAATTTTTTTCATTTACATAATTTTTTATTGCATTAAAATCGTTGTTTGAAATAAGTTGGCGTAATACAGTAGCAGAAGGTGTGCCAACGCGTGTAATGGGGCAAGGCGTGATTTTGTCACTTAGATTATTCACATACTGCAAAGCAAGAATGTCATTACCTGAAATGTTTGCAATTCCTGATACTTGCTCAAGGGTTTGAATGAATGCTGTGGCATACGAATTACCACTTTCAAGATTGTTTGCAAGTAATGTTTTGAAATTGTAGTTTTCACGATGTAAAATCGTTGATAATCTTTCTAATTCATCCTTGCTTTTTGTGACACCAAAAGCAAGGTAGTCGATGTTCATTGAATTTGCAATTTGTACGCTATACTTTGCGAAATCGTCAGCCGAACTAAGTGAATAGATAGTTGGTATATAAATAACGGCATCAAATCCAACATTGAGCGCCATTTGCGCGCGTGTTTGGTAGTCAAAAATTGCAGGCGTGCCGCGCTGAACAAAATTTCCGCTCATAATTGCAACGACAAAATCGCAGTTTGTTTGTTTTTTTGTTTCCTCTACTAGGTATTGATGCCCATTGTGTGCAGGGTTGAGTTCGCATATAATTCCTATTATTTTCATACGGTTATCATCTCATAAATTTTACAATTTTGCAATATAATTTTATATGAAAATAAAAAATAAAAACACGCCTCAAACGATGTCATCACTTAGCGTTTTTCTCGTTTTTTTTGGAACAATTGTAGGGGCAGGGTTCGCGTCGGGGCGCGAAGTTTATGTTTATTTTGCGCGTTTTGGAATTTGCGGGCTTTTAATGACTATTTTGGCAGGACTATTGTTTTACGCTCTTGGTTATGTCTTTTTGCAACTTGGGAAGCGCTGTAAAGTTCAAAGTTTGAGTGATTTTTTCAAGTTGATTTTTGGGAAATTTGCGCCGATAATTGAAATTGTGGTCATATTTTCATATGTCATTGTCTTAGGGGCGATGTTCGCTGGGTTTGATAGCCTGCAGCATATTGTTTTTAGAGGTTTAGAATATCCTATTTTGGCAGTCATAAGTGCATTTTTTTGCGTAATGGCAGTACTTGGCGGCATCAGCAAAATTTCAAAATTAAATGGCTTTTTATTACCCCTATTGCTCATTTTTATGGGTGCAATTTTCATTTTTTCCCTTATAGGGAAACCATTGAATGCAGTAATTCGCTTGGGTGGGGTAGATACCGCCACAATGCTGTATTCATTTATTAGTTGCTTGATATTTGTTTGCAGTAATATGTTCTTGACTGGTTTTGTGCTAATGAAAACTGGTGCGCATACAACCTCACGAGTCGATAAGCGTGCCGCTAAAATAACGGGTTTTGTTTTGCTTGCGATTTCATTTTTTGCAAGCCTTGCAATCATTGTGAACCCTGAATCAGTGCAGTACGATATGCCGTTTGTGTATCTAGCATTTGGAATTTCTGACATTTTTGTCATTATGTCAGTTGTCATTTTGTGGTTTGCAATTTTTACTACCGCAATTGCAACAATGCTAACAATATCGTGGTGGTTAAAGAGCTACATAAACAATTTTTTGTATTCGACAATTATAACGTGCGTAGTATCATTTTTGCTAAGTCGTGTAGGCTTTAGCGTTATAATTGATATCTTTTACCCTCTAACAGGGCTAATGGATATAATATTTGTATTATGTGCATTGTATTTGTTTGCTAAATCAAAGAATAGCGTAAACCATACAAAAGAAGAACTGATTTCATCAGTAAAGAAGTCAATTTGTGTGCGTTCCACATATAAGTCTCAAATAGACAAAAATATTACAAACAAACAAAACCAATAATTGTAGTATTAAATTTAATTTTGAATTAATGTAATTTTACTTGTTAATTCCCAAAGTAAATTCCATAGCGGAATTTACTTTGGGAATTAACAAGTTTTTAATAATATGAAAAATTTGTAAAAGGGCGCTAAAATGCTAGACTTTAGTTTCGTTTTATGCTATAATAAACCATATTATAAAACACAAGGAGAGTATATAATATGAACAAACAAGAGTACATTGATGCAATTTCTGATAAAACCGGCATCAGCAAAAAAGACTGCGGGGAACTCCTCGACGCTTGCTACGAAGTCTTGGTCGAAGCGTTGAAATCTGGAGACGAACTTGTAATTTCTGGAATTGGTAAATTTGAAGTTCGCGAAAGAGAAGAAAGAGATGGTAGAGACCCTAGAACTGGCGCTACAATCAAAATCGCCGCTTCAAAGACTCCTTCATTCAAAGCAGGTAAAACATTCAAAGCAGATATTCAATAATTGTTCATTTAAATATAACGCCAAAGAGTTATGCAGGAGACTCTTTGGCGTTTTCGTTAATATTGTTTACATAAATGAAATAAAAAAAAGGGAAATTCAATACCCGAGCTGTGTTACCACAAGATGTCGACTTAACGACCATTTGAATTCCCCAATTTATTGTATACAAAAAAATGCGCAATGTCAATAATTTCGCAAAACATTTACAATTTATGATTGCATAACTGCTTCAATTGCGTATGCAATAGACTGTTCAATGCTTTCCGCCTTAAAAATTAAATCGCGAAAAGCGCGCGCATTTTTGCAAGTGCCGATATACGCGCAAAGATGTTTTCTAAAGTTTGAAAAAATATAATGTTCGCTAAAAGACGATTTTAAATGCTCAAAATGTGCCAAGATAGCGTCCCTCAATTCTTCTTTCGTAGGCGTTTTAAAGTCGCTAAAAATAAACGGGTTTCCCAAACTTGCTCTACCGATAGAAACGCCAAAGCAGTTGCTGTTTTGCATAATGAAATCGTAATCACTTTTTGTGACAATGTCGCCGTTTGCAAAGACGGGAATTTTCACACTATCCGCAGCCTTGAAAATACTGTCGTAGCGTGCCGCACCCGTGTAATACTCCTCACGCGTGCGTCCGTGAATGACGACAAAACTTGCTCCCGCGCCTTCGCACATTTTTGCAAAATCAACCGCCTTGTCCTCGTCTTTTTCAAAGCCCAACCTAAATTTGACCGAAACAGGTTCGTATGTTGCTTTGACGCACGACGAAATAATTTTTTCAGCAAGCTTTGGGTCTTTTAGTAGGGCGCTGCCTTCGCCATTTTTGACAATCTTGGGAACAGGGCAGCCCATATTGATGTCGATTGCGTCGAAATTTTGCAATTTTTCATTTTGGCACGCTTCCGCCATAATATTTGGGTCACTGCCAAAAATTTGCACACTAACAGGCGTTTCGCCGCAGGTTGTGAGTAAATATTCCGTATTCTCGTTGCCATAGTGCAACCCTTTGGCACTAACCATTTCAGTCGTCGTCAAACCCGCGCCAAAGTCTGCGCAAATGCGCCTGAACGCGGCGTCAGTGTAGCCTGCAAGCGGCGCAAGAATAATGTTATTTTTAAATAATTTACTTTCCATTTAACAATTTTAGCACACATTTTGGCTTTAGTCAATTAAAGTTTGCCCAAAAATGTCAAAAAAAGGCTCAATTTGCTTGTTTTAATTGATTAAAAATTATATACTATTATCTAAGGAGAAATATGGAAGCATTATACGGACTTTTGTTCCTTTTATCAGGGCTTGGCGTGCTGCTATATGGTATTTCGGGGGTCGGGCAGGGGCTTGAAGGCATTGCAAGCAATAATCTTCGGCGGAACATTAACAAACTGGCGAAGAATAGATACATTGGGTTTGCTTCGGGGATAGGAAGCACAATTCTGGTGCAATCGTCTAGCGTTTCACTTGTGATGTACATCGGGCTTATCAACATTGGTGCGCTGACGCTAATGCAAGCACTGCCGATGTTTCTTGGCGCACACATTGGTTCATCACTCGTGTTGCTGATTTTTTGCTTTGAATCGTTCAATATCGTCGAATTTTTTGGACTTTTTGCTTTGATTGGCGCTGCGATTGCGATGTTTGCAAGGTCGCCAACGACTGTCAAAATAGGAAAAACAATCACTTGTTTTGGCTTGCTGTTTTGCGGTATGAAAATGATGAGCATTGGAATGGAGTCAGTGACAAGTGTCCCGAGTGTCGCAACGGCAATCGGGAATATGACGAACCCGTTTTTACTTGTGCTCATCGGCATTGTTCTAGGGATGTGCTTGCACTGTCTTGGAACAAGCGCGCTGCTTGTTTCACTAATGGCGCTTGGTGACACCACAATGACGTTGTTGTCCGCTCTTTACATTATGGCAGGGGCGAATATCGGCACGACATTTGTTTCAATTATGGCTAGTTTGAAGGCAAATATTACGGCAAAGCGCGCCACATTATTTAATGTGTATGTGTCAGTTTTGACTACATTATTAATGATAATTATTTTTGCTTGCACGCCATATGTTTCGTGGGCAACATCAATAATTGATAACCCGTCATTTATACTCATCATTTCGCTTATCGTCTTCAACGCAATTAACGTCATTTTACAGTTATTTCTTGTCACCCCGATTAGTAAACTTTTGTACAAGATTTTGCCCGATAAAAACAAAGATGAAAAGCAAAAAATCTTCGTTCTTGACCCAAATCTATACACAAATTTACCTATTGCAAGTCACCAAATCTTGAAAGGACTGCAAGTACTCGCTGACGAACAAACCGACCTTATCGAAAAGGTGGAAGCGTATTGGAACGAACCAACTAAACGGAAAAAGTCAAATTTAATTTCAAGAATCAACATATTTATGACAAACATTGCACAAACTAAAAGCAACATTTTGCGAATCAGCACAAATGAGGAGTCTCGATACATCGCGCGCCTTCAGTACTATCAAAATGTTTTAACAGAATCAGAAAAAATAGCGGACGAATGCTTAATCATTATAAATAAAGCTGAAGAGATTAACAACTTGCAAGATAACGAAAAAACGTGTATTGCTGAGCATTTTAAATTGATAAAAAGCATTTGCAAAGCGCATAGAAGTGTCTACGATGTCAAAGAAAAAGAAATTTTGGACAACGCGGACATAGACATTTTTGATGATTTTGCATATGATAAAGAACTCGCCGATTTGCGTGTGAAAACAAAAAAAGTATTGTATTCAAATCTTGAAAAACCAACGTCATCTAGCGAAGAAAAGAAAGAAAAACTGCAAAAATTTGACAATGTATTTTTGGTTGTGCAAACGCTTGAAAACATTGCAAATAACATAAACAACCAAATTTTGAAAATTTATTAGAGGAGAAGTATTATGAATAAAGCATCAATTACGGACTACAAATATCTTGAAGGAACAAAGGTTTTGCTACGCGACGACCTCAATGTTCCTGTAAACAAAAATGGCGTTATAACGGACGACAAAAAGATTATCGAGGCAATTCCAACAATCAAATTTTTGATTGAAAAGGGAGCAAAAGTTATCATTGTTTCACACTTAGGACGTCCAAAGGGCAGGCCAACGCCTGAATTTTCACTAGCGCCCGTTGTCGAAAAACTCAAGGAACTTTTGGATAAACCTGTTTTGTTTGAAACTGAATTATTTTCAGAGCATATGCAAAAAATGATAAGAACAATGAAAAACGGGGATGTAATGGTTCTTGAAAATATCCGTTTTTACCCTGAAGAAGAAGCAAATGACGAAGAATTTTCTAAAAAATTGGCACGCATTGCGGATATCTATTGCAACGACGCTTTTGGTACAGCACATCGCGCGCACGCATCAACGGCGGGCATAACAAAGTATATTCCGTCATATTGCGGCTTGCTTATGGCCAAAGAAGTTGAAGTTTTTTCCGAACTTATGAACGCCCCTAAGCGTCCATTTGTAGTAGTTTTGGGCGGGGCAAAAGTCAGCGACAAAATCAAATTGATTTCAAACCTTATCGACAAAGTTGACGGAATTGTTATCGGGGGCGCAATGGCGTATACCTTTCTTGCCGCACAAGGATATAATATGGGAGCAAGCAAAGTCGACGAAGCGAAGATTGAATATGCAAAACTGCTACTTGAAAAAGCAAGCAACAAAAAAGTTAAAATTTATCTACCAGTCGACCATCTTGTTGCAAAAGAATTTTCATTTCTTGCCGATTATGATGTTTGCTCGTCTGAAAACTTTCCAGCCGACGGCATAGGTATGGACATTGGACCAAAAACGATTAGACTATTTACTAAAGTTATCAAATCGGCAAAAACCGTTTATTGGAATGGACCAATGGGCGTGTTTGAGTACAAGCGTTTTTCAAAAGGCACACGCGCAGTTGCACGCGCTATGGCTGAAAATCCGCATCAAATGGTCGTCGGGGGCGGAGACAGCGCCGCTGCTGTTCGCAATTTTGGGCTTGAAAAGGATTTTCACTTTGTTTCAACGGGCGGTGGTGCGTCACTTGCTTTGCTTGAAGGTAGCGATTCGCCGGGCATTGTCAACC
>JBNMHN010000063.1:0-7331 GCA_050872805.1 Clostridia bacterium
ATCCAAAACGCTATAAATTGTTTTCAAATTATTGCCTTTTTCAACACCAAGCCCACTTGATGCGTTCCCTTGCGGGTCCATATCAACTAGCAAAGTCTTTTTTCCTGAAGCAGCAATGAATGCGGACAAGTTCACACACGTTGTCGTCTTACCAACGCCGCCTTTTTGGTTTACAAATGAAATAATTTTTCCCATATACATCTCCTTATATTTATTTTTTATATTATAACACCTTTTTCAAAAAAAAAACACTTTTTTATTGCAAAAAGTTTTATAACTATTCAATTTTTTTTATATCAATTTTTGCTTCAAGTTCTCCACGCCACTACAAATGCGCGCTTTATCAATATCACAAAAAAGAAAGTGTTTTGAATTATATAAAAATACACATCAATTTAGTTAAGCGCTTAACTAAATTGAATTATAAACATTAATTTAACTTATAAACCTAAAAAAAGTGGGGGTAATTTCGCAAAGTTTATATTTTATGACATAATATTCGACATATATTAGAGTTTTTAAAATTTACCCCCACTTTTTGAGGGTATAAAGCAGGAAAATGATGTCAAAATTTGTAGATTAATGAAATTTTTATTGCAAAATCAGTTTACATCAAACATATTCTTTTATTCAATTATTTTCTTAAATAATCTAAAATACTATATTATAATGCAATCTTTTATATGTCACACATTATCTATATTACTTGCTGCGATAAAAAAAAAGACGGCAAATGCCGTCAAAAACACATAAATTACACTAATTATTGTTGTTTTTCTTTAAATATATAAGCAAAACTGAAATATCGGCAGGATTTACGCCCGAAATGCGACTGGCCTGTCCTAGCGTAAGTGGTCTTATTTTGCTAAGTTTTTGTCTTGCTTCAATTCTAAGCCCATCTATATTCATATAATCTAAGTTAGGGTCTAGTTTTTGATTTTCCGCACGATTTTGTTGCTCTATTTGAATTTGTTGTCTTTTCAAATATCCCTCATACTTTATTTCCGTGTTTACCTCATCCAAAACCGATTTATCAAATTCGTCAAATGTGTGGAACCAATCGTTGAATGAATAAATATCCACGCGCGCACGCCTGAGCAAACTCTCAATAGTTGCGCCCGTTTGCAATGGCGCTTCATCCACACTGATTAAATATTTATTTATGTTTTCATCAGGTTTTAGCGTGTTTTTTGCGATTTTTTTCGCTTTTTCTATGTTTTTTACCTTGTTCTTGTAGATTCCATATTGTTTTTCGCCGACAAGTCCAACACGATGCCCATATTCAGTCAAACGCAAATCGCAGTTATCTTGCCTGAGTTGCAATCTAAATTCCGCGCGCGAAGTCATCATTCGATAAGGTTCATTCGTACCTTTAGTGACGAGGTCATCAATCAAAACGCCAATATAACTTTCCGAGCGTTTAAGAATAAGTGGTTCTTCATTGCGCATTTTGAGACTTGCATTGATACCTGCAATCAGCCCTTGAGCGCCTGCTTCCTCATAACCCGATGTTCCGTTAATTTGCCCAGCAAAAAATAGTCCGTCAATGTCTTTACTCTCAAGCGTCGGCAAAAGTTTTGTACTGTCAATGCAGTCATATTCAATCGCGTAGCCGTCACGCATAATAAATGTTTTTTCAAGTCCCGTCATTGATTGCACAGTTTTTCTTTGAACATCCACTGGTAGCGACGTTCCAAAACCCTGCAAGTACCATTCATTTGTGGACGCGCTCTCAGGCTCCAAAAATAGTTGATGCCGTTCTTTATCGGCAAAGCGCATAACTTTGTCCTCAATAGAAGGGCAGTAGCGCGCACCCACGCCGTGTATCGAACCATTATATAATGGCGCGCGATGTATGTTTTCCTTAATAATGTTGTGAGAATTTTCATTTGTGTAAACTAAGTAGCAAGGGGATATATTTGGCTTTTTGTTTTTCGTCAAAACCGAAAAGTTTTGAATATTGTCATCCCCGACCTGAATTTCAAGTTTGTCAAAATCAATTGTTCGCGCATCCAAACGTGGTGGCGTGCCCGTCTTGAACCTGCGAAGTTCAAACCCAAGTTTTGTCAGTGAGTCCGACAAAAAACTTGCTTGCTTAAATCCACTTGGCCCAATGTTTTCAATATATTCGCCAATAATTATTTTAGATTTCAAATAAACGCCCGTGCAAACAACAATTGTTTTGCATCCAAACTTTTCGTTTGTTGCAGTTATTACACCGCACACTTTTCCATTTTCGACTAAAATTTCTTTGACTTCGCCTTGTTTTAGGAAAAGGTTTTCTTGGTTTTCCATAACCGACTTTGTTACTTTGTGATATTCGACCTTGTCAACTTGCGCGCGCAAACTGTGCACAGCAGGTCCCTTGCCAAGATTGAGCATCTTAATTTGCAAAAGTGTCTCATCAGCAGTGCGCCCCATTTGCCCGCCAAGCGCATCAATTTCACAAACCAAATGTCCTTTTGCCGAACCTCCTATCGACGGGTTGCACGCCAAAAATCCAACCGCCTCAAGATTAATAGTCAAAACCAAAGTTTTGTGCCCGAGTCGCGCCAG
Source organism: Clostridia bacterium (assembly GCA_050872805.1). Taxonomy (GTDB): domain Bacteria; phylum Bacillota; class Clostridia; order Christensenellales; family UBA1242; genus CAKVOD01. The sequence goes on from JBNMHN010000063.1 coordinate 2,557, forward strand.
CGCCAAACCCGCCTCACTACCCGCGTGACCCGCGCCAATAACTATCGCATCATAGTTTTCATAATCTATATTATTATCCATTTTTTCCTCCAAATTTTTAAACAAGCAGCAAAAACTACTTGTTTTTTTATGTTTTTTTTACGCTTAAAACGCGTTTTTTTATGTTTTTTTTGTGTTTTTTTCGTGTATTTTCTATACATTATATATATAGGCAATCTTGTTCCAACATTTTGTTGAATGTCCATGCAACTAAAAATAATAAATAAAATATTTAAAAGTGCCACAACAATTTAAATAAAACTAACAAATGAAATATGCTTGTACCCAGTAGTACCTGTAACAGCGGCCTATGCCGCCCGCCAAGAACTTAAAACATAAAGAAAAATTAAGTGCGCCGCCAACAAAAGTAAAATACGCGTAGAGACAGTACCTGTAGTAGCGGCCTATGCCGCCCGCCGAGAACAAACATATATAGAAAGTACGTATATATGCCGTCCGCGTAAGTAACTTATGCGTAGGGACAGTGCCTGCAGCCGCGGCCTATGCCGCCGAGAACTGAAGTGTGTAGAATGAATAGCGGTTCGCCGTCCGAAAAAGTAAATTACTTGTAGGGACAGTATCAGCAGCCGCGGGGCTATCCCCGCCACTATTTGCCAAGACAGAATTTTGAGAAAATAGTGTCAATAATGTCCTCAATGTCACCATAACCAACAATCGCGGAAAGAGCCGAAAACGCATCCATAATATCGCACGCAACGCAATCAAGCGTAACAAAATCAATATTGTCAAGCGCGCGCGAAATATCCTGACGCGCCAAATTCAGTAATTCATAATGTCGTTGATTCAAAATAATGCTTGCATCTAAATTAAACTCTTTTGACACAGTGATTTCAAAGATTTTTTCTTTGAGTCTCAATATATCATCACTATTTTTTGCCGAAATTACAATAAAATGTTCATTTTTTAACGTTTTTTTGATATTTTCTTCAAAATTTTGTTGATTTATCAAATCCGACTTATTAAAAACGAGTAAACGTTTTTTGTTTTTAGTTTCGTCCAAAATCGCATCCAAGTTTGTCAAATCAGAGCAGTCAAACACGCCTAAAACTAAATCGCTGACCGCTATATTTTGCTTCGTGCGCTCAATGCCGATTTTCTCAATCGCGTTTTCGCTCTCACGAATGCCCGCCGTGTCCACAATATTGAACCTCATATCCTTATATATATAAGAGTCCTTGATTGCGTCCGTTGTCGTGCCCGCAATATCGGTGACAATAGCCACATCGCAATTCATAAGTCCGTTCATAATGGACGACTTACCAACGTTTGGCTGCCCAACTAGACAAACATTTATTCCGTTTTTGATAAGGCGGCCATAATTGTATGAGTCAATAAGTTTGTCAATTTCACGATTTAGATTTTCAAGCAAACCTTTAATTTTTTCAGCAGTTTTTAGTTCGTCATCGTGTTCGGGGTAATCAAGTGTAACATTGATTTGTGCCAAACAATCTTTCAAATTGTCGATAAAACCATTAATTTGCGCAGAAAATGCGCCATTTATTAGGTTTTTGCTCACAATTAGTTCGGCATTTGACTGTGCGTTGATGTAGTCCATCAAACTTTCGGCTTCATTCAATGAAAGTTTACCATTCATAAATGCGCGCTTTGTGAACTCGCCGCGCTCTGCCATAGTTGCGCCCAGTTGCAAACACTGCTTGACGACTTCGTTGACAATCATTATTCCGCCGTGAACTTGAAATTCGACGACGTCTTCACCCGTATATGAGTGTGGAGCTTTGAAGTATACGACAAAGCCGTGTTCATCTAGTTTTTCGGTTTTGATTTTGCCCAAGTACATATATCGCGGTTGTTCGATGTTTTTGTTGAACATTTGCTGTGCAATCGTGAGACTTTTTTCTCCGCTCAGGCGCACAATTCCGATGCCTGCGCTTCCGATTGGCGTTGCTATTGCAACGATTGTTTTTTCGTTATTTTCCATACCATATTATAGCACTTTTCTCCCCAAAATACAAGTGTGCGGCATAGGCCGCGGCTACAGGTACTTTTCCTACAAGTATTTTACCTGTAGAGGCGGCAAGTCTATGTACATTCTACCAGCTTTGGTTTGCGGGTACGGTAGCGCACGGCTACAAGTGCTGGGGGTACACGTCAATTACCTTAAGAATACGGCAAATACTTGTTCTTTCTATTTAATTAGTACCTTAAGTTTTTTTTGGGGGGGGATTGTAGGTAAAGTGTTGCGTGCAAAAATGATGATATTTAGTTAAAAAAACGAATTTTTGTGGTAAAAATTCGTTTTTTTTTAAATGGAGATAGTATTATTTACTTTATTGTTACTTCATCGTCTTTTTCAACAAATTGGCATTGATGATAATTTTTTGTTTTTAAACTTTGTTGCTCAAGACATTTTTTTACTCTATTGACATTTTTTCTCACTTCGACACTTTCTGGATAGACGCCGAATTCTTCTAAAAAGTCAAATCTTTTACGGATACCGATTTCTTGCAATTTGTTTGCAACTGAAAAAGTTTCATCGGTAGAATTAAAAATGTAGGTCAAAATTTCGTCGAGAGCGGAATTAAAATATTTTAGTTCGCAACTTGAAATAAAATCAAGATATGCCGATTCATCTTTGTATTGTTTCATATTTTTTAATTCATAAATATTTTGATTTGCGCCGATATCATAAAATGCATTTTTAAAATTTGCAAAAACACGTCGATTTTGACGACATACCAAACTGCTAAATAATTTATATTTTTTCTTAAAGATTTCACGTTGAATAATTCTTTCTTTATCTTTCTTTAAAACTGCATCCATTTTTTTCACCTTCATTATAAATTAGTATACACCAACAAACTATATTTGTCAATATTGAAAATTAATTTTGAATGCTTATTTTATAATAATTTGGAATACAAAAAAACATTTTTTTTAAGATGCATCAAAAACATTGAAAAACGTAAAATTTTTAAAAAATCTTGAAAAAACAATAAAAAAAACACGAAAAAATGCGTTTTTTTCGTGTTTTTTAGTGATTTTTTATGTTTTTTTGTAGTCTTGTCTTATCGCGCCCCTAAAAACTCAAGTTTGCAAAAATTGCAACTGTGGCTTATGTCATTCTAACATAGCCTTGAGGTCATTGACAGCAACGCTGACGCTAGTTTTGTTTTTGACCATTTCTTCAATCTTGTCACGTGAGTGGATGATTGTCGTGTGGTCGCGCCCACCAAATATTTCGCCAATAGTTGTGAGCGGCAAATCCATCATTTCAGTGATGAGATAAACGCAAATTTGGCGCGCGGTGACGATTTCTTTCGTCTTTTTCTTGCCAATAAGGTCGTCCTTTGTGACATTGAAGTAGTCGCAAACGACGTTAATGATACGGTCAGTGCTTAAAGATTCTTTGTTTGTTTCAAGGTAATTTTTGAGTGCCTCTTGTGCGTCGTCGACTGTTGCAAGGGTTTTGCCTAGTAGTGAACTGAAAAAAATTACTTTTGAAAGGAAACCTTCCATTTCACGAATGTTTGTATCGACGCGCTCGGCGATGAACTTGATTGCGTCTTTTTCGATGTTGTAGTTTTCAATAGCGGCTTTTTTCTCCAAAATCGCGATTCTAGTTTCGAGGTCGGGTTTTTGAATGTCCTGAATGAGTCCGCTAGCGAATCTTGATTTTAGTCTATCCTCTAGCGCGGAAATTTCGCGAGGCGGGCGGTCGGAACTGATGATGATTTGCTTGTTTTTTTGGTAAAGGTCATTGAATGTGTGGAAAAATTCTTCCTGCAAGGCGCGTTTTTCGGAGATGAACTGGACGTCATCGACCATTAGGACGTCGACATTGCGGTATTTTTCCCTAAAGTTTGTGATAATTGTGTCATTGGATGAGTTGAATTTGAGCGCGTACACGTAGTCGTTGATAAAGTTTTCGCACGTGACGTATACGATTTTTTTGTCTTTGAGGTTGTTTTTTATGTAGTTGCCGATTGCGTGCAGCAAGTGTGTTTTGCCGAGCCCGACGCCACCATAGATGAACAGCGGGTTGAAGCGCATTGCGGGGTTTTCGGCTACTGCTCTACACGCGGTGTACACGAATTGGTTACTTTTCCCGACGACAAAGTTGTCAAAGGTGTATTTTGGGTTGAAGTTGTCAAGTGTGTTTTGCGTGGCGGCTTGCTGAATTTCTTCCTCAAACGGTTTATTGTACTTGAGGTATTCTTCTTTTTCCTCTGGCGTGAACAGTTCAAAGCCGATGACGTTATCAAATTCGGCGGTGATAGCGTTCAAGAGCGCGTCTTTGAAGTTTTTGAGAACTTGACTTTTTGTGACGACGCTTGGCGCTGCCAAAATTATGGCGCTATCCTTCAAATCGATGACTTCGAGCGGTTTTAACCACAAATCAAAACTTACGGCAGATATGTCTGTTGCCATTCTTGTTAGGACGTTTTCCCAACCTTTCAAAATTTTATTATCCATACCCCTAGTATATCACCTTTCCCTCAATAAGTCAAGCGGGGATAGCCCCGCGGCTACAGGTACTGTCGCTACACGTCAGTTGCCTTTACGGGCGGCATACCTTTACGCTGCTTAGTAGTTCTTGATATTGATGTAGGACTCAGTGCGGATTTTTGTGGTTTCACTTATTATATGTTTTGTACTTAATATTTAGTAAGTGTGCACGTGTGTATTAGTACTATATATATAGAAAAGTATTTGTATATATGCGATCACTATACATTTAGTAACAATCATATTTA
>JBNMHN010000064.1:0-7202 GCA_050872805.1 Clostridia bacterium
CAGATTATACGTACACGTATACTTCAGTTTGGCAGTCTGCACATCAGAAGTGTAGGTAGAAGTTGAGTCGGTCATAGCTTGCGTGCGCACATCTACTGAAACCATTTTGGAAACAAATGGATATTTGCACCCCACTCCGTTGATATAACTCTGCGGTTCTACCTTGCCAAACAGAACCATAACACCGCGGTACCCAGGATCAATCACATAGGTAGAACAAACTGCGGTTATTGCCACAATCAAGGCGATAACGCCGACAACTGACCATTTTAACCAGTTGTTTTCACTCTTTTCAGAATACTTACTCATAAATGAAAATTTTAAAAAGTTAATAATGTTATAAATAATTTTAAATCATATTTTAAGTAGCGCATTTTTAGACAAAAGTCAAGTTAGTTTAGCGGAAAAGATAAAAAATATTTTTTTACGCAATATAATTAAAAAAAGTGTTGCAAAGCAAAACATAATGTTTTATACAATGTTTACATTGATTATATGCGTGCATAGCTCAGCTGGCTAGAGCAACTGACTCTTAATCAGTGGGTCCAGGGTTCGAATCCCTGTGCGCGTACCATTAAAAATCAAAGGGTTATGAGAAATCATAGCCCTTTTTAATTTTTTAAAATACTACAAAAATACTACAAATTTGAATAAAAATTTCCTTTAATCGGCTGCAAATATAAATAGATTCGAATTGAAGTTTACCCTACTAATGTCGATTGATTTGTTTTCTATTTGAATGTTTTTTATTAAAAAAATTTTTTCCGTAAAAATTGCAAAATAACGGGATGTTATGATAAGATGATAAATAAAAGCAGACATACCAATTGCAGCAAAACTGTATTACAAAAACGGGGAAACAGGCTCTTTTATGAGCACTCTCAAGCAGAGAACGAACTGAAAACCTACGAAGTCTAATCCATTGGTATTAGCACCGCAAAATAACCCCTCCAAAGGCGGCCGGCGGAATATAAATAGGGCACGGCTGATGATGTCAGTTAGAAATATGAGGCTCTGTCTGTGCTCATTGACAACCTCGGCTTGATATGGTTTAGTTCTTGTTTGGACTATATCAAGTGCCAACCGAAAAGCAGGAATGAAGGCACGCATCGGCGGTTTTGCGTGTTGTAAGGCATTATACTTACTATATCCGAAACAAGAAAGCAAACTCAGGCTGAAATGCTGTTGTTCTTTATTTTACCTCGGCTTTGAGGTAAAAAGAGCAAATCTAAACTGAAATACTCAAAATATTACATTAAGCAATTGTTTTTACAAATAATATAAAAAGAAATTCATAGCAGCCAATCTCTGATTGGTGCTATTCGCTGAAATGCTGATTTCAGCGTTAAATCAATTGAAAAATATTGCAAAAACAAAACCTAACAAGTTGTTATGATAAATAATAGTATAACAAATTTAAGGATAAGAAGATGCTGAAAAAATACAATCTGGAACATAATGAATATGTGAACTACATACCGCTGGAAAGTTATGCGGAAATGAAAGAGGAAATAGATAAACTGAACGAAAGGCTGAAAAATACGCCGGTGATGGAAAAATTGCCATTTGATGACGAGCAAGCCGAGGTCATTGATATAAACAACTTAGCGGAAATTGAGCCGTATTTTGCCGATAAAAACATCAATATGGATGCGCCGGTCAATAACCGAATGGCAAGTTTTTTGCTGGTGGCGGCTTATTTTTGCAAGAACCTTGAGGTTATCAAATTTTTGGTAAAACGAGGCTCTTCCATAAACAAAACTGATGTGTTCGGCTTTAATTCCATTATGTCGGTGGTTCTGAATGAAAATATGGAAGTTGACACCAAAATAAAAACGATAGAGTTTTTGGCAGACAGCGGCTGCGACATCAATTGGATGACCTGTTTGGGCGAAACGGCTTTGACAATGGCGTTAGCCAAAGCGGATGTAAAAATTGCCAACTTTTTATTAGATAAAGGAGCGGTTTTGTATAAGAAATAGATAAATACTTATGTTGAAAAACAAATTGAAATCCAAAGCAAATGTTGTATGAAACAGCGCAGAAATGTGCTGTTTTTTGTTATTTCCTACTTTTATTTTCCGCCAATGGCGCAAAAAATTGCAAGCATTACAAAAAACGGATAAATATTAACACAATGTAAGGACGGAAAATGGACGATAGCACAAAATATATTGATGAGTGTTTTAAGGTGTTGCTGGATTTGGAAATCATTGACAGCAAATATCAATTTTCAGAGCAATTTCTGGGAAAATGCAAAAATTATTATGGTGTGATTTGCAGCGAAAAACGCAAAGCCTCAAATGATTTGCTATATAACTTGAACCAAAAAATGAAACAAATTGCCGAGTGTTTTGATGACGAAAGATTAAAACCGCTGGTGGCAAAAGGAAAGTCCATTTTGAATGAGCGCATTGCCAAAATAGTTGAGCGATTTTATAAGACTATCTAAGCAGTCTCTAAATTTGTTGAGGCGTATTCTTTAAGATAGCGATGCAAGGTAGTCCAAGTGCAGCCCATAATTTTAGCGATTTGTGATTTTGAAACATTCTTGCTCAATAACTCCATAATCTTTTTGTGATGACGGCACAATTTGCGGAACCCTTTGCCATAAGGTCTGCCCAAATGTTTGCCATCATTTTTTAAGCGTTTTAATGATTCTTTGGTGCGCTGTGAAATTACACCACTAACTGTTCCTTAGACCTGCAAAAAGTCGGTTTGGTAATGCCATATTTTTTGAGGAAAAAGGAACGATGCTGTAGAATCTTCAATGCCATAGTATGTTTGTATGAAGCATATGAGGCGTTAAAGAGGAAATGATTAATAATTAAGATTATTCCTTAGCAACTTTGATTTACTCATCAGTCAAATAAAAAGACTGCAATGGTAAGTATGAGGTTGTGAAAATTTAACAATCAGTATAACTTATTTTCAACGATTTTTTGTAAGAAATACCGATTGGATTTATTTAATACTCTAGGAACCGCTGAATAATAATTCATAAACGGAGAAGCAATTATAAGAGGCAACCAATATACATTCGACACTTCTTCGGGGGCTGTAATAGAGTATACTTCCCTGCCGTTTTCAAAAACAAACATTGTTATATCAACATAGTAGTTAATTGATATAGGAATAAGCCCCAATGTCAGACCAATTAATGTGCCTTTTTCACTTTGTTCAGAAGGATTTGCTCCAGACAGTTTTATATCAAAATGGTAATGATATTTGTTTTTGTCACTATATGGAAGATAGTGAACTCGTCCAAATAATTGAGATTTTCCGAAGGTATCCTTAATATCATCAATCATTGTTTTTTGAATATAATCAGACAACTCATTACCAATCTGTGAATCATACGATATTGAAAATGCTATATCCTTACGCTTTTCTTTATCAATAATAATGCTATTTTCTTTTTCGTTTGGAATATACCCGTGAATGTAAGTAGCACAGCCCGTCAGTGCATAAACTAAAAAAAACAATAGACATTTTTTCATACTGTTATCTCCTAAATTACCGTTTCTTTGCTAGAAATATAGCAGATTGTTCATAATAACTTATGATATAAGAATTAGTTATAAAATCAGTCGTATAATAACTAGAGGTTCCTGAATATATGGTATTAGAATGAGTTGTAGCATCAAAACTAGCAAACGAACCACGATTGCTACTAATATTACCTGTTGTATAATCGGTACTGTAGATTGTACCTTGATGATATATTGTATGCCGTTGTGTATAAGGTATGGCATACGTTCTATTCACATCTCCGGTATGGCGAGACGATACAATAACAACACTCGCCCCTTTTGATTTAGCGGTATCAACCGCCATTGTTCTAGGGCACCATTGTCCTTGAAAATACGAAAATCCCAATACAATATATCCTTTCTTTTCATATTCTTTTACTTTTTCGTCTGGAGACATTGCTTCAATTACCTCAACATCTTCTGCATCTCTTAATGGAATATACTTAGATACATCAAGGTTTTCATCATTATAATATTCTGAAAAATTATTAACAGAAGAACAATTTGCTAATAAAATTACTAGAAAAAGCATAGATATTTTATTCATATTTTTAGTCCCAATGATGTTATATCGTAAAGATACAATACGTTGTATATTAACATAGATGCAAGAACTTTAAGTTAATATGCCACAGAAATTTTGCTGAACAATTAAACTTTATAACAATTACATCCTTATAAATTCAATGTTTTTAAAGCATTTTGAATGTTCTTTAAGTTACACGATGGCAAATATTAAAATTAATTATTTTACCATACAAATTACTCAAAACAAAGATGGTATAATGTTATCTTTTATACTCCTAACTGCTCCTTATACCTGTAATAAGTCGGTTTGGTAATGCCATATTTTTTGAGGATTTCGCAAACACGGACTTTGTTTGCAATATCCGCTTTCAACTCATCCATTTGCGACAACGACAATTTTTTGCAACGTTCTTTAGAGTACACGCCCTTGGCTTTGGCAATAGCAATACCCTCTTTCTGGCGCATTTTAATCATATTACGCTCAAATTCGGCGATACTGCCAATAAGATGCAGCATAAGTTTGTTGAACGGGTTGTTTTCATCATCAGTAAAACGCAGATTCTCTTTGATAAAAAATATCTCGGCGTGACGCTCATCAGTAATGGTTTTAACAATCTGCAAAAGGTCGTTAATATTGCGGGCAAGCCGGTCAATGCTATGAACTTCCACCACATCACCCTTGCGCACCCATTTCAGCATTTCCTGCAATTTTGGGCGATTAGTAGAGCCGCCGGAAGCATAATCTATAAACACCTCGTCATATTTTTCCGCCTCTATGGTTTGACGGTCAATATGCTGGCTGCCGTCCGCACTTGAAACTCTCGCATACAAAAACTTCATCTCTCACGCTCCTAAAAAGTAATATTATAATTTAAGAATATCGTTTACTTTTCTAAAGTCAAGCAAAATATTACCTTAATGTTACCATTTTTCCCACCGCTTTAGAGGTAATACTTAAGTGTACTTTAATTTTATCGCGCTTCAAACTTATCCAATAGCCCTTGTTTTCTCATTGCTTCTAACTCTTTATCAAACTCGTCTTTAGTCGGAGTCTCTAACTTTACATCTGGTTTTGAACCTAAAATAAGCATATCCTTTATATCTTTTCCCGCATTATTGCCTTTTTCAAAATCTCTCAAAGGCAAATCTTCTAACATCTTATCTACAGTATCATTAACATTATCGCTTATTTGCTCTTTTACAAGATTTACATATATTTCACTTGATTTCAAAGAGTTATGTCCTAACGCTATTTTAATCTTATAGGCATTGCCTGTTAATTCTGCCATCATTGTTGCAAAAGTGTGCCTAAAATCGTGCAGTCTTACTCTGCCTTCAAGTTGCGCCTCTCGTTTCACAATATTCCACGCCTTTTTTACATCTACTAAATGTCCGCTTTGACTTTCCTTGGAATAGAACACATACTCGCTATCAACTTGCTTTGATTTTGCCTCGCTTTTTAGTTTTTGTAAAATCGGTATGATGGCATTCGGCAAATTAACCAGCAAGTTTTTCTTATTTTTGGTTGTAGGTACAATCCAAGTTTTTTTAATTAGTTTGATATCCTGCCACCTCATACTTAACAACGCAGATTTTCGCACAGGAATTAACAACAGACAAAGTATTGCATAATATGACAAACAGAATTTAAGGTTTAGCAATTTGTTTATAGCGCAAACTATTCTGCCGATTTCTTCACTATCCAAGGCTCTTATACAAGGACTTTCATCAAACGTTTCAACCCCATTCGCCGGATTAGTAATGTTGTATGACTTTTTGTTAATTAGATAATTGTAAACGGCTTTGATTAAACATAAGCATCTATTGGTCTGGTATGGCGTATCGGCATTTTTGTTTCTATATTCTTCAAGCGTTTCTATGCTAACATTCATAACCCGCATATAACCAACTTCATTTTTTATTTTGGTGTTCCATAACCTTTGATACTCTGCAATAGTTTTTTGACCTAAACCGATTTTTGAATTCATATACATAGAAAACACATCATTTAGAGTTATTCTGGCAAGTTTATCGTTACTATTGAGATATACGTTCTCATACATAACACTTTTGAGACGGCTTGCTATCTCTCGGGCTTGAGCGACAGTTATATCGCCGAAGTTGCCTAATTTTTTATGTTTTGGCACACCATCTATCCTCTTATACAGACAGAAAGTTTTGGTTCCTCTTGGATAAACAAAAAGTTCCAAACCATCTTCTTTAGCATCTGTCACAGAATATCTTTTTACTTTAATTTCCAATGCTCTGATTTTGTTGTCTGTAAAATTAAATTTTGCCATTAAAACCTCAAATAAAATACTACAAAAATACTACAAATTTAAGTTAAAATTACCTTATTTTTCAGGCAAAGTCAAGGGCATTTTAAATATTTTATTATGCAATATCAATATGTTATAAATTATAATATTTTTAGTACTTCTATCTCTTAATCAGTGGGTCCAGGGTTCGAATCCCTGTGCGCGTACCAATAACAAAAAAGCTCCCGTTTGGGAGTTTTTTGTTTTTAGCGCAGTAAGGGAAAAAAACTAGGATAAAGGGTTCGAGCACAAGTGAGAGGCGGACTTTGGAACGCCGGCGAGCTTTGCGAATGAGCGCCGTGGCGGCGTAGCTAAGCCCTGTGCGATTCAAACCTCTAAATTTGACATTGAACCCGCGGAGTTTTCTTGATACAAAAAAGCCCGCATTTATGCGAGCTTTTTATTGGTCGGAGTGACTGAATTGGCTTCGCCGCTGCCTCCTCGTTCGGCTTTTGCCTCACCGGCGTCCTAAAGTCCGCCTCTCGTCCTTGTCGATCAGCTTTCTCGCTGATTCTCATTCTCACTCCAATACCAAAAAAAGCCCGCTTAATTGCGAGCTTTTTATTGGTCGGAGTGACTGAATTCGAATCAGCGACCTCTACGTCCCGAACGTAGCGTTCTACCAGGCTGAACTACACTCCGTTATTTCGTTATCCTTTTTAATACTATTTTTTCTTATTGCAACAAAAATCTTTAATTTCCACAAAAAAAGTATGAAAGATATAAAACTTCCATACTTTTCTCACCTAACTAAATGTAAATTTATTTATTTTCAGCATTGTTGGCTTCATAATTTTGGCGCAGTTTTTGTAAAACTTTCTGC
>JBNMHN010000065.1:0-7175 GCA_050872805.1 Clostridia bacterium
AATAACCTTTGCCTTTCCTTGCTCTTTTTCAATACGCGCAGCAACAATGGTCTTGCTGCCTTCGATTTCGCGATCCTGCTCAAGGCGAATAGGTTTTACTGCGTTGCGCATTTCCTTCAAAACATTTTTTTCGTTTTCAGGATGCTTACCTTGCATCACATCAATGCACTCATCAAGCAACTGATTCATACACAAACTACGTGAAGGTGCGCGGTCAAAAAACGATGCACGCTTACCAAGCAGTGCGCTGAACATATCAAGCAAACTTTTTGTATAGTCGTTTTCGCTTTTATTCAAAACTTTCATACGCGCGTCAAAAATTTTCTTTTCCGTCCTCTCGACCGCCGCTACCGACTCTTTCCACAGCAAAAACCTGTGTTTTTTGCGACGTTTGCACTGCTTGAACTCATCAGGCGCGTCCGCAGGATAAACATAGTCGTCATCGACGATGTTAAATTCCTTTTTCATATTGTAGAAAAATTGCTCGCCCGCGTTGTCGACAAAACTTGCAATTTGGCACGACTGCGCATTTGTGACAAGTTTGTTCATTTTGTGAACAGGCTCAACAAATGTGAGCGTTGCCAAAAGTTTTTTGTCAAGTTTTGAAACCGTAACAAAAAATTTGCCGTGCGGAAACTCGCCAATCGGTCGAAATGTCTGCACAAAAATGTAGTTTTCAAAATTGTTGGTAACAACCTTTTTCGCCCTAACAAGTTCGTCGCGAATTTCATCGGGCAAAACATATTCGCCGTCGACCGCATAATCGCCAAGCATTAAATTTTGCAATATGTCGATTTGCTGATTGTGGCGCAGTTCGTCGATTTCGTCCACGTCCGTAATCTGACCCGCCTCGCAGTCTGCGCGCTTGTATGGCTTTTCGCCATCAAATTGACCATATGATTTAACTTGCGGTTCATCCTGCGATTTTTCCTGTGGCTTTGTTTGTGGCTGCATTTGCATTTCAAGTCCCAAGTCCTCAACTTGAGCGTTGTTTTCTTTGTTCATTTGCTTGTTCTCCGCCTTTAGTATATCACATTCGCCGTTTCTTTTGCAACTATTTTCTATGTCAAATGCGATAGTGGCAAACGCCACTGGTGCAAGTACTGTCACTACACACAAGTTATTTAAGTAGACATCAAACACAATCGCCCTCTATATACGTTCGTTCTCATAGTATACGCTGACGCGGTCTATGTGATTATTTGCTGATAATAAACCGCGACCCCGCTTGGAGATTTTTGCGGCAGTATTTGATTTTTTTAGATATATGTGTTATAATATTGAAAATTAAATGGTAAATTTACAATTTAACCATAAAAGGAACAAAAAAATATAATGAATTATCTATTTATAGACATAGAATGTTGCGATGGTACACACATATGCAGCCTTGGCGGCGTGCTGACCGACCAAAATTTTCATATGCTCGACAAATTCGACCTACTCATCAACCCGCAGTTGCGCTTTAGACTGAGCGGACGCAAAGACGATGGTATCAAACTGTTTTACCCTGACAAAAAATTTTACGAGCAGCCAAACTTTCGCGCGTTTTATAATGATATAAAGCGCTTGCTGACGCTCCCAGATGTGACGCTCGTCGGGTTCAGTATTCAAAATGATTTTAATTTCATCAATCTTGCGTGTTCGCGCTACGGGCTGCCTCAACTCACGCTCACGGGCTATGATATACAGTTGATTTACAAAAAAATGACAAGCGACACAACCGTCCGCGCGCTAGAAAAAATTGCCGCCGCGCTAGAAATTCCGCATGGCGCACTCACTATGCACCGAAGTTGCGACGACGCACACTTGTCAATGTACATTTTGCGCAACCTTTGTTATATGGAGCATAAGTCAATCGAACAACAACTTGAAAAATATGAACCGCATTGCAAAGTGCAGTCAAAATTTTTTGACGAAACAGGACACCAAGTCCGCCCGCGCCGCCGCCCCGCCACCACTAACGTTTGATGAATTACCGCCGCGTCGATTTCAAAACAATACCTAAATTTATTAATGAAATTTTACAAATGAGAATTTATACTTAAAAAATTCTATTTAATTGTTGCACATTATACATTTCATTTTCAATATGCAAATATATATTCCATTCTTTATATGCGTATCATTCATTGCATTCTATATACGCGATTATATTTCCATTCTATATGATATATAAAAATGATATATAAAAGAGCCGCAAAAACTGTTATTTAATGCTTTTTGCGGTTTTTTTTGTTATGCAAATTTATTTTCATTAATTTGACCTCGTGAAATTTTTGCGTATTTACGCACTTTTTTCACAAGATGATAGCAACAACACTACAAGTCGACTGCACTTTCGTCCAGCAAAAATTGCTGGATGCCGATATACAAAATTCCTTGTTCGTCGTGCCACGGAATGATATTGTCTTTCACAATAACAATTTTTTTGAAAGAATCTGCAATTCTATTCAATGATTTTGTTTCCTGCTCTTTTTTATCCGCTGAATCAATGTTTAGTGCCGATTGAATGTAGTAGCGTTTACTGCTCTTGTTTGCGACAAAGTCAATTTCAAGTTGCGCTCTTTTGCTCTTGCCGAGTTCGTCTTTGTAATTGTACTCCACGACGCCGACATCGACATCGTATTCTCTAAACAACAATTCATTGTATATTATGTTTTCCATAATGTGATTTTCTTCTTGTTGCCTAAAATTTAATCTAGCGTTTCTAAGCCCGACATCAGTAAAATAGTATTTTAGTGGCGTATCAATGTACTTTTTCCCCTTAACATCATAGCGGTATGCCTTGTTAATGATAAAGGCGTCTATGAAATAATCAAGGTACGCGCTTATCGTACTCGGCGAAATTTTTACTTGTTTTATCGAAGCAAACGTGTTTGAAATCTTAGTAGGATTTGTCAGCGAACCAACTGAAGATGAAATTAGGTTCAGCAAATCTTCCAGCGTCTCTTTGTCATTTAAAATGTCGTTTCTTTCAATAACATCCGTTATATATGTTTTGGAAAACAAGCCTTTCAAGTATCGGCTTTTTTCTTCGTGAGTCTTTTTTGTGACCGCTAGCGGCATACCGCCATACGTAATGTATTCTTGCCACGCGTTGTTTTTATCGCCCTCATACGCGTCGTAAAACTCCTTGAACGTCAGCGGCGCAACCCTTATTTCATCCCCCCTATCCTTGAACTCGGTCAAAATATCCGACGACAGCATCCGCGAATTACTTCCCGTGACATACAAATCTACATTTGGCAACTTCATTAGTCCAAGCAAGGTGTCTACAAACCCAATCTTTGAGTTTTTGTCATTGATATACGGATTTTGAATGTCCTCAGCCTTTTGAATTTCATCAATGAAAACATAGCACATTTTGCTTTTGTCCGAAACTAAGCCCCGAATATAGTTGTCAAGTTCTATCGGGTTTCGGTACTTTACATTCTTTGTTTCATCCAAAGCAAGTTCTATGATTTGATTTTCGCTAACGCCATTAGATAGCAAGTAATCGCGATAAATAGTGAAAAGCAAATACGATTTTCCGCACCTGCGAATGCCTGTAATTACCTTTATCAAGCCGTTTTCTCTTTTGCTGATAAGTTTGTTTAAATACGAATTTCTTTGAATTTCCATAGCCACCTCGTGAAATTTTTGCGTATTTACGCACTTTTGTCACGAGTATTATATCAATTATTGAATATTATGTCAACAATGCTCGTACAATTTTTGCGTATTTACGCAAAAATTGTACAAGAAGAATGGCAAATGTTGTCGATATTCATATAAAATGTAAGACTGTACCGCCACCTCAAAAATAGTTAGGCGTAGGGAAAGTACTTGCAGCAGCGGGGCTATCCCCGCCACAAAAAAAATGCGCGTACGCGCATTTTTTCTATGTTTATTCGCCTGTTGTTCCATTGTCGATTGTGATGTGGAACACGCATTTGATGACTCCTTTGTTTGGCAATGTAACAGTATATTCAAAATCAAAAGTTCCGTTTTCAACTTTAGTCATATCTTCTACCCAACCAATAGGATATAGCGCGATAGCATAGCCTGTTTCGTCGTTTACATTGTATGGGTCAGTTTTTGAAGAACCAAAAGTTGTGCTTCCGTTCTTAACTTTCTTTGAAATGAACATATCGTCGGCGGTCAATGTCACGCCGTCAATTGTGATAAATAGCATAGTCTTGCCGCTTGTAATTGTCAAGTTGTATTCATTAGTGTTTGTTTCGCTTTCTACTTTTTCGACAACGATGCCGTCATTTGCGCCAAACACTTTGATGTTTGTCAATTGAGTTGTTTCAATATTCTCAATCATTGCTGCAACAACTGGGCAAGCAATCTTCATTTTGTCGTTTTCAATAATAAACGCTTTGTCAACAATATAGTTAGCGTTGCCGATTGAAAGTTCAAAGTTAGAACTAATGCCATATTTTACGCCGTTTACAATAACTACTTGATTGAGGTTTGAATTCGCGGCTGCAACTTCCATATAGTAGCCTTCAAGCGCACTGTGGCTTGCTGCAGTCAATTTTTCATTGATTTCAGCAAAAGTATAATTTGTTTCTTTGCCCAAAAGCGCTTCATTATTGTAAACTTTGTTCATTATTTCAGTCATTTTGCTTGCGACTGTGTCAAAATCAAGTCCAACAACATAATACGTGCCTACGTTTGTTATAAAGTTACAGTTTTTGATAAATGCCTTATCTGCAGACAGGCTTGCCTTGATGTCGAATGTTGTACCAGCGGCTGCATTTGCATCATAGTTTTCAACATTTACAAGTATTTTTACTTTGTCGCTGTCAAAAGTTTGCTCACTAAATATTTTGTATGTTGGCTCAACTTTTGCTTCGCCTGCAAATTGATAAATATCCCCAACTTCGACCTGAATTTCAGCCTTGTTGATTACAAAGTCAAATGAACTAACTATATCATTGTAGTTGTCAGATCTAACTCTGTAGTAAATCTTTGTTGCCTTTTCGCTTGCATTGACAAAGTCAAGTCCAAGTTCATCCAAACTTTTCCAACCAGTGTTTGTTGCGATAAGTAATTGAAGTGAATAACTAAATTGCGTATTTTCAAATGTCGAGTGAACGATAACCTTTGGTTCTTGCTTTTCACCATTATATGTAAATTCACCTTGTGTACTATACATTACTGAGCTCGCAGTTGCCTTGATAACATCGAAAGTCACTGTTGTGTACACAATGTTGTAATTGTCCAAATCTTCAGGAACTGCTTTTACATAAATTGTGTGAGTAGCAACTTTTTTAAATTTGTCAAAATCCCCACTCTTAATAGCTTCTTCTTTAGAAGAATAGTATGTTCCGTCTTCACTTGCAGCAAACCAAAGAGTCGTGTTTGCTTGGTCACTTGATTTTGTTATAGTTGGGAACGGAACTGCATATGCACTGTATCCAATTTCTTTTCCACCAGACACAAAAATGTCGACATATTTAGAAGATTTTGCAACTGTGAAGTTGATAGTTTGCTTAACTTCAGTATAGTTTGAAGAATCGCCTACAACTGCTTTTG
Source organism: Clostridia bacterium (assembly GCA_050872805.1). Taxonomy (GTDB): domain Bacteria; phylum Bacillota; class Clostridia; order Christensenellales; family UBA1242; genus CAKVOD01. The sequence goes on from JBNMHN010000065.1 coordinate 5,530, forward strand.
TGTAAACAGTATAATCTCCAGCATTTTTGAAGTTTGCAAAAGCCTCATTACTAAGCGCATTCTCTCTCGTGTAATATGTGCCGTTTTCAGATGTAGCAAACATAATTGTTGGCTCAACTGTAACGCCCTCGTTTGCTTTGAATGTAACATCTGGAAGTCTTACTGCTCCATTATAAACCAACTCTGTATTAGTTGCTTCAATTCCGCCAAAATCAGCAAGGTTTGCTTTGTTTACTGTGAATGTAAACGATTTTGCATCAGCAAGCGTTGCCGCTGACAAATTTTTCACGCCATATGGAGCGTGCAATTTCTTTGTAGAACGGTCGATAACATAGTAGTATACAGTGTATTCACCCGCATTTATAATGTTAAGAGCGGTTGTTAAAGTGCTCCAATCAGTGTCAGGGTTAAAATCGCTTGTGCCGTCATAAAGTGCATAGCGAATCAAGATTTCTGGTTGTGCAATCTTTGTGCCAACATATTCAATATCGAAGCTTTGCGCGCAACCTAAGAATGTTGCGCTTGTAGTGATGTTAAAATCTTCTGGAACAAATTGAATTTGTTGTACTGAAACAACAGCACTACCGATGTAGTCAGCATAGTTTGTTGCGCTAACCTTGAAGAACACTGTGCGTGGCTTGTCGTTGTTTGATGCGTCAGTGCCCAAAACTGGGAAATCTGCTTTAGAAACCCAAGTCTTTGTTTCGCCCGCGTCGAGTGAGTATTCAACAGTAGGATTTTCAAGTCCCGCAACTGTTACATCAAAGATTTGGCTTGCGCCCGTGTATGTATAGGTAACTTTGCCGTCTTGCGCGCCCTCAACTGTAACGTCTTGCGCCTCAATAGTTTTGTCTGCAATAACCATTGTTTTTTGACCATAGAAAGTTTCAAAGTTTGGCGAAGAAACGCTGAAGAAAACAGTATATGTGCCAGCGTCCACAATATTCATTTGGTCTTTTGTCACATAAGTTTTGCTATCGTCTGCGTCAAGACTGTACTTGACCTCAACTTGTTCGCTACCATAGCCAACATCGAACATCTTTTTCGTGCCGTCGTACTGAAAACTTGTAGCACCAAAAGCCAAGTTGTCAGGATTAATTGTAGCCTTTTTGATGATTACATCGTGGTTACCAGTATATTCTTTGAAGCCCTTAGCGGAAATCTTGAAATATACCTTGTAAGTACCCGCATTGATAATCGCGAGTTTGTCTTTTTCAGTAAAGTTTTCCCCGTCAAGAGAATAAAGTGCCTCAATTTTTGTGTCTTTGTATGTAATGTCATAAATATGAGAATTGCCGTCATACACGAACTCATTTTGCCCGAGTTTGACATCCTCAGTCTTGAAATCTTTGTCGCCGCACGCCGCGAACACAACGCTTGTGCAAACGAGCAAGATTCCACAAACAAGTAGTCTTAACTTATTCATTTTCTGCCTCCTATTGAATAGTATTAGTAATCTATGGTTTGATTATACTGAAATAACATATTCAAGTCAAGCGTTTTGCGGCACCTTTTTGCGCATATTTTGGAAACTGCTTTTTATATATAATAAGGAATACCTTATGATTTGTGATAAGCCACATACCCTGCCGCCCGCGCAAGTAAATTACTTGTAGGGACAGTACCTGTAGCCGTGCGCTATCGCA
>JBNMHN010000066.1:0-7015 GCA_050872805.1 Clostridia bacterium
AAACAGTATGGGTGCAAAAATGTGCAATATAGCTGTAAAAAAATGCAAGAATTGAATTTTTACGATGCAAAAACGAAATGTAAATATTTTGCCACAAATATGCTTTTGTGGCTTTTGGTGTTGGTAGGTATTTTGTTGCTTAGTTACAGTTTTTCAATGAATGATTTTGAAGAATCAAGTTTAAACACTTCTAGCGCTGTATCATATGAAAATGAGCGCAGCGGGAACAGCGAAAGTTTTGCGTATGAATTATCAACACAAGCGCAATTGACAGAGCTTTCGGAGCAGGTTGTTTCAGGAAATGCTTATTCAAATAAATACTTTGTATTAACGAATGATATAGAAATTGACGCATCTTCTTGGGTGCCTATTGGTGTTGCAACTGAAGAGCAAACTGACGGGACAAAAGGGCTGTGTTCTTCGGGGGAAGTTCCCGCATATCCATTTTCTGGAGTTTTAGACGGAAAAGGTAAAAAGATAATAATTAAAGGGCAACTCAAATTAAATTACACTAACTACACGAGCGGTTATTATGCTTATTATGGTGTGTTGTTTAGTTATTTGAAGAGTGCTGAAATAAAAAATATTACAATTGATTTTCAAGCAACTAATGTGGGAGATAAAACTTTTTATCTCACGTGGACGCAGTCTAATACATCGCATATAAATATTGGTGGGGTTGCAAGCAAGGTCGAATCAAGCACTATTTTAAACTGCGATGTTATGGGTAGCCCGATAACTATAGGGGGGAGTGTTCATATCTATGATAACTATGTATATCTTGGTGGGGTCGCAGTGACTGCGAGTGATAGCGTTATAAAAGATTGTGAAGTATCTTGTGGTTTTAATTTTAGTTATACCTAAGATTTGGGAAGTAATATGTGGCAATATATTGCTTCAGGGATTGTCCAGACAATAACTGGGACTACATCTATGATTGAGGATTGTGGAGTTACGGGCGAAATTAGAATTTCACAACACGGGAATGGTGTTACAGAAAGCACAGGGCTAATTGCTGGCAATGCGGAGAATATTAAGGGTTGTTACATTGTGGGGAATATTACTTATGGCTTGGTTTCTGGGCCGCGAAGTGGTACTGTGGGCATAATAGGTGGAAATGCAAAGAATATAAGCGATTGTTACGTTGAGGGGGAAGTACAAATTAGCGGAACTTCAAGTGACCCAGTGGTGTATGTGGGAGTAATTGCAGGATATGCTGAAAGCATTAACAACTGTTCAATAAATCTTACCTCTTTGAATCTGTTTGGGGAAGGGGATACGGATTCAGTTTGTGGAATAATTGCTGGCTTTGCAAAAAAAGTTCAAAATTGCTGTGTGTGGGTAGATAACTTGGTTGAAATGGTGTCTAGACAAGGGTACGGGGCATTATTGGGTGGAGATTTGGGGCAAATTAGTAATTGCATATTGATTTTAAATACTATAGGTACTATAGATGTGAACTATGCGATTTCAAACACTTCAAGAGGAACAACCAACACCGACACAATTGCTTATAATTGCGTTATAATTGGTTATAATGGTTTGTCGCTATTGAAGGCAATATCTGCCACGACGGATACAACCAACGGATTATATTCTGTGCTTGCGGATGACAGTTTAAAACTAAAGGAAACATATGTTAGGGGAACGACTACTTATCAATGGAACGTGGCGGCGCCGTGGAGTTTTGATACAATATGGGTTGCGGCTGATGATTATCCTATTTTGCGATTAACATATGCTCTTTACAAAATTGACATCGCTATAAATTTTTCTACAAATGTGGATAGGAGTTATTTGATATATCTTCTTGACGAAAGTGGTAAGGTTGCACGTGAATTCGTAGTACAAGGAACGGGACAGCGTAGTGTTGTAGGCTGGGCAAAAAACGCAAAGTTTACAATCTTTATTAGTCATACACTATATATGAATTGCAAAATTCAAAACAAAGACGCGCAAAAGATGACGTTTGAGGCCGCGGAAAACACCACGATTGAAGTATCAATTTCAGCGCCAACAGGCGTCAACAACTGGGTTGCGATATAAAATTGTTTCGCGACTGCAAGGAATAGAAAAACAATCACGTTGTTTAAACAGTAAAGTGAGTTGTTTTGTAATTTTAGAGAATATGAAAACAACGGCAAAGTTGAAAACCTTTGCCGTTGTTTTGTTTTTGTTTTGTTGTTTTTTAATTATTTAGCACTAACTAATCGTTAAACTAATTTATTTAATTATCAAATGAAATTCATCTAACTATATTGTTTTTGATGTAAAACTGGTTGAGACAACTAAAATACTACAAATTTTTACTATTTTGCAATGTATTCTTCAAAAGTTTCCATACGGTCGATGAGTTTGCCGTCCTTGATTTCAAAGATGCGGTTTGCAATAGATGACAAGAACTCGTGGTCGTGAGACGCGAAGATGACAACGCCGTCAAAGTCAATCAAAGCGTCGTTGAGTGCCGTGATACTTTCAAGGTCGAGGTGGTTTGTTGGTTGGTCGAGCATAAGCAAGTTGCCAGCTTCAAGCATCATTTTTGAGAGCATACAACGCACTTTTTCGCCCCCTGAGAGGACTTTGACTTTCTTCAAGCCGTCCTCACCCGAAAAGAGCATACGTCCGAGGAATCCGCGCAAAAATGTTTCGTCCGTTTCCTTTGTAAATTGTGCTAACCAGTTGATAATGTTGAGGTCGCACTCAAAGTATGAGTTTTTGTCATTTGGCAAATAACTCATTTTTGTGTTTGCGCCGATTGAAATTGAGCCGTCGTATTTTGATTCGCCCGCAAGCGCCTTGAAAAATGCAGTAACCGCAATGTCGTCGCCGAGAACTGCGATTTTATCGTCTTTATTAATTCTAAATTCGGCGTTATTCAAAATCGCTTTGCCTTCGTCATTATAAACAGTCAAATTGTTTGCCTGAATAACCTCTTTTGAAAGTGGTTTTTCTGCTTTAAAGTTTACGTACGGATATTTGCGGCTAGAAGCAGGCATATCTTCAATTTGGATTTTCTCCAAAATTTTCTTTCTTGAAGTTGCTTGTTTTGATTTAGATTTGTTTGCCGAGAAGCGTTGAATGAACGCTTTGAGTTCGGCAATCTTTTCTTCCTTTTTCTTGTTTTGGTTTTTCATCAACTGTTGTGTGAGTTGGCTTGATTGATACCAAAAGTCGTAGTTCCCAGCATAAATAGTGATTTTGCCGTAGTCGATGTCGACCGTGTGCGTGCAGACGGTGTTCAAGAAGTGTCTATCGTGCGAAACGACGATGACCGTGCCTGCAAAGTTGATTAAAAACTCCTCAAGCCATTCGACGGATTTGATGTCAAGACCGTTTGTAGGTTCGTCCAAAAGCAAGATGTCGGGGCTGCCAAAGAGTGCTTGCGCGAGCAAAATTTTGACCTTTTCGCTTTCTTTGAGGGTTTTCATTTCAAGGTAAAGGTAGGAGTCGTCGAGCCCCAACCCGCCCAAAAGTTGCGCTATTTCGGTTTCGGCATCCCAGCCGTTCATTTCGGCAAACTCTGCCTCAAGTTCGGCGGTTTTCAAGCCGTCTTCCTCAGTGAAGTCGGGCTTTGCGTAAAGCGCTTCCTTTTCTTTCATAATGTCGTATAGTTTTTTGTTGCCCATAATGACGGTGTCAAAAACCGTGAAGTCGTCGTATTTGAAGTGGTCTTGTTGCAAAACACTCATACGGCATTTTTCGTCGACATCGACACTGCCTTTATAACTGTCGATTTGCCCCGAAATGATTTTCAAAAATGTCGACTTGCCCGCGCCGTTTGCGCCGATAATTCCGTAGCAGTTGCCCGAAACAAATTTCAAGTTGACATCCTGAAACAAGAGTTGACCGCCAAAGCGCAACTCAAGGTTACTAATTGTTATCATATTTCCTCCAATCTATAATATAGTATGGCGCGAGCGATATATTATGTAAATGCCATAATGCTGCGCGACCAAAAGTTGCATAGATTATAGCACATATTTTTGCTGAAAACAAGTGTTTGCTTTGAACTTGCTGGGGAGAAGTTTTAGCAATAAAAAATATGAAAATTTTTATAAAAATTGTCGAAAAATAGTTTACAAAATTTTTATAATGTGCTATATTATTACTATGTTTAAAAAAGGAGAAAAACATTATGAAAAATAGTATTAGAGCATTACTTGCGATGATTGCAATTTTGCCTTGCGCACTGTTCTTCACAGCATGCGGCGGGGAAAAAGTTGAAATCGCTCAAGCGCAACAAGTTTACGCTGAAGCAATGACAAACACAACTGAAATTACAACCGATTTTAAAATTGTTACAACAATGAAAATGGAAATGAAGTTGGATCAAGGGACTGTTAAGTCAGATATCACTTCTACAGTCAAGAAATCTGGAGAAATCACAGAAGTTGACGGAGTAAAGAACTTTGACAATGTAAAATTATATACGAAAATAAAGGGTTCTGCTTCTATGGGTAAAGCAACTCAAAAGATGGATTCTGAAGCAATACTTGGAAAGATTGGTGACAATTTCTACACTGTAGACACAAAGAATAAAACATATGTTGAGGCAGATGAATTTGATATCGCTGAACTCTCTGGCACTTTGACTGCAGTTCTTGGCGAATCATCAGAAGAAATGCCAATTTCACCTACAGACTTTATGGATGTAAACTTTGAGTCGGAGACAATGAAAGTTTCTGCTGAAAAGTTTGGAGACGACAAGTATGTTGTTACGGCTAAAGGATATGAAATTGCTGACGGGATGAAAATTGACGGCAAGGCAAAGATTACACTTAAAGGCGGAAAACTTGCTGAAATTTCATTGGACTTCAAGATTTATACACCAAAAGCAGATGCTGACCTTAGTGGTGACGTAGTTGACCCTTCATTGTTTACAGAACAATCAATGAAAGTTAAATGCACAATGAAAGTTACATATGGCAAACAATCAATTGCCGATATGCCAGCATCACTTGAAGGCTATACAGATGCTAGCGAACTTATGATTGCATAATTTTAAAATCGAAATTAAACTGTAAGATGTATGTCTTGCAGTTTTTTTTGTAAACGTTCGCAATTTTTTTGCGATTTGGGCATAGTCCACTTAATAAATTTTGCAAGATTAATACTATGAAATTGGCTCAAGAATTAACTTTTAATAAAAATTTTCAAATAGCATTATAATTTAATTGCAAGATAGTAATTTTTGTGATAAACTATAAGTTATGAAAAGAATTAGCGCTAGAGCCATTATAATAGAAGGAGACAAAATCGGGCTAATGTACCGAAAGAAAGTGAACCACGCCTTCTATTGCCTGCCAGGGGGGAAGCAGGAAACAGGCGAAAAATTGGAAGAAACGGTGGTTCGTGAAATCAAAGAAGAATTTGGAATTGACATTGAAGTTGTCAAAAAGGTGTATGAGTTTATTTCTGAGAGTGCGCACCAACATTTCTACTTATGTAAATGGGTGGACGGAATATTTGGCACAGGCGAGGGCGAGGAATTTACTGTTCCTAGCGAAAAGGGCTATTATGAGCCACGCCTTGTCAATGTTGCGCATTTAAAGGAATTGCATATTTTACCAAAGAAAATTGCAAAACAACTTCGCAAGGACTATGAGCGTAATGGTGCAGACTTGCGCGACGATGTGAAAGTGCTTGTCGACGACAAGCCTGCAATTCAAATGCCAAAGTTCAAGTTTTTCAAAAAACGCAAACACGCAAAAAAAGAGGCCGCAAAGAAATGATTTTCTTTGCAGCCTTTTTTACGCAACAATACCGACGCAACAATGTCATTAAAAAATGCCGTCACATTTGTTAAATTTATTAATATTGAAAGTTTAGATTGATGAAAACAATAAATTAAAAACAAAACAGCATCGTCGTTGTAGGGCAAATGCTGTTTTTTTTTATTTATCATATCATTTTTTTGCGGTTTTTGCTGATTCGGCGGCAAACTTTGCGCGGTTTTTATCCGCAATTTTTGTGATTTGTGCAACAACTTTGCCTTTGTGTAACCACCAGTCGCGGCTGTAAACGCGCAAGATGTCCCAACCACGGCTCTTTAGAAAGGCAGGGTGGTAGACGTCGCGTTCTAGCAAACTATCACTGCTGTTGTAGGCACTGTAGTCGCACTCAATGCCGATGAGGTATTTGTCAAGTTCCTTGTCATAGATTGCAAGCGAAATCTTGTAGTCCGTGTTGCCGATGTTGGTTTCAACGGTATAGCCCGCGTCTTCGAGGCTAGATTTGATTTCGTTTTCAAATGACGAATTGATAATTTCCATTTTTGGCATTTCTTGTGAGTCGTAGGAGTTCAAAATCAGTTGTGCTTCAAGCGCGTTTCCGTTTGAAACGGCGCGCGCATAACGCAAGTAGTTTTTGAAAATCTTTGGACCTGCATTTTTTGAATTTTCAACATTTAGTTCTTCAGGTTCAATACTTGTTACGACATAGATTTTTTCTTTTGCACGTGTGATTGCGACGTTCAAGCGGTTTTCTCCGCCCTCAACGGATAATGGTCCAAACTGTGCGACGACTCTGCCGTACTCGTTTTTAGCATAACCGATTGAGAAGATGATAATGTCGCGTTCGTCACCTTGCACATTTTCAAGGTTTTTGATAAATAGGCTCGTGTCCTCGCCATTTTCCTTGCGGTTTGTTTCAAGCAAGAATTGGTCGCGGAATTTCGGGTCTTTTGCGCATTCTTCGTCAAGTGCGTCCTCAATAGCGGACTCTTGTTCGGTGTTGAAAGTGATAATACCGATTGATTGATTGTTTTTGCGTGTCTTAAAAATCTTTTTGACAATTTCAACAACCTTTTTTGCTTCCGCATGGGACAGAACACCAAGATGATCATCACCGGCGACATGACCCAGATAGACCTGCCCCACGAGCAGAAGAGCGGACTGAAGGAAGCTCTGCAGCTGCTCAGCGGTATCGAAGGCATCTCGGTGGTAGAGTTCAACAAGAAGGACATTGTGCGCCACAAGCTGGTGACACGCATCGTCAATGCCTACGAAGCCTACGA
>JBNMHN010000067.1:0-6999 GCA_050872805.1 Clostridia bacterium
CACGGAATCTGAGATTCTTGTTGCTTGGTCGATTGTTTTCAATAGTCCGTTTGAAACGAACACGCCAAAATAGCAGACGATTGGCACGAATATGAATGAGAATAGTGCTTTGAATGCCTGCCCGATGACGGGCCCGATTGCTGTTTCTTTTGCTTCTTTTGCTTTATAGTTGTTGCGAATGATTGCAACAAATGTTGCCATAAACACCATTACGACGGCGACGACGATGAGCGAAATTAGCGCGTCGGTAACTGCGGGTTGCTGGAACAGCCACCACGCGATGTCGCCTGAGATGTTTTCTTGTCCGTTGTATCGAACTGTATCAAGCCCTGCGATTTTTCTAAACAAGAGTTGAACAAAGTCAATCAAGATGAAAAACACTTTCAAAATTTCGTACGCGAACTTGAGTATGATACTCACTAAATAGTCGATATACTGACCTATGCGGTCGCTGAACCAATTCGCGATGCCGCTGAATATGTTGCCGATACCATTGACGATATCGCCAAACAATCCTAGTACTTGTGACCTCATTTTTCCTCCATCCTTAGTGCTTCAAATTTTATGCGCGCCCCTCATCTAACCCCTAGTCGCGGCGCATTTTCGTATTTTCGTTAAGTTAGTTTTTTACTCTACATAGATATTATACCAAATTTACAAAAAAAATCAACCCTATTTGACATATTTTTTCAACTTTTTGCGGGAAGGCCCGCGGCTGTGGGTACTGTTTGTGTGTTTAAGTGGCTTTCGCGGACGGCGAACGAACATTCTTTCTATTCTTTTTACTGCTCGTGTGCGATAGCGCACTGCTGCAGGTACTGTCAATACTATTTATGGGCTTTCGCGGACGGCGAAGTTGTATTCTTTTCTATGTTTTTCACTGCTCGTATGCGATAGCGCACCGCTACAGGTACTGTCAGTACGTTTAAGCCGCTTTCGCGGGCGGCAAAATAGTGTTCTTTCTATGTTTTATTGCTGCTCGTATGCGATAGCGCACTGCTGTGGGTACTGTTTGTGCGTTTAAGTGGTTTTTGCGGACGGCAAAATAATGTTCTTTCTATCCTTTTTACTGCATTATTAAGGAAAACCTTATTTTTGTGGTAAGTTACTCTCCCCCCTTGTCATTTCGACCGAAAGCGGAAACAGCGTTTTCGCTGCAGCGGAGAAATCTCCCGGAAGGGGCCGCGGTTTTTATGGGCGAAAATGCACCTTGACCGCGTCAGCATCTAAATAATGATATTCCTTTATTTTGCTAGCGCGGTCAGTCAGTAGATTCGGCGGTAGAGTCGAGCACGGTTTCCATAAAGACGAGGCTGAATGGCAAGTTGTCGGTTTCGCTGGCATTATCGGTTAGTGTGGCACGCAAGGTTACTTCCACAAAGTCGCAGTCGGCGGAAGATTCGATATAATAGTAGTAGTTGAGTGTGGTGTCAAACGAGTATGCGATACGCGAGATGTTTTGCATTGTTGCGGTTGTGGCGGCAAAGTTGTTTGCAAATTTTGAGAGCGTTATTTCCCTGTTCTTTATTGTGTCGATTTGCGGCGTGTTGTAGTCCTCAAGCGCGAATGACATTTTGTTTGCCGCGTCCAATGTCAATTGTTCGCCGTCATATTTTTCTAATTTGCCGTTAAATTCGTTTTTGACGCCTTCTTCTTCGTCTGTTTCAGGTGGCTCGATTGTATAGTCGACGTTGGCAAAAATTTTGTTTTTGCCTTCAAGCACATAGCGGTAGCCCATATCAATGTTAATGTCGTTATTCTTTTGCCAAAACAACATCATTAGTCCTTGCATAATGCACGGGTCGGTGCCTTGCTTGAGCATAATGACGAAGCTGTAATAATTTTCCTCGGGCAGTATCAAAATATCGTCGTCGCCGACGTCTACTGTTATATCACAATCGCCAACGCTATTTGCAGAAACGTTTTGCGCGCGGACGCTGCTAGCGATATTATTTGCGTTGTTTGCATTTTTGTCGTTGTCTTTTAGGTTAAACAATTCTTTAGCCGAATAATCTTTATATTCGACGCAATATACTGTTTGAAAATACGTTTCCCCGTTATCGTTGTCAAACACTAAATTGTCAGTATTCTTGCTCATTTTTGCGGTTATACTATCAAAAACTGACTGCTTAACTGTATTTTTTATGTCTTTGCTGTACTCGCCAGCGGTTTCGTCTGCTGCGATGACATCTTCGCCGACGATGTATTTTTCGACGACTTTTGCAAACATTTCGACGGTGTCATATTCGATATTATTTGAGTCGAAAAATTTTTCATCGAAGCCAAGTTTGCCTTGATATGCAAGCCAATTTTCGTAGTGTTCAAAGAACGCGATGTCGTCCACTTCCTCAGGGTTGCCGTCGAATGTTGTTTGCGCGAATATATGCGTTTCGAGCAATTTTAGTGCGAGGTAGTTTGCAAATTTATCGACGTACTGTGTCAAAAATTCGTTGGCGGTTGGCTCAGTAAGTGCGCCTTCGCCGATTGTATATGTGACACTCCCGTCGGCGTTGATGCTACCTACGAATGAAATTGTTTGCATACTGAGGATGTGATTTTCGATATAGTCGGGGTTCGCAACTTGGTCACCAGTTTCTTCGTCAATTTTTGTTGGCTGGTTGACGATGTTGCTTGGGTCGTAGTATGGGTTGTTGATTGTGAAAACAAAAGTTGCGTTTGAACTATTTAGATTGCACAAGAATGAATAGGCTTTACTTGGAACGGGGTTTGGCATTTCAAAATCGACAGTTGTTGCTGTGTTGAAATCGACATATGTTCCGCTGTTATCAAACACTGCTTCCCCGCGTCCTACGAATGGATTTTCGGCGGTCAATGTAGTTGTTGTTTCGGTGACGTTTGCATTGATTATGTTTTTGTTTGAGGTATAGTTGCCGTCGTCGGTGATTGCAAGCGCGTTATATTCGATGCTGCCATAGAGGTTATTATTTAGCACCAAACCGTCGTCGATGCCTAGTCCATAATTTTTGGAGAGGTCGGCGAGGATGAGGCGCGCAAGTGCACGGTACTGGTTGATGTAGTTATATATCCACATTGTGCGGCTGATATATGTTTCGCTGACGCCCAGTTCGGCGTTTGCTTTGACAAACTCTGCGGGGTCGAGCGTTGTGTTTGTTTTTAGGTGTTCGCTGACGCGGTTGTAAGTGGCTTCAAACTTTTCGTCTTTTAGCGTTTCGGCTGTGTGGGCGCTGCCGTCGTAGGCCACTTTGATGCCAAGCAGGTTTTCATAGGCTGCTGAGAGGTCGACGCCGTCTTTGCCGATGTCTTGTTTGGAGTCCTCCGTGCGTTTGCCGTCGGGGTACAAAATAAATCCGCCGCCGCCGATGGTGTTGTTGCCGCTTGATGTGCTGCCGCCGCCGCTGAGCGTTGGCAGTGAGCAGCCTGAAAAGACGACTGCGATTGCGGTGATTAGCATTGCGATTATTCCTATTCTTACTTTACTACTCATACTCTCTCCCTGTGCGATAGCGCACTGCTACAGGTACTTTCCCTACACACCACAAACGTTTGTGGGCGGCGAAAGTCTTATACTTTCTATATTTTCTAGTACGCGATTAGCCGCACTGCTACAGGTACTTTCCCTACGCGTCATATGCTTGTGTGGACGGCGAAGGTTTATACTTTCTATATTTATTATTTCTCGTTGATAGTCCCGTTGCTGTGGTTACTTTCCCTACACACCACAAACGTTTGTGGGCGGCGAAAGTCTTATACTTTCTATATTATTTTGTTCTCGGGCGGGGATAGCCCCGTTGCTGGTGCGATAGCGCACTGCTATGGGTACTGGCGTGATAGCCCGCTTGACCGCGCCAGCACTTAAATAAAGAAAACCTTATTTTTGTGGTAAGCCACTCACTCCAGCATCGTTTCATCTTGATTGTGTGGATGAAGGTGTTTCTTTGTTGGCGGCGCTATTTTTTGCGCGCGCGAGTTCCTTATCAAGCATAAAGCACGCCGCTTTGAACGTTTGCTCTGCGGTGCCGATATAAATTTCGGGAACAAGCGGTTCGTTGGTTGTTGGGTCTATGCTATTTGCATAAAAGTCGCGGATTTGGTTGAAGTCAATTTGACGTTTTAGGCGCTCATAAAAATTACGCAATTCATCATTCATTTGCATTTCTTGCGCAAGTTCTCTCGTTAATATTAGCAGAGAATCATTGGACAAGGGCTCACTATGCGCATTGTTGTTGTCGTGAATTTCTATGCTTGAGTTGACAAGTGGTGTGTGCACGCCAAACATAACGTTGTTTTTGGTGTTGTTAAGTAAGTTGTTTGCTTGTTTTTGCAACATTTGCGATTGCGTGTTGCGCGTTGCACTACATTGGAATGATTGCGCTTTATTGTATGTGGTTTTGAAGTTCCAATCGAGTTGGAGCGCTGAACCGTAGTCGTAGATTGGCATTAGCGTGACTTTTTTTGTGTCCTTATTGACCAAAAAGCCGACATTTTCTTCGTGCATATCGTTCATAACAAACAAGCCTTGCAGCAGTGCTTGTTTGAGCATATCATTGTGCAAGATTTTAAGTTCTCGCGAACTGAGGTTGCTCCTTTCCGCAAAAACTTTTGTGTAAAAATCTACGGTATGCTCGTACTTGATTTTTTTCCGTGTTGCGTGTCATAAATGTAGTTTAGATAGTCGCTTGCTAGACTGCGGGCGCTGACTTCCTCAAGTTCGCCTGAGCCGACCTTTTTTGTTCTGCCCTTGATAATGTCGGGGCTAAGTGTTGCGTGCGCGAATTCGCCGTTTGGCAAGATGACGACTGCGGGCAGGTATTTTGCGTGCGCGACGCTTGCTAGGTCTAGCAATTTTGTCATTATGAGTTCGCCCATAATCGAAAAACGTCTATTGCTGAGTTTGCACAACATTGCGGCATCTTTGTCAAAGTAAATCCAAAATTTTGGATGCGCACCTTTATGCTCTATCTCTATGTCTCTACGTTTGTTTTTTGCATAGGCATCAAAGTCGCATTCGCGCAAGATTGCGACACCAATTTTTTCCGTCTCCTCAGGACAAATCACGTTTGCTAATGTTATTACGTTCGGCTTTTGTGCACTAAAATCCATTTGCGTCATCTTTTTACATCCTCTCTTTTGTGCGCGGTTTGCACTCATTTAGTATGTGCTTTTCCATTTAATTTAATTATACTCATTTTCCCTCACAAAGTCAAGTGGCAAACGCCACTGGTGTGGTTACAGTCAGTACAAGCAATAACCCTATGCGGGCGGCGTACTTTTATTCTTTTTATAAGGGTTTATTCTCGGTGCGATGGCGCACCGCCGCAGGTACTTTCCCTACGGAGATTTTGCTTTAATGGACGACAAACGTTTATTCTTTTTATAAAGATTTGTTCTCGGTGGGGCAGCCAACTAGTGCAATTACTATCAGTACAAGCAATAACCCTATGCGGGCGGCAAACGTTTATTCTTTTTATAAGGGTTTGTTCTCGGTGCGATAGCGCACTGCTGTGGTTGGCTGACGCGAAAAAAAAAGATATAGTCACAACAAACTGTCATAAACTATATCTTTATCTTTGCATTATGATTAGCGCCCAAGCAACAATTTTAGACTTGTAACTATAGTAGTTGTCCCACCTTGTCCGCCGCTTCCTTCATTATCTTGCGGATAATCAGCGATGTCGCCAATCCATTTTGCAATGTTGTCTGTGAAGAGTTGAAGAAGTAGGATGAGTGCAATCATTACTACTAGAGCGATAACGGCGTTGATAAGACGCTTTTTCGCCTCGTCTCTTGCATCTGTCGATTCTGCCCTTGCAAGCTTCACGCCAAGTACAATAGCGTATATCATCCCCGCTGTACCAACGATAATCAAAATTGGCACCAACACAGAAGCGAGCACCTCAAGAATTGGGTTCAAAAATGACCAGTCTGAATCTTTATCAATTTTTGTGACCATCAACTGTGAAAACATAGTTAGTAGTTCTGCCATTATTTTTCCTCCGTTTTGTTCCAAAGATAGTCTTTGCATAATTGTTAAAAATATACAAAAATTATCCGTCAGTCCCATTATACCACTATTATTTGTCAAAAGCAAACAAATCATAGCATTTTTCGCGCTTTTCCCATTTTTTTACTCTTAAAAAAGACGGAAAAAATTCGCATAACCCCTGAAAAATCTAATCATTATCATTTTTTTGCAAACAATAATTTATAACTACGATTTTATTTTAGCACATATAAATTTTTTTTCCAAACATTTTCGACATATTTTTTAAAAAAAATTTTATAAATTATACGCTAAAATGTTCGGTAAAATTATTTTTTTTGTCAAACAACTGATATATTGTCTGCAGAGGAGGAGTTTTTATGATCGAAATCGTTGAAATTATTTATAATTTGTTTGCTGAAAATCCGCCCTGCGGAAAACTTGCATACTATCAAAATAGGCTGCTAAGTGTTGAAAGCGACTTTTTTGACTCACTAACTGAAGAACAGCGACAAGCATACAAGAAACTGACAGATATTCGCGACAAACACGATGTCGAAGTCAATTTATCACTTATCAATTATGTCATTTCTTTCTATAAGCAATTACTATCGTATTAATCATTTTATAATGATAATTCTTATTGATTGCTGACGCGGTCAAAAAATTGTGTAACCCATAATATATCAAAAAGGTACATAGAAAATTTTCTATGTACCCAATTTCATATAGTGCCACTCGCCAAACCTGCAGCAGCGGGGCTATCCCCACCGAGAACGGAATAACTATAACATTCTTAGTTTTCGCCGTCCACGAAAAGTCACTTCTTCGTAGGAACAGTACCTGTAGCCGTGCGCTATCGCACCAGCCCGTCAAATGGCGGAAGCAAGGATGAAGAAAGCCGCAACAAGCGTGCCAATCGCAAGCACGAGGCTGAATATTCCAACAAAAACATCAAACCATTTGAGTTTTTTAGCGCGGCGGCGCTCCTCAAGTTCCGCAGCGTGCGCGTCAGTTTCCGCAACATCACTATAAAC